>CBFGON010000006.1:0-47214 GCA_965650395.1 uncultured Qipengyuania sp. | reverse complement strand
GCGGGGGCAGTGACTTCATGCCGCCACCCGACTGCCGCTTCACGCAGCGCGGCAGGATCGGGTTCACTGACATCGGCCAGTTCGAGATCGGGCAGATCGCCAGCGAAAAGCGCCGCTTCAGGCGCCAGGCCGGCATGCTTGTCCTCCGGCGCATGGCGGGCCATTTCCACCGCCCGCTGCGCCAGCGCCCGCAGCCCCTCGGTCGCGAAATCGCTGGTGTTGATCGAGGCAGAGCGCTTGCCCACGAATACGCGCAAGCCGATTTCCTCGCTCTCCGACCGTTCGACATCCTCCAGCTTGCCCAGCCGCATCGAGACGCTTTCCGACGCATCGGCACGCGCCACCGCATCGGCGGCATCGGCCCCCATGCTGCGGGCAAGCGCAATCAGGTCCTGGCAGCGCGCCAGCGCAGTTTGGGCATCGATCATGGTAAGCGTAACTCCGGAATCTCTGGCGGGGTCCGGCTAGAGAGAGCCGCGCGCCAGCGCAAGGTCAGCCGATAGCGGCGAACAGCGCCTTGAAGAATGCCGTGAGCAACAGCGGCAGGCCGATAGCAAGCAGCCACAGCATCACCAGATCGCGGCGGAAGGCTGGGCGCAACGATTCATCGGCGGCCTGTTCGTCCGAAAGATTGACCCAGCGCCGCTCGAACCAGCGGCAGGCGGGGATAATGCCCGCCACCAGCACCACCAGCGCGACATAGGGCAGGATCGAGGAGAAACCCTTGGCCATGGCGTGAACGGTGGAGAAGATCTGCAGCGCAGTATAGACGATCAGCGCCGAGGCGACATGGTTGCTCATGCTCCGGCGCCAGTCGCGCCCGTGATGATGCGCTGCTGCCGCTTGACTTTCCTCTACCGCCTTTACCATCGGCACTTCCCCGTTTTCCCCGCTCCGACTCGTATTGTTTCAAAAGAGTCACCCACTGGCAAGCCGCTCTCGACGAAAAGCCACACCGGCGGCGCTTGTCGCCCATGCATGAATCTTGCCAGTTGGTCGAAATCGGCGGCAGGCAGGGGTTTTCCTTGCCGCCCGCCATGCTATGGCGCGGCCATGGCCGATGCAGTGATGAGCCCCGACAACCAAGCGGTACACGATGCCGCCCCGCCAATTCCGCAAGGCGGACTGGAAGTGATCTCGATCGCCAAGAGCTATGACAAGCGCGCGGTGCTGACCGATATTTCGCTCACCGTGGGCAAGGGCGAAGTGCTCGGCCTGCTTGGTCCCAATGGCGCAGGCAAGACCACCTGCTTCTATTCGATCATGGGCCTCGTCCGGCCCGATTCCGGTCGCATCCTGATGGATGGTGAGGATGTGACCAAGCTGCCGATGTATCGCCGTGCAATTCTGGGTCTGGGCTATCTGCCGCAGGAAACCAGCATCTTCCGCGGCATGACGGTTGAACAGAACATCAATTGCGTGCTCGAAATGGTCGAGCCCGATTCCGAAACGCGGGAGAAGGAGCTTGATCGTCTGCTTGACGAATTCGGGCTACAGCGACTGCGCACAAGTCCGGCCATGGCGCTTTCGGGCGGCGAGCGGCGGCGCTGCGAAATCGCCCGCGCGCTGGCGGCGAAACCATCGATCATGCTGCTGGACGAACCCTTCGCCGGTATCGATCCGCTGTCGATCAGCGACATCCGCGATCTGGTGAAAGACCTCAAGACGCGCGGCATCGGTGTGCTGATCACCGACCACAATGTGCGCGAGACGCTCGAAATCGTCGACCGCGCCTGCATCATCTATGGCGGGCAGGTACTGTTCGCCGGAACGCCCGAGGCATTGGTGGCAGACGAGAATGTGAAGCGCCTCTACCTTGGCGAGAACTTCACGCTGTGACGCAGGTAACCGGCCGGAGCTGAATCATGGCGCTCGGTCCGAGGCTAGACCTCAGGCAAACCCAATCGCTGGTGATGACGCCGCAGTTGCAGCAGGCGATCAAGCTGCTGGCGCTGTCCAATCTCGAAATCGAAAGCTTTGTTGCCGAAGCGCTGGAAAGCAATCCACTGCTCGAAATAGGCGAAGTGCGGCGCGAAGCGGGCGAGGATCCGCCCGATACCGCGGCTGCAGAACATGATGCCGCGCCGGGTCCCGATGGTGAAAGCGCGCTCGATATCGCGCAGCACGCACTCGACCCCGAGGCCGCGCCCGGCGATGCAGGCGACTGGAGCCGTGCGGCAGACACGGGCAGTTTCGGCGAGGAACTGCCCGATCTCGAAAACCGCATGGGCGACGGACCGAGCCTGGCCGAGCATCTGTGCGAACAGATCGGCGCATTGGCGCATGACTCGCGCGAGGCACTGGTGGCGCACCGCATCATCCACGAGCTTGACGAAGCGGGCTACCTCCAGGCGACATTGCGCGAACTGGCGGACAATCTCGGCGTGCCGCTGGCCGAAGTGGAACGTGCGCTCGAACTCGTCCAGTCGCTCGACCCCACCGGTGTCGGCGCGCGCAATCTTGCCGAATGCCTCACGCTGCAAGCCAAGGAGGCCGACCGCTACGATCCCTGTATGGCGCGGCTGCTCGACCATCTCGATCTGCTGGCCAGTGGCGATATCGCGCGTCTCAAGCGGCTATGCGATGTCGATGACGAAGATTTTGCCGACATGCTCGCCGAATTGCGCGGCTATGACCCGAAGCCCGGACATCGCTATGGCGGATCGCGTGAAGCGGCGGTGGTGCCCGATGTGCTGGTTACCGCAGGCGACAGGGGCGGCTGGATCATCCGCATCAATGAAGCGAGCCTGCCGCGGCTGGTGGTCAATCGCGACTATTATGTCGAATTGAAGGCCGGTGCGCGCGACAAGGCTTCGCAAAGCTGGCTCAATGAGCAATTGGGCGAAGCCGACTGGCTGATCCGCGCGCTCGACCAGCGCCAGAAAACCATCCTCAAGACGGCAACCGAAATCGTGAAACGGCAGGAGGGTTTTTTCCGCGAAGGTGTTTCCGCCATGCGCCCGCTGACACTGCGCGAAGTGGCCGAAGTGATCGAAATGCACGAATCGACGGTCAGCCGGGTTACCAGCAACAAATATCTCAGCTGCCCGCGCGGGACGTTCGAGATGAAATACTTCTTCTCCAGCGGAGTTGCCGCCGCCGATGGCGAAGGCGCCAGCAGCCAGGCGATCAAGGCCCGCATCCGCGCGCTTTGCGATGCGGAGGATGTGAAGAAAATCCTCTCTGACGAAGCGCTTGCTACGCTGCTCAAGGCCGAAGGATTCGACCTTGCCCGCCGCACAGTGGCGAAATATCGCGAGGCAATCGGCATCGGATCGAGCGCCGAACGCCGCCGCGCCAAGAAGCTGGCGCGAATGTGAGTCCAAAAAATCACACATGAATCGTTAACCGCTTTTACCGCGCGTTAACCTTTTTCCTTCACACCCGGATTGGTTAACAAGTGACAACACCCCTTACCGGGGAGTTACGACAAACGGGGCTAGGGGGACCGACCCATGCGTGTACTGCTGATCGAAGACGAGCCGACAACCGCGAAGGCTATCGAGCTCATGCTGACGACCGAGGGTTTCAATGTTTACTCGACCGATCTTGGCGAAGAGGGCCTCGATCTGGGAAAACTTTACGATTACGACATCATCCTGCTCGATCTTAACCTGCCCGACATGCATGGTTACGACGTGCTCAAGAAGCTGCGCGTCGCCAAAGTGCAGACGCCGGTGCTGATCCTTTCGGGCGTTGCCGAAATGGACAGCAAGATCCGCAGCTTCGGTTTCGGTGCCGACGATTATGTCACCAAGCCGTTCCACCGCGAAGAACTCATTGCCCGCATCCACGCCGTGGTGCGCCGCTCGAAGGGCCACAGCCAGTCGATCATCCGCACCGGCAAGCTGGCCGTCAACCTCGATGCCAAGACGGTCGAAGTCGATGGTGCCCGCGTCCATCTGACGGGCAAGGAATATGCGATGCTCGAGCTGCTTTCGCTGCGCAAGGGCACCACGCTGACCAAGGAAATGTTCCTCAATCACCTCTATGGCGGGATGGACGAACCCGAACTCAAGATCATCGACGTGTTCATCTGCAAGCTGCGCAAGAAGCTGAGCCATGCCTGCGGCGGCGAGAACTATATCGAGACCGTTTGGGGCCGCGGCTATGTGCTGCGCGACCCGAATGAAGAGGCCGAAGCCGCCTGATTCAATTCTCCTGGACGGGAATAGCGAGTCGCCCGGAAGCCCAGCGCTTCCGGGCGTTTTGCTTTGTCAGCGCAATGATTTTCCTTATCGCCTATTCCTGCAAAGGGCCGTAAATCCGCGCCTTTATAACGGTGAAGGGTCCGCCCCCGCATGGAACTGTTCGGCATCGATCTGTGGGCGATCCTGCCCTTCATCGCGATCGGCTTTGCTGCACAAATGGTCGACGGCGCGCTGGGAATGGCCTTCGGGGTCATCACCAATACACTGATGGTCGGCTTGCTGGGCGTGCCCCCTGCCCTCGCCTCGCAGCGGGTGCATCTGGTCGAATGCTTCACCACGGCGACTTCGGGTCTCAGCCATCTGCTTCACCGCAATATCGACAAGAAGCTGTTCTTCCGCCTGCTGATACCGGGTATGATCGGCGGGCTTTTGGGCACCTATGTGCTGACATCGATCGATGGCGATACGATCAAGCCCGTCGTGCTGGTCTATCTCGCCGGCGTCGGCTTGTGGCTGCTCGTGCGCGGGCTGCTCTACCCACCAAAGCTCAAGGACGCGAAGCATGTCGCGCCGCTGGGGCTGGTCGGCGGCTTTCTCGATGCGGCAGGCGGTGGGGGCTGGGGACCGGTGGTGACCAGCAATCTGCTGATCCAGGGCGCCGAGCCGCGCAAGGTGGTGGGCACGGTCAATTCGGTCGAATTTTTCCTGACGCTGACCATTTCGGCCAGCTTTATCTACCACATCGGGATAGAGGACCTCGCCGCCCCCGTGATAGGCCTGATCATCGGCGGCATCATGGCCGCCCCGCTGGGCGGATGGGCAGTCAAGCATCTCAGCCCCAAGCTGATGCTGATCATGGTCGGCATCGCGCTGACAATCACCAGCGCCTATGGCATCTGGACCGCCTGGGGCTGAGCGCTCGCTATCAGCTTATCCGGGTGAAGTAGGTCGTCTGCATTTCAGGAATGCCGGTGCTGGCCCAGATGATCGTTTCGGTCATCGACTGACGATCCTTGGCGACTGTATAGACGCGGGTCGAGACAGGTTTTCCGCTCTTGCCCAGAGTCATCACCAATGTGTTCGGCGCCGGCTGTCGCAGCGAAACCGTGTCAATGAACGGCATTGTGCCGCTAATCGGAACCGGTTTGCCATCCAGCGCCGCTGTCGAGCTGGCGCGGGTGACTGCACCATCGGGCGCAGCGATCTCGACTTCGGTGGTCCATTGCCGTTCGGGCGATTGGGCAAAGCTGATGGTGACGCGCTGGGGCCGATCTGCGACCGGGATGCGCTCGATGTCGAGCGACCAGCTTCCCTCGAGCGGTGATGGTGCTGCGGCAACCGAAGCAGCTTGCCGGGCGGGGCCAATTTGATCCGATGTTCCTGCGGCATAGAGCATGAGTCCAGCAGCAGCTACAGCAATCGAATAAAGCATGAGACGTGTTCCTTTCGACCTTGGGCGACCCGTATCGGGGGCCTGCTCCAAAGTGTCGTTCGCCGAACGCGTCATGGTAAGATCGATATTCTTGTCCCAGATTTTTTGGGCGGCCAGGATCCGCGCCAGCTCGCGGCTGCTGCCTATTCCGGTCTTGCGGCGCGCCTCGCGCAGCCGTTCGTTGATCGCAGTTTCAGAACGCCCGAGGCTGCTGGCAATCGATTTGGCCGTATGCCCGCGCGCCAGCAGATGCAGGATTTCGAGTTCCTTTTCGCACAGGGCGTCGATCGTACCGGGCGATAGCTTCGGGGCGGGCATGGGCCGATGTCATCACAAGCCGCCCCATGCGTCCATCCCAATTTTTTTGGTTTGTTCCCGCTGGACGGGCAGGTCCGAAGACCAGGCAGAAGCGCGTGATGCAATGCAAATCCGGCAATCTGCCATTTGAATGGCCAAATCAGCCCTTTTTCGATCTGGGCGTTTCTTCTCGAAAACAGTGGTTTGGCGCAATTGTGCGAAATGACGCAACCGCACTTGCGTGCAATCCAATCGAACAGCCTCTGGCGAATACCTATTGTGCAGTGCACAATGAATTGGCTCCAGAGGAGGAACTTCATGGCCCATTTCACCGATTCTCCCGAAGCGCTGGACTTCGTCGCCCACCAGGGCTGGCTGTCGCCAGACGAGGACAATCCGGCGCGCTCCATGCCGCCGCCAGCATGGAAGCCGGCGGCTACCCTAAGGCCGCTGGAGGCCTGGCACCATATCAAGGGCATACTCCGCCGCACCTCGTTTCGGCGGACTCCGGCGGGACGACGCTTTACACACCGGCACAGCGGGCTCTAACGGCGCCCGCATGAGTGCTTACAAGGAAGGCGATCCGACCACGCTGAGCCGGCTTTATGGCCGCAGTCAGGGCAAGCCGCTGCGCAAGAGCCAGCAGGATCTGGTCGACAATCTGCTGCCCCAGATCGCCGTGCCCGCGGAAGGCCCGGTCACCGCCGAACGGCTGTTCGGTTTCGACCGGCCGCTGCATTTCGAGATCGGCTTCGGCGGGGGCGAGCATATGGCCTATCGCGCCGATCTGCTGCCCGATCACGGCTTCATCGGGGCCGAGCCTTTCGTCAACGGCGTGGCGCAGGCGCTGACCCATGTGCGCGATGGCAAACTTGCCAATGTCCGAATCCAGCACGGCGATGCGCTGGAGGCGCTGGCGCGCGTGCCCGATGGCGCGCTGACCATGCTCTATCTGCTCCACCCCGATCCCTGGCCCAAGGCCAAGCACGCCAAGCGGCGGATGATGAATGACGGGCCGGTGCGGATGTTCGCCGACAAGCTCAAGCCCGGCGGCGAATTCCGCTTTGGCACCGACCACCCGGTCTATCTGCGTCATGCGCTGATGGTGATGCGGCGCTTCACGGACGAGTTCGAATGGCTGGCCGCCTCACGCTCCGATTGGGAAACCCGCCCCTCGGGCTGGTGCGAAACGCGTTACGAACACAAGGCGCGCACCACCTATGGTCACGAGGTGTGGTATTTTCGGTTTAGGCGGAAATAGCCCCGGAACAGCTGCTCGCTGTGCCCATTGATCGGATGTAATGGCTAGGAGCGTTTCTGTGATCACCACCATCAACCCGGCGACGGGCGAAGCCATCGCAGAATACACAACGCTCGATGCTGCCGGGATCGAGGCGAAACTCGAAGCGGCATCGACCTCCTATCATGCATGGCGCGCCAGCCCGATTGCACGACGGCTCGACGTGCTGGCGAAGCTGGCCGATCTCTATGCCGCGCAGCAGGAGGAGCTGGCGCGGCTGGCGGTCACCGAAATGGGCAAGCCGATCACTCAGGCGCGTGCAGAAGTGGCGAAATGTTCCAGCCTGTTCCGGCATCTTGCCGAGAATGGTCCGGCGATGCTCGCATCGCGCCATTGGGAGCTTTCGGGTGGCGGGCACGCCGAAGGGCGCTGGCTGCCACTGGGGCCGGTACTGGCAGTGATGCCGTGGAACTTCCCTTATTGGCAGGTGGTCCGCTTCCTCGCGCCCACCATCCTTGCTGGCAATGTCGGCCTGCTCAAACACGCCAGCCTGGTGCAGGGCGTGGCAGCGAAAATGGAGGAGCTGGTGCTGGAGGCGGGCGGGCCGGAAGGACTGTTCCAGAACCTTTGCATTTCTTCCGACCCCATTGCAGGCATAATCGCCGACAATCGCGTGGCTGCCGCAACGCTGACAGGCAGCGAAGGCGCAGGCAGCGCGGTTGCCGCTCAGGCAGGCAAGCATTTGAAGAAAGTGGTGCTGGAACTGGGCGGGTCGGATCCGTTCATCGTCATGCCCAGCGCCGATCTCGACGCGGCGGCCAAGGCGGCGGTTTTTGCGCGAATCCAGAACAACGGCCAGTCCTGCATCTGCGGCAAGCGCACCGTGGTCCATGCCGATATCTTCGATAGTTTTGCCGAGAAATTCTTCGCCGCCTTCAAGGCCGTGCAGCCGGGCGATCCAATGGAGGATGCAACCGAACTTGGGCCGTTATCGAGCGTGAGCCAGCGCGACACCGTGCTGAAGCAGGTCGCCGCAGCACAAGTCGAAGGCGCAACATTGGCGTTTGGCGGCGAGATTATCGACCGTCCCGGCGCCTGGATGACCGCAGGCCTGCTCACCGATGTCGATCCGATGAGCGCCACCGGCATGGAGGAAATCTTCGGACCAGTCGGCCAACTCTACAAGGCGCGCGATATGGACCACGCGACCGCTATCGCAAATGCCACCCCATTCGGCCTCGGCTCTGCCGTCTGGACCAACGACCCTGCCGAACGAGAGCATTTCGCGAATGCCATTGAAGCAGGCATGACCACATTCAACGGCATCAACGGATCGCGCGTCGAAGCGCCCTTCGGCGGCATCAAACGTTCAGGCCACGGGCGCGAATTATCCGAATATGGCTTGCATGAATTCATGAACCTGAAGACATTGATCGACCCTGCCTGAAGGAGATTTCCATGAGCAAGACCATTCTCATCGTCGGCGCATCGCGCGGTATCGGGCTCGGGCTGGCGAAAGAGTTCAAGGCGCGCGGCTGGCAGGTGATCGCCACCGAACGCGCGCATGGCGATGCGCTGCATGCGCTGGAGGGCGTGGACATCCGCACGCTCGACGTCACCGATCCGGCAGGCCTGACGGACATCGACAGGCCGCTCGATGCTGTAATCATCAACGCCGGAATTACTGGCGCAGCGCATCAATCTGCCGAGCAGGCAACGGCAGAGGAAGTTGCGCATGTGATGATGACCAATGCCTTCGGCCCAGCGCGGCTCGCCAAAGCAACGCTGCCCCATATCCGCGACGGCGGCACGCTCGCGTTCCTGACATCGCTGATGGGTTCGATTGCCGACAGTTCGGGCGGTTTCGAGCTTTATCGCACCAGCAAATGCGCGCTCAACATGCTGGCCAAGGGCATTTCAGAACAGGATGCAGGGCCACGCGATATCACCGTGCTCGCACTCCATCCCGGCTGGGTACAGACCGACATGGGCGGGCCCAACGCGCATATCACGGTCGAAGAAAGTGTGACGGGCCTTGCCGATGTCGTCGAAAATGCGGATCTCGGTGGCTTCCGCTATGTCGACTACACCGGCAAGACCCTGCCGTTCTGAGTAAGAACGGACCTAGAAACGCAGGCCAATCCCGGCGACAACCTGATCGGTCGTGGCATCACCCTGCATTGCATCGGGCAGGTCGTTATATTTGGAGCGGCGATATTCGAGCCGCCCTTCGAGCGAGCCGGGCAGTTGAACCTGCAAGCCGCCGCCGAACCGCAGTCCGTCGGCATTCTCCTTCAGTTCGTCCAGCGAGCCACTGTCGGTAAAGGCCTTGGTGTCCATCGCCGTATAGCCGACCTTGCCATAGGCGGCGATGCCCGGTGTCAGTGCAAGACCAGCGCGGGCGCCGACATAATACTGGCCATTCGCCTCGAGCCCTTCGCGGGCGCCGCTGAAGCTGTCGGGAAAGCTGGTCGAACCATTACTGGTCGAAAGCTCGCCCTCGACACCGACGAAGGCATTGCCGAGGTTGATGTCATATCCTGCACTGATGCCATAAACGGCCGAATCCGCGCTGGCGGTGGCGCTGCCATCGGCAGAGTCGACGTCGAGCCCCTCATATCCGGCAAGCGCGCCGATATAGAGGCCGCCCGGCGCGCCGCCTTCGTCCTGCGCCATGGCAGGCGTTGCAGCCAGTCCCGCGCCGAGCGCAGCAAGGGCAATAAGCTGTTTCATTACACAATCCTTCCGATACGATCCCTGTGTGGCACGCGGCTAAGCGCCTCGCGCTTTGCGCCAGGATGAACCGGAAGGCAGAGCGTTTGGCGTTTGCGGCGGGTGTCAGCCCACCACACCGGCACTGGCAAGCACCGCCAGCGTCAGCACATCGGGAGCAATCGCCGTCATCGGGGCGATCTGGACCGGCTTTTCCATACCGATCAGCATCGGCCCGATGGTGGTTTCCCCGCCAAGCTCACGCAGCAGCTTGGCCGAGAGATTGGCCGATTGCAGACCAGGCATGACCAGCACATTGGCCGGGCCCGAAAGACGGCTGAAAGGATAAAGCTCCATCACCTTGGCGTTGAGCGCGGCATCGGGTGCCATTTCGCCTTCATATTCGAAATTTACACTGTCATCCGCATCGAGCAGGGCAACTGCATCGCGGATATTGCCCAGCCATTGCCCCGGCGGGTTGCCGAAAGTGGAATAGGACAGGAAGGCAACGCGCGGTTCATGTCCCATCCGCCGTGCCACTGCCGCAGTTTCGCGCGCGATATGCGCCAGCTGTTCGGCCGTCGGTCGCTCGTTGATGGTAGTATCGGCCATGAAGGTCGTCTGGTTCTTGCCGATCATCATGTGAATGCCGAAGGGCACTGCACCAGGCTTGTTGTCGAGCACTCGCCCCACTTCGCGCGCGGTCTGCGCAAACGGGCGGGTCAGACCGGTAATCAGCCCGTCGCCATGCCCCAGCGCCACCAGCAATGCGGCAAAGACGTTGCGTTCCTGATTGACCATGCGGCCCACATCGCGCTGGGTATAGCCGCGCCTCTGTAGTCGCTGGTAGAGATACTCGACCATGGCCGGAACCTTGTCCGACACGGCCGAATTCTCGATGATCCAGTCATCGGGATCGTCCACTGCCAGCTCGATCAGCTTCTCGCGCACTTTCTCCGTCCGGCCGACCAGAATCGGTTCGCCATAGCCGAAATCGCGGAACTGGATGGCAGCGCGCAGCGCGACATCCTCTTCGGCCTCGGCAAAGACCATGCGCTTAGGGTTGGCGCGCGCCTGTTCATAGATATTGGTCAGTGCCGCCGTGGTCGGGTTGAGCCGAACCTTGAGCTGGTGGCGGTATTTGTCGAAATCCTCGATCGGTGCCAGCGCTACGCCGCTATCCATCGCCGCCTTGGCAACCGCGCTGGAGACAACCTCCATCAGCCGTGGGTCGAAGGGAGCGGGGATGATATATTCCTCGCCGAACTGGTGCTTCACGCCATAGGCTGCGGCCACTTCGTCGGGCACGCGCTCGCGCGCCAGTTCGGCAATTGCATGCGCAGCCGCGATCTTCATTTCCTCGTTGATGGCAGTCGCCTGCACGTCAAGCGCGCCGCGGAAGATGAAGGGGAAGCCGAGCACGTTGTTGACCTGGTTCGGATAATCCGAGCGGCCCGTGGCGATAATTGCATCGGGGCGCACCGCCTTGGCTTCTTCGGGCATGATTTCGGGCGTGGGATTGGCCATGGCGAAAATGATCGGCTTTGGCGCCATCTTCTCCACCCATTCGGCCTTGAGCGCCCCGGCAGCCGAAAGGCCAAGGAAGATGTCCGCGCCGACCAGTGCTTCTTCGAGGCTGCGGGCTTCGGTGGGGACAGCATGCGCACTCTTCCACTGGTCGACATTGTCGCGGCCGGGATAGATCGGACCCTGACGGTCACAGACGATCACATTCTCGTGGCGCACTCCAACCGATTTGATCAACGCCGTGCAGGCCAGCGCCGATGCGCCCGCCCCGTTCACCACCATCTTCACGTCCTTGAGATCGCGCCCGGTGAGATAGCAGGCATTGATCAGGCCGGCGGCGGAGATGATCGCAGTGCCGTGCTGATCGTCATGCATCACCGGGATGTTCATCTTCTCGCGCAGAGCCTGCTCGATGATGAAGCATTCGGGCGCAGCGATATCTTCAAGATTGATGCCGCCGAAGCTCGGCTCCATCAGCGCCACGGCGTTGATGAAGGCTTCGGGATCTTCAGTAGCCAGTTCAATATCGATAGAATCGACATCTGCGAAGCGCTTGAACAGCACCGCCTTGCCTTCCATCACCGGTTTGGAGGCCAGCGCGCCGAGATTGCCAAGACCAAGAATCGCGGTCCCGTTGGAAATGACCGCAACGAGGTTCGAACGAGCAGTGTATTTCGCCGCAAGCGAAGGATCGGCGGCGATTGCTTCGACCGGGGCGGCCACGCCTGGCGAATAGGCAAGGCTGAGATCGCGCTGGGTCGCCATCGGCTTCGATGCGATGATCTCGATCTTACCGGGACGGATCGTCTCGTGGTAAAACAGCGCCTCGCGCGCGGTGAAGGCGGTCGGTTTCTCGTCGGCCATGTGCGTCCTTGTCGTTCCTTGGCCCCGCCCTAACGGCAGATTGCCGCAAGTCATAGGGGAAAGGCGCCCCACGTCGCTTCCCGAATCGTCAATGGCAACGCTACGGATTCTTCATGTCCGCCAAGCCGACCCCGATGATGGAGCAATATCTCGCCCTGAAGCGCGAGGCGGGCGACGCGCTGCTGTTCTACCGGATGGGTGATTTCTTCGAGCTGTTTTTCGAAGATGCAAAGATTGCATCTGCTGTTCTCGATATCGCACTGACCAGCCGCGGCGAGCATGATGGCGCGCCGGTGCCGATGTGCGGCGTGCCGGTTCATGCGGCGGAAGGCTATCTGGCGCGACTGATCAAGGGCGGATGCCGTGTGGCAATTGCCGAGCAGGTCGAGACGCCTGATGAGGCGAAGGAGCGGGCGAAGCGAGAAGGCACGCCCAGCTCGAAAGCTCTGGTGGCGCGTGATATCGTGCGTTTCGTCACCGCTGGCACACTGACCGAGGAAGCACTGCTCGAACCACGCCGTGCAAATGTGCTGGTCGCGCTGGCCCCGGTGCGTGATGGTGTCGGGCTGGCGGCCTGCGATATATCTACCGGGCGAATGGAGCTTGAAGAATGTCCGCCCGATCGTCTCGACGCAGCGCTCGCGCGGTTGGGGGCGAGCGAAGTGGTTGCGCCCGATGATTGGGACAGCGGCACAATTGAAATCATCGCCCGCCAGCGCTCCGATTTTCGCACCGAGGATGGCGAAGCGCGCCTCAAGGCGCTCCACGGCGTGGCCACGCTCGACGGGCTGGGCGATTTTACCCGCCCGATGCTGGCGGCTGCGGGCGGGCTGATCGCCTATCTCAATCATACCGGACGCGGCAAATTGCCTTTCCTGCTACCTCCGGTCGCCCGCGGAAGCGGCGAACATCTGGCGATGGATGCTGCCACACGGGCAAGTCTGGAAATTCTCACCGCACAGGGCGGTGGGCGCGACGGCAGCCTGATAGCTTGCGTGGATCGCTGCTCGACTGGAGCGGGGGCGCGTCAGCTGGCTGAAGACCTCTCCGCTCCACTTGCCGACCGTGTCGCCATCGAAGCCCGTCTGGCGGCGGTCCAGCATTTCCATACTGACCCGCTGCTGCGCGCCGATTTGCGCGCTCTGCTGCGGCAGGCGCCGGATATCGGCCGCGCGCTGGGGCGGATCGTGGCGGGACGCGGCAGCCCGCGTGACCTGGGCCAGATCCGCGATGGGCTTTCCGAAGCGCGGCGGGTGGGCGACATGCTGGCCGCCAGTGCCGATTTGCCCGAACTGCTAGAACAGATGACCGGCGCGCTGGGCGGCCATGCGGCGCTGGTCGATCATCTGGCCCGCGCGCTGGTTCCTTCGCCCCCAACCGAGCGAAGTCAGGGGGGCTTTATCGCCAGCGGCTATGACCACGCGCTCGATGCGCTGCGCGAGACATCGGGCAATGCCCGCCGCGCGATTGCCGCGCTCGAAGCGAAATATCGCGACGAAACCGGCACGCCGTCGCTCAAGATAAAGCACAACAAGGTGCTTGGCTATTTCATCGAAGTGCCAGCCAGGCATGGCGACAAGCTGATGACGGCAGACAGCGGCTTCACCCATCGCCAGACGATGGCCGGCGCGGTGCGGTTCAATTCGCTGCATCTGCACGAGGAGGCCAGCCGGATCGCCGAAGCGGGCGGCCATGCGATGGCGGCGGAAGATGCGCATTTCGAGGCGCTGGTCAGCGAGATCGTCACCGAACGCAAAGCTATTGCCGCCACCGCCGCTGCGCTGGCCCGGATAGACGTGTCAGCCGCGCTGGCCGAACGCGCAGTCGAAGGCGATTGGGCCCGGCCCGAAATGCTCGAAGAGCCCTGTCTCGAAGTGACCGGCGGGCGGCATCCGGTGGTCGAAGCGGCGCTGGCCCGCGCGGGCGAGCGCTTCGTGGCGAATGATTGTACACTCGCCCCCGATGACCGTTTGTGGCTGATCGGCGGGCCGAACATGGGGGGTAAATCGACCTTCCTGCGTCAGAATGCGCTGATCCTGCTGCTGGCGCAGGCGGGGAGTTTCGTCCCCGCCAGCAGCGCCACTGTTGGACTGGCGGACCGGCTGTTCAGCCGCGTCGGCGCGTCGGACAATCTTGCGCGCGGGCGTTCGACCTTCATGGTCGAGATGGTCGAGACCGCCGCAATTCTCAGCCAGGCGACAGAACGCAGCATGGTTATTCTCGACGAGGTTGGCCGCGGCACATCGACCTATGACGGGATGGCGCTAGCCTGGGCCGTGGTGGAGGCGGTGCACGAACAGCTCAAGTGCCGTTGCCTCTTCGCGACGCATTATCACGAACTCGCCCGACTTGCGGAAACCTGCGACGCGCTCAGCCTGCATCATGTCCGAGCGCGCGAATGGAAAGGCGAGCTGGTGCTGCTGCACGAACTGGCACGCGGTGCGGCGGACCGCAGTTATGGCCTGTCGGTCGCCAAGCTCGCGGGCGTCCCCGCCCCCGTCATCAAGCGCGCCAAATCCGTGCTCGACCGGCTGGAAAAGGGCCGCGCTGAAACAGGCGGCCTGGCTGCGGGACTTGGCGATCTGCCGCTATTCGCCGCCAGCCTGCAGGCCGAAGAAGCGCAGGCAGACGGCTTGCGCGACATGCTTGCCGAACTCGATCTCGATTCGCTCAGCCCGCGCGATGCGCTCGACATGCTTTACCGGCTCAAAGCCGAGGCTGCGGATACAAAAGGTTAACCGGTCGCGTTTATGAAGCGGGCATGGAAGAAAGCGTTTTCCGCACTCAACGCAAGAAACTGATCGCGATTGGGCTGTTGCTGCTCGCGGTTGTGCTTGCGGTCGGACGCGAGGACGAGCCCGGAATGGTCGCACAATTTGCCGAAGACGAGGGCGCTCAGCAACTGACCGGCCAACCAGTCGAGCAGGAAATGCCGGTCGAAAACTATGTCGCGCCCGCGCCCGCGGAGGATCGCGATCTTGCAGGGTGGTACGCCAGCGCTGGCACCCATGACGCGCCTGTCGATCCCGCACCCGAGGACAAGAGCCACCTCATCAATGACACCAAGCCACTGGTCTCGACCGACCCGCAGGCAGAAGCGCAGGGCTATGTGTTGGAGAATTCGCAGCCCTGACGACGAGGCCTAGCGCGTGGGAACCGGCAGCTCTCCAGAATAATCGTAGAAGCCGCGCCCAGTCTTGCGGCCGAGCCACCCCGCTTCGACATATTTTACCAGCAGCGGCGCAGGACGGTATTTCGCATCGCGGGTGGTCTTGTAGAGCACCATGATGATGTCGAGGCAGGTATCGAGCCCGACGAAATCGGCCAGCTGCAGCGGCCCCATCGGGTGATTGAGACCGAGGCGACAGCCCTTGTCGATATCCTCGATCCCCGCAGTCGACTGGCCCAGCACGAAGATCGCTTCATTGATCATCGGCAGCAGGATGCGGTTTACCACGAAGCCGGGCTCGTCCTGGCTCAGCACCACTTCCTTGCCCAGCCCTTCGGCGAAGGCGATTGTGAGGTCGGTGGTTTGCTTGGCCGTGGCGAGGCCGGGGATGACTTCGATCAGCTGCATCACCGGCACCGGATTGAAGAAATGCAGCCCGATAAAGCGCTTGGGATCGGGCGAATAATTGGCCATGCGGGTGATCGGGATCGAGCTGGTGTTCGAAGCCATGACGGCATCGGCGCCAAGGAACTCGCCCGCTTTGCCGAAGATCGCTTTCTTGATCTCTTCCTTTTCGGTCGCCGCTTCGATGATGAGGCCCGCATCCGTCATCGGCGCATAATCGCCGACGGGTGTAATGCGCGCGAGCGTGGCTTCCGCCTGGGCAATTTCCAGCTTGCCCTTGCCAACCAGCTTGCCGAGCGCCTTGTCGATCCCGGCGACCGCCTTCTCCGCGACATCCAGGCTGACGTCGGCCAGCAGCACGTCCATGCCATTTGCGGCAACGGTCTGGGCAATGCCTGAACCCATCTGTCCTGCGCCGATGATGCCGACAATCTTGCTCATCCCATATTCCTTCGCATGTGCAGCAAAGGTGCTGCACTAGCGAAGGCAGCAAGGACTGGCTAGCGGTTAGCGCCGGGAATCCACTTCACATCGCCCTTGCCGCCATCATTGGCGAGCCGCGCGAGCACGAAGAGATAGTCCGACAGCCGGTTGATATAAGCCAGCGCTTGCGGGTTGACCGAATCGCTGCTTGTCAGCGCCACCACCGAGCGTTCGGCACGGCGGGCGGAAGCGCGGGCGACATGCAGCCGCGCCGCCGCTTCGCTGCCGCCTGGCAGGATGAAGCTGGTCAGCGGATTTAATTGCTCGGTGGCATCATCGATGGCGCTTTCCAGCCAAGCCACCTGCCCTGCAACCACACGCAGCACCATGTCGGAAGGCGCGAAACCCTCCCCCTCGCCCGCGGGCGTGGCAAGGTCGGCGCCAAGGTCGAACAGATCATTCTGCACGCGGTATAGCGGTTGCGCCATGTCGCTATCTGCCAGCGACACGGCCGCCAATCCGATAGCCGAATTGGCTTCGTCCACCGCGCCGATCGCTTCCATCCGCGCAGCATGTTTGGGCAGACGCGATCCGTCGACCAGACCCGTGGTCCCGTCATCGCCGGTGCGCGTGTAGATCTTGTTGAGCTTGACCAAGGTAGTGGTGCGTCAGTTACCGCCGCCGGCCACGGCCAGGATCACTGCAATGATCACGATGGCCACCGCCTGCCACTTCACCCGCGCCATCATCGCGCGGTTCTGCTTCAGCTGCATTTCGGTGGCATCGACCTGCTCGCCGCTTTCGAGATCGATCCTGGTGCTCTTCAGGAAGGCAACAATGCCGCGCACGAGCGAGACGACCACCATCAGCATGGCGACAAGGAGCAGGATAACAAGGAAAGTGTTCATGCGTGCATTCTAGGCCGTTGCCAGCGATATTCCAGCAGGGAATTGCCGCGCGCGCAGTTGCCCGGCCAGTTCGCGTCCGTCCTCGCCCGCTTTGCGCCGATCAGCCAGCGAGGGCGAATTACGGCGCTTGGCCAGCTTTTCGCCATCCTCGTCGAACAGGATCGGGTGATGGTGCCATTCGGGCACTGGCAGGCCCAGCAGTTCCTGCAGCACGCGGTGGATATGGGTGGCGGCGAACAGATCCTGCCCGCGCGTAACCAGCGTCACCCCGTCCGCCGCATCGTCGAGCGTCGCGGCAAGATGGTAGCTGGCGGGCGCATCCTTACGCACCAGCACCACATCGCCGAACTGGCGTGGGTCGGCGATCTGCGTGCCGTTGACCTCATCCTCCCAGAACAACTCGCCAACCTTGCTAATCGCCCTGTCGGCATCCAGCCGCAGCGCCACAGGCTTGTCGGGATCGAAATTGCTCCCCTTGCATGTACCCGGATAGACAATGCCTTCGGGCCCCATGCGCGGCGCCAGCGCTTCGATTTCTGCCCGGGTGCAGGTACAGCGGTAGAGAAGTTTTTCGTGGAGCAGGAACTGCGCCACTTCTTCGTAGTTCGCCAGCCGGGTCGATTGCGGTGGCACTTCGTGCCAGTCCAGCCCGAGCCAGGCGAGATCCTCGCGAAATTCGTCCGGCTTGTCAGGCAGCGAGCGCACGCCATCGATGTCCTCGATCCGCAGCAGAAAGCGCCCGCCGCGTTGCCGGGCGATGTCATGCGCCACGATTGCCGAATAGGCATGGCCGAGATGGAGCGATCCATTGGGGCTGGGGGCGAAGCGCGTAACCGTCTCGGGCGCTGCTGCTTGAGGCATAAATGTCGCGACTCACGGGATAAGCTTGTGGATAGCCTGTCTGTAACAGGCTTGACGCTTTTCCTTGCAAGTGCATTTTCATGTCCGAGAGATCGGGAGGAACGCCAAAGTGTTCAGGGCCGAACTGCTGGAAAGGGCCGCAAGGTTCCGAAGTACCGCCGAGGATCCGACGCGCAATCTGCAGTCGTGTCCTTCGCTCGTCCTCAATGCCGACTATACCCCGCTTTCCTATTACCCCCTGAGCCTGTGGCCCTGGCAGACCGCGATCAAGGCCATTTTCCTCGACCGGGTGGACGTCATCGCCACCTATGACCGCGAGGTTCACTCGCCCTCGCTCGACATGAAGATCCCCAGCGTGATCGCGCTGAAGCAATATGTGAAGCCGAGCGAATTTCCCGCCTTCACCCGCTTCAACCTGTTCCTGCGTGACCGCTTCGCCTGCCAGTTCTGCGGCGATACCCACCACCTCACCTTCGACCACGTGATCCCGCGCAGGCTGGGCGGCAAGACCACCTGGGAAAACATCGCCACCGCCTGCGCGCCCTGCAACATGAAGAAGGGTGGCCGCACGCCGAAACAGGCGGGGATGCAGCTCTACACCCAGCCGATCCGGCCGACGCACTGGCAGCTGCAACAGCACGGCAAGCAGTTTCCGCCCAACTACCTCCACGAAACCTGGCGGGATTGGCTCTATTGGGACATCGAGCTGGAGGCTTGAGCGAGCGGGCTGTGGCTTTCCATGGACCACTGACAGGGGTGTTCTGGAAAACTTCGTCAGCATTGATTGTCTATTGAAATCAGATTCTTGTAACGAATTTTCGGATCCCTGGTGTAACCTTTCACTTTGAACAGGTGACAGCTTGCCTGGACGGGCCACGAGCAATGCCAGCGCTCGCCATAGCACATGGCTTTCCCTGCACTGATCGGCAAACTCATGCATTTGGCGACCATGCGGCGGCTCAGGTGCTGTAGGAAAGATCGGATGTCTGCTGACGACCCGATTGCGGACATCCTTTACCGATCATGTGCCAGCAAGAATGCGGAGGAACTCGGTCATGATTGGAATTTGACCGTGATAGGCTTCTACCAGCATCCGCTCGTCCCGACCGTGACTGCCCGAGGGTGTGCCTGAGATCCCCCAGTCTCCACTCAAACCGTAAACCGGAATGCCGGCATTTCGTACAAATGCCCCGTCTGTCGCCCATGCCGACATCATGGGCACGACCGGGGCGTCGGGAAAGCGTGTTTCCAGAGCAAACTGGTAAGCTTGCAGGATGTCATCTCGGAGGGCGGTGGGTTCAGCGGTGGGTGTGGTTGAACCCTCGACAAGGCTAACCTCAACATCAGGTCCTGAAGCGCCCTGTAACTGGAGCCTTACGACTTCAATCTTGACGCCAGGAAAGATGCGACAGTTCACATTGGCTTCGGCTCGTTGCGGCAAGGCGTTCGGGGCGTGGCCGCCGGAAATCATCGTCGCAACGCAACGGGTGCGTGTATAGCCAGGCAATATGGCTTCGACGAGATCTGCTTTTTCGCGGTTATCGGGATCTGCTAGCCAAGCCTTGATAATCTCGCCCAACCGTCCCCCGTCCCGATCTGCAAACATCTGAAATTGTGCCCGGGAGCCCTCGTTGATCATAGGAAGGAAGCGATGCGCCTCGATGGCCTTTATGGCACCTGCAAGCGCATAGATCGCATTGTCGGGACGCGGTGTAGAACTATGTCCGCCACGGTTTGTCGCGGTTAGCTTGAAGTCTGCAACAGCCTTCTCGGACAATTGCAGCATGAACGCGTCTACTTTCCCATCGCGCGTCACAGTACCGCCGCCGGCGTCGAAGTTTATCGCGTACTCAGCGTCGACGAGGCTCCGCCATTCAGTGACAGCGCGTCTGGCACCGTTTCCGGTGGTCTCTTCATCGCCGGTAATAAGAACTACGATGTCGCGGGATGGCCGAAAATCTTGGCGCCGAAGTTCCTGCAACGACAGGAGCAGACCCGCCAGCTGGCCTTTGTTGTCGGCAGTCCCGCGACCGAGATAATAGCCATCTTCCTCGCGCAATTCGAAAGGAGGGTTCCGCCAGTCCTCAGGTTTGGCCTCAACCACATCCATGTGGGCCATCAATAGAATTGGCTTGCTTCCATTGCTTCGTCCTGCCGGCCAACGAGCAATAAGCGTCTGTGTGCCATCGTGATCTTTGATCTCGATTTGCGTAATTCCAGCCTTCTCGAGTTCGCGCCTCAGAAGCAGTGTCAACCGTTGAAACTCTTCCGTACGGCCTGCGACCGTTTGGATCTCAATCATCGAACCAAGCAAAGCCCGCTCGGAAACTCGAGCTGGATCACCGTCATTCTCGCCTTCGGCATTCGCTTGAGATGGCAGGCATAGTCCAAGCAATACGAATGAAATCAATCGACGTACCAGCAACCCCGCCTCCCTCGGAAGAGTATTGATTGACGCCTTACTTGATAAATTTCAACGGCGCGAATCTGATCGTTCTGATAAAGGGATCTTGTAAGTTGGGAATGTCCGCTTACCACCCCATCCCTGTCATTGCTCCCTCGTCCACCGCACAATGAAGAAACCGTCCAGACCGCCTTCCTCTGCCAGCATTCCGGGCTCGGTGCGCAGCCAGCCCTCAGCCGTGGGGGCGATGCCGACGGGCAGTTCTTCTGCGCTGATCGGCAGGGGTGACAGCGAAACGCCTTCCGCCTGCGCCTCGCCCTCCTCAACCTCAAGCGAGCAGGTGGCATAGACCAGCACACCGCCGGGTTTGAGCCAGGTCGCAGCCTTCTCCAGTAGCGCCACCTGCAATTCGGCCATCTCGGCAATCTGCCGCGCGCCGATGCGGTGGAGCACATCGGGGTGCCGCCGCGCGGTACCGGTGGCGGTGCAGGGCGCGTCGAGCAGGATCGCGTCGAACTGGTGCTTTGGCTCCCACGCAAGCGCATCGGCGCGGACAATGCCAGCCTTGAGGCCGGTGCGCTTGAGATTATCGCGCAGCAGTTCCAGCCGGCGCTTGGAAATATCGAGCGCGGTGACCTGCCAGCCCGCCGCTGCCAGTTGCAGCGTCTTGCCGCCCGGCGCAGCGCACAGGTCGAGCACATGGCGGCCCTCGCCTGCGCCCAGCAGCCGCGCAGGCAGCGATGCGGCGATATCCTGCACCCACCATGCACCGTCCTTGAAGCCGGACAGCTTGTCGACACTCGCACCGCGCGGCAGGCGCAGATGGCCAGGCATCAGGCTGTCGGCCGAAAGCTGGTTCGCCCAAAGCGCGGTTTCGCCCGGATCGCGCAAGGTGAGGTCGAGCGGGGGCGGTTCGGCCAGCCCGCGAGCGATGGCTTCGGCACGCTTGCCCCAGCGAGCAGCGACCTCTGCGGGCAGCGTCGGCGCCTCGGGCAGTTCAACGCCGCGCCTGGTAAGCGTGGCGAACACACCATGAGCAAGCCTGCGCGGCCCCCCGGCAAGCAGCGGCAGCCCCGTCGCCACAACCGCATGCTGCGGCGTGTCGAGCCGCAGCCATTGTGCCAGCATCATCCGCAGCACCATGCGCGGCTTGGCATCGGGAGGCAGAACCTGCTTTGTCGCACTATCGATCGCAATGTCGAAATCGATCATCCAGCGTAGCACTTCGCTGGCAATCGCGCGGGCCAGCGCGCGATCTTCGAACTTTCGCAAGTCTTTGGTGGCGGCTGCGAAGGCGACATCCATCGTCTCGCCCCGGCGCAAGACGGCGTCTAGCAGGCGAAGCGCAGCGCGGCGCGCGTGGATTCCGGTTGGATCGGCCATTGCTGCGCGCCTCTATCTCCCCTTGCGCAAAGCCGCCAGTAATCTCATCTTGGCGGCCATGGAAAAGCGCGCGACCAAACGGCCCGATACGTTCACAAAGCCTGCCCACTGGACCAGCGAGCCGCCGCCCAAGCCGAAAGCAGCGAAGGATGAGGAGGAACTCAGCCCCACACGCTATGGCGATTGGGTGAAGGAAGGCGGCATCGCGGTGGACTTCTAGGGCTTCTGCTTCTGCTTCCGCATCCGCATCCGCAGGGCCGGTTCAGCTAAAGCGGTTGCAGGACTATTCGCAGCCCGTCACGGGGTTTGGGGATGGGCCAAGCCTGCCACTCGGGATCGCCACCGGGCAGCGCGATGCGATAGCGCGGCAGCAGCTGCGCCATCAGTATCTTCACCTGCATATAGGCGAAATGCAGCCCCAGGCACATATGCGCGCCGCCGCCGAAGGGCACCCAGGCATATTTGTGGCGCGCCTTCACCATGTCGGGCGTGAAGCGCATGGGATCGAAGGCATAAGGGTCGTCCCAATATTCCTCCATATGGTGGACATGGTGGACATTGATCCCCACCGCTGCCCCTGCCGGAATGCGATAACCGCCGAACTCGAACTCCTGTAGCGCACGGCGCGGCAGCGAGGGGACGGGAGGAACGAACCGCAGCGCCTCCTTGAAGGCCATTTCGGTCAGCTCGAGCCTGCCGAGATCGTCATAGGCAAGATCGCGCGGACGCCCGCTGGCATCTGCCCCGCCGGTGACCGCCATTACCTCCTGCCGCAGTTTCTCCTGCCATTCGGGGTGCCTGGCCAGCAGCCAGACCAGCGTGGTGGCCGAGCTGGTAATCGTATCATGCGCCGCCATCATCAGGAAGATCATGTGATCGACCACCTGGTCGACCGGCATCAACTCGCCATCCTCGAATGTGGCAGTGGCGAACTGGCTGAACATGTCCTGCCCGCCGCCCTCGGCGCGGCGACGGTGGGTTTCCTTCGTGAACCAGTCGACCAGAAAAGTACGCCCGTCGGTCCCGCGCTTCATCTGAGTGAAGGGCAGTGGCACGCGGACCGGAGCGACGCTGGCCTGCACCATATCGACGAACGCGGTGTTGATGCGGGCAGCTTCCGGCCCCCATTCGATGCCGATGAAACTGTCTGCAGCAAGGTTGAGCGTCAGTTTCTTGATCGCGGGGTAGAAGCGCATGTCGCCTGCGCCCCATTGTTCCACCTGACGCGCGATCCCGCGATTGAGGCTGCCGGCGTAGTGCCGCATCGGTTCCGGCTTGAAGGCGATCGACAATGCGCGCCGGTCAGCCCGGTGATGGTCGAAATCGATCAGCATCAGTCCACGCGGGAACAGCTTGTCGAGGATCGGGCCCCAGCCCTGCTCGCTGGAGAAGATGCGGTTGCGGTCGAACAGCATCAGCTCATTGGCATCCGCCCCGGTCATCGCCACAACCCAGCCGCCAAAGGCGCGGTTCTTGTAAACCGGTCCGTAGGTTTCGATCATCCGGTTCGCGAAGCCATGCGGATCGGCCAGCATCCGCAGGGTGTTGCCAACTACAGGCAATCCGCCTTCACCCGGAATGTGGTCGAGCGCACCTGCGGGCAGGCGGTCGGTCCAGTGGGTGAAGCGGGCAGTCGAATGCTCGGCAAGTGTGGCCATGGGCGGCTCTCCCTACTTACCGTGGTGTAAGTAAAGCCCTGCGTTAAATCCAGCCCGACAGTTCGCGCCGCAAAAGTTTTTCCAGCATTTCGAGCCCGGCATCGGATGTGTTGAGGCAGGTCAGCGCGGCAAATTGTTCGCCGCCCGCCTTGATGAACTGTTCGCGCCCGCGAATGCCCAACTCCTCCAGCGTTTCCAGGCAGTCGGCAGCAAAGCCCGGCGCGGCGATGGCTATCCGCTTGGTTCCCGCCCTGGCCTCTTCCGCCAGCACCAGATCGGTTGCCGGTTCGAGCCACTTGGCCCGCCCGAAGCGCGACTGGAAGGTGGTGCGTATGCGCAAATTGGGCAGCGCCAGTGCTACTTCCAGCAGGCGCGAGGTCTTCTGGCAGTGGCAATGATAGGGATCACCCAGATGCAGCGTGCGTTCGGGCATGCCGTGGTAGCTAAGCAGCAGCAGTTCGGGCGCGAAGTCCAGTGCACCAAGCTGGCGCGACAGGTCGCTTGCCAGTGCATCGATATAGGCCGCATCGTCGTGATAGGCTGGCAGCGTGCGCAGCGCGGGTTGCCAACGCATTGTCCGCAGGCTTTCCGCCGCCTTGTCCACAACCGTCGCCGTCGTCGCCGCGCAATATTGCGGATAGAGCGGCACGAGCAGAATACGCTCGCACCCCGCCTGTTTGAGCGCAGCCAGCTGCGCCGGGATCGAGGGCGATCCATAGCGCATCGCCCAGTCGACCATCACACCGTCGCCCAGCCGAACCTGCATCGCCTGGGCCTGCTGGCGCGTGATGACTGCCAGCGGCGAACCTTCATCGGTCCAGATCTGCTGGTAGGCGTGCGCACTCTTTTTCGGCCGGGTGTTGAGGATCACGCCGCGCAGGACCGGTTGCCAGATCAGCTGCGGAATTTCGACCACACGCGGGTCGGAAAGGAACTCGGCGAGATAGCGCTTCACGGCTGTGGGGTCCGGCGCGTCGGGCGTGCCGAGATTGACCAGCAACACGCCGACCTTGCTTGCGGCCACCGGTGGATGATCGGACGGAATCATGCTCACGCCTTGCCCGAAAGCAGCGGCAGGCGCCGCAGACGCACACCATTGGCAGCGAACAACGCATTGGCAATGGCCGGTGCAGCAACCGCCACGCCAAGCTCGCCCGGATCAAATGGTTCGGCCGTACTGGCGACGAAATCGACCGCGATCTCGGGACAATTGGCCATTGTCGGCAACCGCAGCCCGCGCATGCTGCGGGGATAGGGGCGGCCTTTGTCATATTGCACCGCACTGCCCAGCGCGAGCGACAGGCCATAGACCAGACCGCCTTCGATCTGCTGGCGCGCAAGGTCGAGATTGACGATCCGGCCGATGTCTACCACCGCGCTCAGCCGCGTCACATTGACGCCGCCCCCACCCATCGCCGCATTGGCCACGCAGGCGATATGACCTGCCTTGTCGGGGTCGTCGCCCATGCGGACCATCGCGAGACCTTGCCCGCTGCCTTCGCGCGCTCCGTCCCATTGCCCCAGCCGCGTCGCCCGGCGCAGGCAATCGGCCATGCGCGGCGAACCGCCCAGCATCGCCATGCGGTAGAGGAACGGATCGCGCCCGGCTTCGCTGGCGAGTTCATCGACAAAACATTCGATAAAGAACGCATTCCACGCCGTTGCTCCGCCGCGCATCCGCCCGACGGGAAGCGAGATTTCGGCAGGCACATGATCGACTGCGACATTGGCGATGCGATAGCTCGGCACCGCGCCTTCGGTGACATAGGGGTCGAACGCACCGGCGGTCTTCTCGCGCGCTGCTTCAGGCAGGAGATTGTCGAACAGGCGATAGCCCTGTTCGCGCATGGCAGCAGGCGCAATGATGCGGGCGCGCAGGGCAGTCGGCTGGCCTTCGCCGCCAATCGATGCGGCCAGTTCGGCCGAGACGGGCGCACGCGGCGGAACCGCCTGCAAGTCCTGCGCGCGCGACCATGTCAGTTGAACTGGCCGCCCGACTTCGGCCGCGATCTGCGCCACTTCGATGGCATGGCGGTTCTCCAGCCGCGCATCGAAACTGCCGCCTGCCGATACGGGGTAGAGCACCACATCGTCGGGCGAGATGCCGATTGCCTTGGCCGCCGCATTACGCGCTGCTGCCGGAGCCTGCGAAGCGATCCAGAGTTCCAGCCGCCCGTTATCGAACCGCGCGGTAGCCGTGGCAGTTTCCAGCGGCGCGTGCACGGCGGGCATTACATCGTATCGCCGCACCATCGCAGGCTTCGCCAGCATGCTGTCGGGATCGCCGATGGTGGTGACACGCTCGGCCAGATCCTCGCGGTTCTCCACCGCACGCTCGATCTCGCTTTCGAGCACCACTTGCTGAAGCGCGCCGCTGCCGGTGAAATGCACCTGCATCTTGCTGAGAGCCTGATCGGCAATCCACCAGCTTTGCGCCACAGCCGCGACCCAGCGTTTCGACTTCACCACACGCACAAACCCGGGCATTCCTGCCGCCGCAGCGGCATTGAAGCGGAACACTTCAGGCAGGCCGATGGCGCCGTGGCGGATCGAGGCGTAGACCATGCCCGGAAGGCGTATATCAGCGGCAAAAAGATGGCTGCCATCGACCTTGGATGGCAGATCCAGGCGAGGGAAGGATGTGCTCGCTTCAGCCTCTCCCGGAATTGGCTCTTCTTCGGCAGCGAAAGGGCGCAACGGAGCTGGGTCAGGCGGATCGAGCTCTGCCGCTTCATCGACCAAAGCGCCGAAGGGCAGCCGGTTCTTGCCGTGCATGACGAAGCCTTCTGCGACTTCGCATTCCTCTGGCATGACATCCCAGCGTTCAGCAGCGACACGGGTCAGCATGTCGCGCGCACTGGCTGCCGCTTGGCGCAAAGGAAGTTCATAAGCAGCAAGGCTGGTACCCGCCGCAGTGGCATCGAAATCATGGCTGCGGGCGAAGCGTTCGACCAGCCAGTCGTCAGGCTCGGCATTGGTGCCGGCATAGTTCGACCACAGCGGCGCCCATTCGGCAGCCAGCGGCAGATTGGCGAAGTGACCCGAAGGCGGGGTCGGCTCGATACCCACCTGCCGCCAGTCGGCACCCAGTTCGACCGCCGCGACCTGCGCCAGCAGGGTGCCGACGCCCTGCCCCATCTCGAGCTGCGGCACAGCGATTGTCACCACGCCGTCGCGCCCGATAACCAGCCAGCCGCCAAATTCCGCTTCGCCTTCCGCCGCCATCAGCGGACTGCGCCAGCTACGTGGCCACAGCGTCCAGGCGATCAGCAACCCGCCCGCCGCTGCCGCGCCGACCAGCAATTGGCGACGCGAGACATGGGGCAGTGTCACCCTTTCGCGCGCTTGCTTCAGCCGGTCGCGGAAAGCCATTCGGCCAGCTTCCCTGCTATGTCATGAAACGGCTTTGCCTGCGGGCCATCTCCCGCCGCCGGCGGCTCGCCTGCATCGCTGTCTTGCCGGATCGCCAGATCGAGCGGAATGCGCCCAAGAAACGGCAGGTCCAGCCGCTGTGCCGCCGCCTCTACGCCTCCTGCACCAAAGGGATCGGACACTTCGCCGCAATGCGGGCAGGCATAGCCCGCCATATTCTCTACGAGGCCGATTACCGTCACGCCCGCCGCGTCGAATAATTGCCCTGCGCGCGCAGTGTCGATCAGCGCGAGATCCTGCGGAGTCGAAACCAGCACAGCACCCGCGGGCTTGTATTTCTGCAGCATGGTCAACTGCACATCGCCGGTGCCGGGCGGCAGATCAATCAGGATCAGTTCGCGATTTTCCCAATGCGCATCGAGCAATTGCGACAGCGCATTGCCCACCATCGGCCCGCGCCAGGCAATCGCCCGGCCCGGCGCGACGAGGTGCCCCATCGACAACAGTGGGACGCCGAAACGGCTTTCGACCGGCACCAGCTTGTTGTCGCGCGCTTCGGGCTTTGCATCGGCAGTATCGAACAGGACCGGCTGCGAAGGGCCATAGATATCGGCATCGACCAGCCCCACCTTCATCCCGCGCCGCGCAAGCGCGATGGCGAGATTGGCGGTCAGTGTCGATTTGCCTACACCGCCCTTGCCCGAGCCCACGGCAATGATGCGCGGCGTATTGCGTTCGGCGGTCATCACGACGCGCACTTCGTCCACATCGTCGCGCGCCGTAAGCCTTGCGGTCAGATCGCGCTCAAGCGCTTCGCGCTCGGCGGTGCCCAGCCCGCTCACATCGAGCACCAGTGTGGCGCGCCGATCCTTGAGCGCAGCACTGCTTACGCGCGCAGAAAATTCAGGGGGCAGGCTGTCGGTAAGATTGCTGGCGCTCATGCTGCGCGCTGCTGTAGCATCGAAAAGCGCGCCGCAACCCCTGTTTTTCCGGCGAAGGCTACCTATAAGAAGCGCCATGAGACTTATCGACGGGTTTGGACAGAGGATCCGCCTGGCAATGGCCGGCGGAAAAAATCCCTGGGGTTCGGGGGGCGAAGGCCCGAAGGGTTCCGATGGCGACAAGGATGCCCCGGGGGCTGACAAGCCCAAGGGTCCGCGTAATCCGTGGCTGCCGCCCGGTCAGGGCGGGGATGGCCGCCGCGGCCCCAATATCGAGGATATATTCAAGAGCCGCGGCCCAGAAGGTCCGCGCCGCACCGGCGGTGGCGGAACCGGCGGCCCCAATTTCCGCGTGCCCCAGCGGCCCGGCGGCAAGAGCTGGTTTCCGGTCATCATTGTGGGATTGCTCGCGCTAGGAATTCTCGCAACCAGCGTCCATGTGGTCGACGCGCAACAGCGCGGCGTGGTGAAGACGCTGGGCAATTATACCCGCACGCTGGAATCGGGGCTGAAATTTACCCTGCCCTTCCCGATCGAAACAGTCGACATCGAAGACGTCCAGGGCGTTCGAGCTGTCCGCATCCCCGAGCAGGGGCAGAAAGCCAAGCTGATCCTCACCGGCGACCAGAATCTGGTCGATCTGAGCTATATCGTGCGCTGGAACATCAAGAACCTCGAGAAATTCAAGTTCCGTCTCGTCGAACCCGAAGAGACTGTGAACGAAGTTGCCGAAGCCGCCATGCGCGCCTCGGTCGCCGAAAAGACACTCGACCAGACTTTCTCTGGCCAGGGCCGCGCAGAAATCGAACAGCGTGTACGCCAGCGGATGCAGCGCACACTCGACCAGTATAATTCAGGCATCCAGGTGCTGGGTGTCGAAATCGCCAAAGCCGACCCGCCGGGCGATGTGGTTGACGCCTTCCGCGATGTGTCCGTGGCGGAACAGAACGCCGATGCCGTGGTCAACCAGGCGCGCGGTTACGCCCAACAGGTGATCGCGCAGGCGCAAGGCGAGGCCGAAGCGTTCGACAAGGTCTATGAACAGTACCGCCTCGCGCCCGAAGTTACCCGCCAGCGTCTCTACTATGAAACGATGGAGCGTGTGCTGAGCCAGACCGACAAGACGATCGTCGAGAACGAAGGTGTGCAGACCTATCTGCCCCTGCCCGAAATCCAACGGCGCGCAAGGCAGGCTCCAACCACGCCGACCGCCACCGTTACAGCACCGAAGGGCAACTGATCATGTCGCGTATCTGGGAAGACCATCGCAACACGCTGATTGCCGTGGGCGCCGCCGTAATCGCCTTTTTCTCGAGTGCATACATCGTGCCGGAAGAAAAACAGGCGGTCGTCCTTGCCGCGGGTCAGCCCGTCAAGACTGTAAACACGCCGAACGGGACCACAGGCGCAGGCATTTGGTTTCGCATCCCCTTCTACTGGACCGTCTCACTGATCGAGAAGCGCGTGCTCGACCTCGAAATGACCGACGAAGAAGTGCTTTCCAACGATCAGCAGCGCTTGCTGGTCAACGCCTATGCCCGCTTCCGCATCACCGATCCGGTGACGATGGTGCAGCGCGCAGGCGACACCGACGGGGTGCGAACAGCCCTGGAGCCGATCCTCAACTCGGTATTGCGTCAGGAGCTTGGCCGCCGGACCTTTCAGGCCATGCTGACCGCCGAGCGCGGCACGGCGCTGGCCAATGTGCGCGAAAATCTCAACCGCCAGGCGCGGCAATATGGTGCAGAGATCATCGATGTGCAGATCAAGCGTACCGATTTGCCCGATGGCGCGCCGCTGCAATCGGCCTTCCAGCGCATGGAAACCGACCGCGAGCGTGAAGCCCGCACGATCCGTGCTCAAGGTCAACGTGACGCACGCATTATCCGCGCCGAAGCCGATGCACAGGCCGCCAAGATCTATGCTGACAGCTTCGGCAAGGACGCGGGATTTTATGACTTCTACCGCGCGATGCAGAGCTATGATGTCACCTTCAGCAAGGCGGGACCGAACGAGGATCCCAAGGGCGAGAGCAGCATTATCCTGTCGCCGGACAATGAATATCTGCGGCAGTTCCGCGGACGTCGTTGACCGTTCATCGGATGGAGGCCCTGTCATTCAAGGCACATTCAGCGCCGTAAAGGACATTCGCGGGTCGAAACCGACCGTGTGCCACGGCACCCATGTGTCAAAGTGCCGACCGCGACAAAATCGAAGAGGATAAAAAGGACGTGAAGCCTGTGCGTTATGCCTATTCCGTGACCGCCGCCCTGCTAGCCGGAGGCGCTGCGCTTTCGATCGCCGGAGTTCCTGCCGGTGCCCAGGTTGCCCAGAACGATGATTCGCACATGGCGCGCGTTGTCCCGCGCGCAGGTGCGCCGGAAAGTTTTGCAGACCTTACCGCGCAGCTCCAGCCTGCCGTGGTCAATATCTCGACCCGCCAGCGGATCGAAGTGCAGAGCGGCGGCAATCCCTTTGCCGGAACCCCGTTCGAAGAGCTGTTCAATCGCCGCAATGGCGGCCAGCAACAGCAGCAACCGCAGTTCCGCGAAGGCCAGTCGCTTGGCTCGGGCTTCATCATTTCGGCCGATGGCTATGTCGTGACCAACAACCACGTGGTCAGCCCCGAAGGCAGTGGCACGGTGGAGGAAATCACCGTGACCATGCCCGATGGCACAGAATATGAAGCCACGCTGGTCGGCACCGATCCGCAGTCGGACCTTGCCGTGCTGAAGATCAGCGGCGGAAAAGCGTTCCCCTTTGTGAACTTTGGCGATTCCAGCCAGGCGCGCGTGGGTGACTGGGTGGTCGCCATCGGCAACCCCTTCGGCCTTGGCGGCACTGTGACCAGCGGAATCGTATCCAGCGTGCTGCGCAACACCGGCTCGGGCGCCTATGACCGCTACATCCAGACCGACGCCGCCATCAACCGCGGCAATTCGGGCGGCCCGCTGTTCGACATGCAGGGCAATGTGATCGGCATCAACAACGCCATCTACTCGCCTTCTGGTGGCAGCGTGGGCATCGGTTTTGCAATTCCTGCCGAAACGGCAGCGCCAATCGTCGACAAGCTGCGCCGCGGCGTAGAGATCGAACGCGGTTATCTCGGCATCCAGATTCAGCCGGTGACCGAAGACATGGCATCCTCGCTTGGGCTTGCGCGCAATCGCGGCGAGATGGTGCAGGGTGTGCAACCCGGCCAGCCGGCAGAGCGCGCAGGTCTCGAATCGGGCGACATTGTGCTGAAGGTGAACGGGCGAGACGTAACGCCCGACCAGACGCTGTCCTATCTCGTCGCCAATATCGCGCCGGGCACCACCATCCCGCTCGACGTCGTGCGCGACGGTGCGCGGCGCAAGGTCAATGTCACCGTCGGCAAGCGTCCGAGCGAAGACGAATTGCGCCGCAGCCAGGAGTTTAATCCCGACGCCGAGCCAGAAGAGGACATGGCGCCGAGCGACAACAAGGTGATCGAGCAGCGCCTCGGGCTGCAGGTTCTCCCGCTAACGCCGCAGATTTCGCGGCAGCTCGGGGCGAACGCCGATACCAGGGGCCTGGTCGTTGCGACCGTCAACCCGAACTCCGACGCAGCGCGCAAGGGTCTCCAGCGCGGCGACATTATCCTTACCGCTAACTATCGCGCGATTGCCTCGGTCGCCGATCTCGAGGCGATCGTCCGCAGCGCCGAAGCTGAAAACCGCGATGCAGTGCTGCTGCGCGTGCAGCAGCGCGGCCGCCCGGCAGCCTATGTTGCGGTCCGTCTCGGCCGCTAAGCGTTACCAACTCAACGCAAAAAGCCCTCCCGGTTTGCGCCGGGAGGGCTTTTTCATGTCCGTCTGCCGCTGCGACTATTGCGGGCGCGGCGTGCGGGTTGGCGCTGGAGTTGGCTGAGTGCGACCGGTGGCCCGATCGAGGAAATCATCGCCGATGGCCTGTGGAGCGCCATCTTCGCCGCGTCCGGTACTGCTCCCCGGCGGAACACGCCGCGCTGGTGGCGGGACCGACCGCTGGCGGTCAGCATCGGGCGCAGGTACGCGTTCGCCTTCGACCGGGAACTGGATCTCGCCGCCTGGCTCGTTCGAGCGGCCCGGCTCAATCATGTTGCCCTGCTCGTCGATGTAATAATAGTCGTCCGGGTTGCCGAAAAAGTTCTCGTCCTCTTCGTCGATCTGCCATTCGGGCAGCTTCAGCTCGGTATTGAACTCCTCGATCGGGCGGTCCTTCACCGCATAGCGCATATAGGCAGCGAAGGCGCTGGCCGGCGCTGTGCCGCCCTGCAGACCGCCGACACGCTTGTTGTCGTCACGCCCCATCCACACGCCGGTGGTGATGCCACTGGAGAAGCCAACGAAGTAACCGTCCTTGTTGGAGCTGGTCGTGCCGGTCTTGCCCGCCACCGGACGCCCGATCTGCGCCGCGCGACCCGTGCCGGTCTGCACCGCCGCCTGCAGCAGATCGGTAATGCCTACCGCGACATTTTCAGGAATCAGCTGCGTGCTGCGCGCCTTCTGGTGCTGGTAGAGCAATTCTCCGTCGCTGGTGGTGACCTTGACGATGCCATAGGGCTCAACCGAGGAGCCTCCTGACGAGATCGCTGCAAAGGCTCGGGTCATGTCGATCAGCCGAACTTCGTTCGATCCCAGAACCATCGCCGGATAGGTATTAATCGGCGTGCTGATGCCAAAGCGCCGCGCCATCGAGGCGACCTGACCGAAGCCCACTTCATTGCCGAGCTGCGCCGCCACCGTGTTGATCGAATAGGCGAACGCGCTGCGCAGGTTGGTTTCGCCAATATTGCGCCCACTGGAATTGCGCGGGCTCCATCCGCCAATCGTCACCGGTGTATCGACCACGCGATCTTCGGCTGTGTACCCCGCTTCCAGTGCAGCCAGATAGACAAACAGCTTCCAGCTAGATCCCGGCTGGCGCAGCGCATTGGTGGCGCGATTGTAATTGGTTTCGACGTAATCGGTCCCGCCGACCAGTGCGAGAATCGCCCCGTCGCGATCGAGGCTGACCAGCGCGCCTTGTGAACCGCCAGGCACGTTCGATTTGATTGCCGCCGTTGCTGCGCGCTGCATGCCCGGATCGAGCGTGGTCCAGACCTCTATCGGCTCGAAAGTCTCGGGCAAGAGAAGGTCGAGCTGCGGCAGTGCCCAATCGGTGAAATAGCGCACCGAATTCTGCCCCTGCTCTTCCTTGAGCTTCACTGCAGAAACATCGATATTGGCTTGCGACGCGGTGATGTAGCCCTGCTCGCGCATGAGCCGCAGCACCACGCCCGCACGACCGACGGCCGCTTCGACATCGGCTGTCGGCGAATAGCGGCTGGGCGCCTTGACCAGCCCGGCGATGATCGCCGCCTCGGCGGTCGTCAGCTCGGTTCCGGGATGGCTGAAGAACTTACGACTGGCCGAATCGATGCCATAGGCGCCCCCGCCAAAATAGACCTTGTTGAGATAGAGCTCGAGGATCTGCTGCTTGGAGAACTTCCATTCCAGCGCCAGCGCCAGCACGCCTTCACGCATCTTGCGGTCGAACGAGCGGTTTGAGTTGAGGAAGACGTTGCGCGCCAGCTGCTGGGTAATAGTCGATGTGGCCGATACGCGCTGATCGTCGGTGAAGGCCACATAGACTGCGCGCGCCAAACCATAGGGATCGACTCCCGGATGCGAATAATAGCGCCGGTCCTCGACCGCCACCATCGCATCCTTCATCACCTGCGGGATTTCATTTGCCGGAATCCATTTGCCATAGCTCGGCCCAAGCTCGACGATCTCCGACCCGTCGCGCGCGCGCACCACGATGGTCTGCGCGGTCTGCGTCGCCTTGAGCTGATAGAAACTGGGCAGCGAGCGCGCGGCGAACGCTACGGCAATAGCCAGGAACAAGGCACCAAGCAGCGCCAGCGCACCACCCCAGATGGCCAAGCGACGGGTCCAGAACCAGAACCGGCTAGGGGGCCTGCGGCCCTCGGCCTCGGCCCGGCGGGCACGTTCAGCGCGGGTAGCCTTGCTGCGCCGGCTGCCTCTCTTGTCCATTCTAGCCGAAATCCCTCATCGCAACGCTTGCGGCGTATAGTGACCGCAAATTCTCATGGCGAGCCGTAACCGCAGGTGAACGCTGCGCAAAGAGCAGCGCGCGATCAATCCTCCGGTTCGAAGTCGAGCGCGGCGGAATTGATGCAATAGCGCAGGCCGTTTTCACCCGGTCCGTCAGGGAAGACATGACCCAGATGCCCGGCGCAATTCGAGCACGTAACTTCGGTGCGGACCATGCCGTGGCTGACATCGCGATGTTCGTCCACTGCTTCGCCATGCGCAGGCGCGGTGAAGCTTGGCCAACCCGATCCGCTGTCATATTTGGTACCGCTGCCGAACAACAGCTGACCGCAAGCGGCGCAATGATATTCGCCTGCCTGCTTGTTCTTCTCATACTTTCCGGTGAAGGCGCGTTCGGTGCCCTTTTCGCGCAGGACATGAAATTGTTCGGGGCTCAGCTTGGCGCGCCATTCGGCTTCGGTCATTTCAGGCTTGTCGGTCATTGGCTGTGCTCCTTCTTGCGTACTGTTATATAGGGACTGCAACGCCTGCCGCACAGGGTTTCGCTTTCACTTGACGATTCGCAATGTGGTGGCTAAGTGCGCCGCTTTCCGGCGGATACCCGCCGCCTTTCGACACGACCAAATTGCATTGCGCCGCCCAATAATGCGGCCCGACCGAGGACAGATATGGCCAATACGCCGCAAGCCAAGAAGCGCATCCGCCGCAACACCAACCGCGCCGAAATCAACGGTGCGCGCATGAGCCGCATCCGCAGCTTCGTGAAGAAGGTGGAAAGCGCGCTGGAAGCCGGTGACAAGAAGCAGGCTGAAGAAGCGCTCAAGAACGCCCAGCCCGAACTGGCCCGCGGTGTTGCTCGCGGCGTGCTTCACAAGAACACTGCCTCGCGCAAGTTCAGCCGTCTGACGAAGCGCGTTTCGGCACTCTGATTCGCATCCGGCAGCAGCCGGATCGCGCGAAATTCGAAAGGGTCGTCGCGACAAGCGGCGGCCCTTTTGTCATGCTGCGGTTGCACATCGCAACCATTGTGCAATGCACCCGTAATCAAACTCCAGCATTTCCCGCGATTCGCATGGCCAGATCCAAGTAAACTGCACGATTCCAGACTGTTGAACGGGGCGCTGCGGGGTTGCGGCGAGTCAACAAGTTTATTTCGGATTTTTTACACTTATCCCCCTTGCGACTCATCCTAGGCGCGACTTAGACAGGCTCATGCCCGGGGGGGACAGCCCGGGTTTTCACATCGACGGCCTTTGGGGAGGGACCACCCGGCAACCTAGCGTTTCCGGGTCATGGCAGTGCCGTGCCTGCCCTCCTCTGCCGAGAGTTTTTCGCCGGCCTGGATTGGCCGAGCGTGGGGGGTTGAACAGGTTCTATGGCGACTTCGGGTGAGCATGCTAATAATAAGCGGAAGGCAAAAGACGAAATGGAGGACCTGGAAGCCGTAAACCTGGCCGCCGATTGGGCAGACATCAGTCAGGGATTGCGAAAGGACCTCGGTCACCAGCTGCACAGCCAGTGGATCAAGCCGATCCAGCTGGGCCGGATCGATTCAGATTCGGGCACGCTCGATCTTTTCCTCCCCACCGAATTCAGCGCCAATTGGGTCAAGGACCGCTTTGCCGACCGGCTGAGCCTGGCGTGGAAGATCGCGCGCAGCGAAGTCCGCCGGGTCAATATTTCGGTTCACCCGGGCCGCCGCCAGGTCGCCGACCTGCGTCTGCATTCGGATGGCCGCCGTCCGGCCAATGATGGCGATCACTCGATGCTGGCTATCGGTGCAGACACGATCGGCGAAACCGGCTTTACCTCTTCGGTCGGGCTCGATGCCTCGCTGACATTTGCGGCTTTCGTGACGGGCGAAGCCAATGTGCTGGCCTTCAACGCCGCTCAGCGCATGTCGGCGACCGAAAAGCCGCAGTTCTCACCCCTCTACCTCAAGGCCGCGACCGGACAGGGCAAGACGCACTTGCTCCACGCCATCGGCCACACCTTCCTGCAGACGCATACGCGCAGCCGCATTTTCTACTGCAGCGCAGAGCGGTTCATGGTCGAATTCGTCCAGGCGCTCAAAGCCAACCAGATGATCGAATTCAAGGCGCGCCTGCGCAGCTTCGACCTGCTGCTGGTGGATGATATCCAGTTCATTATCGGCAAGGCCAGCGCGCAAGAAGAACTGCTCTACACGATCGACGCACTGCTGGCCGAAGGCAAGCGGCTGGTGTTTGCCGCCGACCGCGCACCGCAGGCGCTCGACGGGGTCGAGCCGCGCCTGCTAAGCCGGTTGTCGATGGGCCTTGTCGCCGACATCCAGCCCGCCGATATCGAACTGCGCAAGAAAATCCTCCATTCCAAGCTGAGCAAGTTTGCCCCGCTGGCCGTGCCCGAAGACGTGCTGGATTTCCTCGCCCGCACCATCACACGCAATGTCCGCGAGCTGGTAGGTGGCCTCAACAAGCTGATCGCCTATGCCCAGCTTACGGGTCAGGAAGTCTCGCTCCAACTGGCCGAGGAACAGCTGACCGATATCCTCTCGGCCAACCGCCGCCGGATCACGATTGACGAGATCCAGCGTACCGTGTGCCAGTTCTACCGCATCGACCGCTCTGAAATGAGCTCCAAACGCCGCGCGCGCGCGGTGGTTCGCCCGCGGCAGGTGGCGATGTATTTGTCCAAGGTGCTTACTCCGCGCAGCTATCCCGAAATCGGGCGCAAATTCGGCGGGCGCGACCACTCGACCGTGATCCACGCGGTTCGCCTGATCGAGGATCTGCGCCAGCGTGATGCCGATATGGATGGTGATGTCCGCAGCCTGTTGAGGCAGCTTGAAAGCTGACAGGGCACAAGCCTGCAGCCCTTTGGTTCGCTGAAATTCGAAAGCTCATGGTGACGGGATCGTTGCGCCCGGCGCAACACCCGTCGCCGAGTCCGCGATTGCCCTTGCGACAACTGCGGCCTAGATACAGCCCATGGACGCCATCGCCGACCGCTCGCCCTTGCCTGAAACTCTCCCGCACACTTTCTCCGAAGCTGCGATCCGCGGCATGAAGGGGCACTGCCCGCGGTGCGGTGGCGCTTCGCTGTTTCGCAAATGGCTCAAGGTGGTCGACAAATGCTCGGCCTGCGGACAGGACTGGTCACTGCAACGGGCTGACGATCTTCCCGCCTATATTTCGCTCTTCATCACGGGCCATGTGGTAGTGCCGATCATGATGCTGATGATCCTCGATTGGGGCATTTCTGCCTGGACCACCGCCGCTGTCGGCCTGCCGTTAACGGTGCTTATGGCCGTGGCCATCCTCCAGCCGGCCAAGGGTGCCACCGTGGCGCTGATGTGGTGGATGGGCATGCACGGCTTCCGTCAGGAACGCCGCCCGGTCGCAGTCGAGACTGACACTACCGCTCCATGAGCCTTTCGCCCGGCAGGCTTGACCGTTTTGCACGCCATATCGTGCTGCCAGAAATCGGCGGCGCAGGGCAGGTTGCGCTTTCGGGCAAGCATCTGGTGCTGGTCGGGCTGGGCGGGATCGGATCGCCAGCGCTTCAATATCTGGCAGCCGCGGGCATTGGCCGGCTGACGCTGGTCGACAATGATCGCGTCGATGCCAGCAATCTCCAGCGCCAGACGCTCTATAACGAACGCGACATTGGCCACGGCAAGGCCACATGCGCCAAGCGCTGGGTGACAGGATTCGACCCCGAACTGGCGGTCGAGATCAGCGACCAGCGGATTACTGGTGCAAATGCTCCCGCGCTGCTTGAAGGGGCCGATCTGGTGCTCGACGGGACCGACAATTTCGCCACCCGCCTTGCTGTCTCCGACGCCTGCGTCTCGGCACGCGTGCCGCTGCTCTCAGCTGCCGTAGGCCGCTTTCAGGGACAGGTCGGGGCCTTTGCGGGGCATCTGCCGGACGAGGCCTGTTATCGCTGCTTCGTCGGCGATGCTTTCGATGCTGAGGATTGTGACACTTGCGCCGAAGACGGAATGCTGGGGGCAATGGCTGGCTGGGTCGGCACTTTCGCGGCCATGCAGGCGGTTCGACTGCTGCTCGACGGCGCAAGCAGCTTCGGTGCTGCGGCATGGAGCCAGATTCAGCTGCTCGACGGGATGGCTCCGTCGCTGCGCAGTTTTCGCATCTCCAAGGACCCGGCCTGCAGCGCCTGCGGGTCAGTCGCCTAGCACTTCGGCGACCCATTCGGGCACCAGCTGACCGGCCGCGCCTTGCCGCGCTTCGTGGAACCAGTGCGAGCCTTCACTGCGCTCAAGATTGAGTTCGAGCGTGCGCGCACCCAACTCGCGCGCGTCGCGCACGAAACCCGCCGCCGGATAGACGGCGCCCGACGTCCCGATAGAGACGAACAGGTCCGCCTCGCGCAGCGCGTCGTATATGCGGTCCATTTCATAAGGCATCTCGCCGAACCATACGACATCGGGACGCAGCGTTTGCTCGCCACATGAGGGGCAAGGTGGATTGTCCGAAAGTGCCCCGGTCCACCTGTGGCGCTCGCCGCAGGCAGAGCATAGTGCGCTCAGCAGTTCGCCATGCATATGTAGCACGCGCTGTGCCCCCGCACGCTCGTGCAGATCATCGACGTTCTGCGTGACGATCAGCAATTCGCCCTGCCATTCGCGATCGAGCCGGGCGAGCGCTTCATGTGCTGCATTGGGCTGCTTTTCCTGCACCGCCGCACGGCGCATGTCGTAGAACCGCTGTACCAACGCCGGGTCGCGGGCAAAGCCTTCAGGAGTGGCGACATCCTCCACGCGATGCTGTTCCCACAAACCCCCATCGGAACGAAAGGTGTCGATTCCGCTTTCGGCGGATATTCCGGCGCCGGTCAGGACGACAATGTTGCGAAGCTGGTCCATAGCAGCCATGAACCACACCAGCACACGGAGGAGCAATGGCAAAGATCGGGGTCATCGGCAACAAGGGTGCGATGGGCGAGGCTTTGCGCCGCGTTATCGAGGCTGCGGGCCACGAATATGCTGGCGGTGCGGACAAGGGAGACGATCCGGCCGCGCTGGCTGACCGGTCGGATGTGCTGGTCGATTTTTCTGCACCGGTTGCGCTGCAGAACAATCTCTATGCCGCGGTCGGCGCAGGCATACCGATGGTGATCGGCACCACCGGGCTCGACGAGCGGCATCATCTGGCAATCGACGAAGCCGCGCGCGCAGTGCCGATCCTACAGACCGGCAACACTTCGCTCGGGGTCACCCTGCTGGCCCATCTGGTCCGCGAAGCTGCGGCACGGCTGGGGCCGGATTGGGATATCGAGGTGGTCGAGATGCACCATCGCCGAAAGGTCGATGCCCCCAGCGGCACCGCACTACTGCTGGGCGAAGCAGCGGCGGCAGGACGGGGCATTACGCTGGGCGAACACAGCGAGCGTGGGCGCGATGGGCACACCGGGGCGCGGGCCGAAGGCGCCATCGGCTTTGCCTCGCTGCGCGGAGGCACGGTGGCGGGCGATCACAGCGTGATCTTTGCCGGCGACGAGGAACGGCTGATGCTCACCCACAATGCCGAGAACCGCATGATCTTCGCCCGCGGCGCGGTCAAGGCCGCCGAATGGCTGATCAGTCGCGAACCGGGACGCTATGGCATGGGCGACGTGCTTGACCTGTGACCAAAGCCGACATCTTCGAATTCTTCCGCAGGCTGGCGGAGGACAATCCCTCGCCCGAAACCGAGCTTGAGTATGGCAATGCCTATCAGCTGGTAGTTGCGGTGGCGCTGTCGGCACAGGCGACCGATGTCGGGGTTAACAAGGCTACGCGTGCGCTATTCGCCAAGGTTGTTACGCCCCAACAGATGCTAGACCTGGGGGAAGATGGGCTCAAGGAGCACATCAAGACCATCGGACTATTCAATTCCAAAGCGAAGAATGTCATCGCGCTGAGCCAGTTGCTGGTGAACGAATTCGGCGGCGAGGTTCCGTCAACGCGCGAGGAACTGGTGCGGCTGCCAGGCGTCGGCCGCAAGACCGCCAATGTGGTGCTCAACTGCTGGTTCGGGCATGAGACCTTCGCAGTCGACACCCATATCTTCCGCGTCGGCAATCGCACGGGCCTCGCCAAGGGCAAGAACCCCGATCAGGTGGAGGCCAAGCTGGAAAAGCGCGTGCCGCAGCCCTTTCGGCTAGGCGCGCACCATTGGTTGATCCTCCACGGCCGCTATGTGTGTAAGGCGCGCACTCCCGAATGCTGGCGCTGCAAGGTCGTGGATTTGTGCAGCTTCCGCGGCAAGATGCTGGAAAAGCCTGCAAATCGCGCCTGACTTGCCAGTTCGCGGCAAAAGGCGCACTCTGCCAGGGTAGCAAGGGGGGCTCCCATGTACGCAAAGGCAGCAATCATTCTGACGATCGCCACCGCCGGTGCCGCGATCCCGCAAACCGCATTCGCGCAGGCGGCAGCCGAAGAAGCGGTGATACTTTCCGGAAGTTCCGGAACCGGAAGGGCGAGCAGCTCGCTGGGTTCGGCCATTTCAGGCAGTATCAATTCGGCTGCAGGAATCGTCAGCGGGGCTGTGCCGTCCAATCAATCTGGCACCCAGCAACGCAGAAGCAACCGGCGCAACGGGTCCAGTCAAACCTACGCCTTGCGCAAACTGTCCAATGTCAATGCGCTCGAGCACACCGACGCGGCGACTTATCAGCTTGAAAGCGGCGTGCTGCTGCGGGTGAGCGGCGTCTTCCACCCCACCGGCATGACTACTTGCGTGAACTACTGCCCCGGCTGATCTTCCGCCATTTCGGGCGACAGTGACGAGATCGTCTGAGCGGCCACCAGATCGCCCACAACATTGAGCGTGGTGCGGCACATGTCGAGGAAGCGGTCGACGCCCAGAATAAGCCCGATGCCTGCCGGGTTCACCCCCACGCCTGCCAGGATCAGCGCGATCACCGGCAGCGAGCCGCCGGGCACGCCCGCCGTGCCGATGCCCGCCAGGATGCAGATCAGCATCACGAAGGCCTGATCCATCAGGCTCAGCTCCACGCCGAAGAACTGCGCGAGGAACAGCACGGTCACGCCTTCGAACATGGCAGTGCCGTTCTGGTTGGCGGTCGCGCCGATGGTCAGCACGAAGCGCGCGATGCGGCGCGGCAATTTCAGCTCGGTATCCGCCACGCGCAGCGCGGTGGGCAAGGTGGCGTTGCTGCTGGCGGTGGAGAAGGCCATCACGCTCGCCTCGCGCGTTTCGCGGAAGAAGGCGACCGGGCTCTTCTTGGCCACGAATTTGAGGATCGCGGGGAACACGCCGAACATCTGGATACCCAGCGCCAGCAGCACCACAGCCACGAACGCCGCCAGCTTGACCAGCAGGTCCCATCCGAATTGCGCGGTGAGGTTGAACATGAAGCAGAAGATCGCAATCGGGGCGAGCTGGATGACGAAACCGATCAGCTTCATCGCCACCTCGAACACACCCTCGATCGCATCCTTCAGCGTCTCGGTCCGCTTGGTCTGCACCAGCAGCAGGCCGATGCCGAAGAACAGCGCAAAGAACATCACTGCCAGAATGTCGTTCTGGCTCATCGCCGCAATCACGTTGTTGGGCACGATGGCAATCACCTGATTCACGCCTGCATCGCTGGCCGCACTGGCTTCGACGATGGAGGATGCGCCTTCGGCCCCTTGTTTCAGCAATTCCTCCGCTGCGGCCTTGTCGATCCCCGCGCCCGGCTTGATCGTGTTCACCAGCGCCAGCGAGATCGCCACAGCAATCGAGGAGACGATCACCGTATAGAGCAGCGTCTTGAGCCCCACACGGCCCAATGATCTGACCTCGCCCATCTCGGCAATGCCCACCACCAGCGCGCTGAACAGCAGCGGGATGACCAGCATGAACAGCAGCCGCAGGAAGATTTGCCCGATGGGGCCGGTGATATAGGTGACGATGGTTTCGATCCACGCCGCATCGCGCGCGAAAGTATAGGCCAGCAGGCCCGCGACCAGTCCGGCGACGAAGCCAATCAATATGCGCATCTGCAGCTTGCCGTGATTGACCGGCGTGCCTTCGGCGGCGATCTCCGCTGCGTCTTGACTGGCCATCTGCTTCCCCTCTCGTCGTGTTCTTATTCTGCGCCCAGCGCGGCGAGCGCTATGCCTGTGTAAATGCGGCTTAGCGCATCGAGGTCGTCCAAGGCCACCGCCTCGTCACGCTTGTGCATGGTTGCGTTGCACAGGCCGAATTCGATCACGGGACACACCGCGCGCAGGAACCGCGCATCCGAAGTGCCGCCGGTGGTGGATGGTTCGGGATCGAGCCCAGTCTCCGCCTTCACCGCCGCCGCGACGATGGCGGAGAACTCGCCCGGTGGAGTGAGAAATGGCTCGCCCGAGATCATAGGCCGCGCGGTGCCGCCATGGCGGATAGCGATTTCGGTGACGCGGTCGACCAGCGATTGGCCGCTGTGATGGTCGTTGAAGCGGATCGACAGCCGCGACCGCACCCGCGCGGGAATGACATTGGTGGCCGGATTGCCCACTTCGACATCGGTGATCTCGAGATTGGACGGCTGGAACCAGTCATTCCCTTCGTCGAGCACCAGCGCGTCAAGCTCGGCCAGCATCGCGATCATGCGCGGGATCGGATTATCGGCGAGGTGCGGATAGGCAACATGGCCTTCGCGCCCCTCCACCTCCAGCCAGATATTGACCGAGCCGCGCCGCCCGATCTTCATCATGTCGCCCAGCCGATTCACGCTGGTCGGCTCTCCCACCAGGCACAGATCGGGCTTGTGTCCCGCTTCCTCCATATGGCGGATCAAGGCGCGGGTGCCGTGGATGGCGGGGCCTTCCTCGTCGCCGGTGATGATGAAACTGATGGTCCCGGCCTCGGCCGGAATGGCAGCAACCGCGGCGACCATGCAGGCGATCGAGCCCTTCATGTCGACCGCGCCGCGACCATAGAGCAGATCGCCGCGTATCTCGGGTTCGAACGCGCCACTAGCCCAACCTTCGCCCGGCGGCACTACGTCGAGGTGGCCCGCAAAGGCGAAGTGGCGCGCGCCTTCGCCGCCCTGCCGGATTGCAAACAAATTCTCGACCGGACCGCCTTCTTCCTCGGGCGCGCCTTCGCCTGCGTGGAAGCGGTGGACCGCAAAGCCCAGCGGCAGCAACATGGCCTCCAGTTCATCGAACACGGACCCCGTGGCGGGCGTTACGCTGGGTGCTGCAATCAGCAGCTTGGCGAGGCTGGTGACATCGGTCATGTGTCACGCGCTAGCAGGAGTGCGCCCCGATGCCCAAGCTCGATCTCGAAGCGATTCCCCAGACGAATGCCACGGGCTATCCGCCCGAGTATGCGGACAAGGTTCAGGGTCGCCATTACCGGCGTCTGGCCCCGGCCAGTGGCATTGCCGATTTCGGCGCTAGTCATGTCGTCCTCGACCCCGGCGCATGGTCCTCGCAGCGGCACTGGCACGAAGGCGAAGACGAGATTGTCGTCATGCTGGCCGGTGAAGCCGTTCTGGTCGACGATGCGGGTGAACACGTCATGCGACCGGGCGATATTGCCGCCTTCCCCAAGGGTGACGGCAACGGTCATGTCCTCCAGAACAGGAGCGCCACGCCCTGCATCTTCGTCGCCATCGGCAAGCCCGCTGCGACCGACTGCCATTATCCCGATATCGACATGCATCTGACCGATGGACGTGGTTTTCATCGCAAGGACGGCAGCGAATTTTAGCGAGCCGGCGGCGGCAGCGGCCCCGGCGCAAAGGCCGCGTCGAGCATATCGGCCATGCGCAGCCCTGCCTGTTGCACCCGTTTGCGTGCCGCCGGTAACGCCGCCACAATCGCTTCCTGGCTCAGCGCCCCTTCCTTCGGAGTCTCTTCCGCGCAAGGGTCCACACCCATCGCGCCGGGATAGACCAGCGTGCGCGCCAGTTCCCAGCTTTCGCGGCCCCAATCAGCCGGGGTGCCGCCCGCCAGCGCGGCGTGTTCGTCTGCCGAATAGCGGCGCACCAATGCCGGTTCGGCGCTCGAAATCGCACGTTCTGCCAGGGCGCTGTCCCAGGTCCAGTGCAGGTTCTGGTCCGGCACGATGCCATAGGAAATGATGCGCTCGTTCCCGCCCCGGTCGTGATCGTCGCCCGAATGCAGCGGCATGTGCAGATCGCCGATGAAATGGACGAGGAAAGCCAGCGCCTCCACCCGCACATTATCGGGCAGGCTCTCGTCGGCAAGCACGCGCTGGTTGCGCTCGATCTGGGCAAGGATGCAGTTCCCTCCCGCGCAATTGGAGCGAGGATCATAGGCCTCGCACACTGGTGCGGTGCGGTAATGCCAGGCGAAGGTGTAGCCCCAGCGCCAGCCATTCGCGCGCAAACAGTCGGCCCAGTTGGATGCCTCTGCCAGATCGGTGACGGGGCAATCGGGTGTGCCCAATTGCGGCGAAGCGCGCAGCAGACGCGCAATCGCGGCACGCGTTGCAGGCTTCATGTTCGCCAGCGCGATTTCTGCCGTCACACTATGGGCATAGGGTCCATAGGCCAGCGCCGGATGCGGCGTGAGGGCCAGCGCGATCAGCGCCAGCAGCGCGGCAACAAACTGCGTCACCCGATGGCCTCATATTGCTCGATCACCCATTCCTCGCTTTCCGAGGCGCTGACCCAGGCCTGCATCCATTCATGCTCCCACAGGGCCTGCATATAGGCAGCGGCGAAGCCCGGGACGGGGATCTGGTAGCTGATGAAGCGGCTGACCACGGGGGCGAAGAACACATCCGCTGCGCCGAAAGTGCCGAACAGATAGGGCCCGCCGCTGCCAAAACGGCTGCGCGCTTCCGCCCACAGGCCCAGGATACGGATGATGTCGGCTTTGCAGGCTTCGCTCGGCTCGAAACCGTCGAAGCGCTTGCGCACATTCATCGGGCATTCGCCGCGCAGCGCCGCAAAGGAGGAGTGCATTTCGGCGACCATCGAACGCGCCATGCCGCGCGCAACATCGTCCTTGGGCCAGAACCGGTCGCGCCCGACCTTGTCCGAGAGGTATTCGAGGATCGCGAGACTGTCCCAGACCACCGTTTCGCCGTCCCACAGCAGCGGGACCTTGCCGCTCGACGGGCGGATCTGGCCGTCCTGCCGGTCAGCCTCCCAGTTCTCGCCGAACAGCGGAACCACGATTTCCTCGAAATGGAGGCCCGACTGCTTGACCGCCAGCCAGCCGCGCAGGCTCCAGCTTGAATAGTTCTTGTTGCCGATGATGATCTTCATGCGCGTCCCGATCTGTTGCGGTCCCTTGCCTAACCGTTCATCGCATCGCTGTCGATGCTGAACGATGTTACGCTTGTTACACAGTTCAAGCAGATATTCATCGAGGATGGCGCGGGCGTTTTCAGGGGTGACGGGTTCGAGCATGACGCGAAGCCTGCCACGCGCATCATGCTGTAGGAAAATGCATTCTTGCAGCCTAACATGCACGCCATGAACCTGCGCCCGTTCCACCTCGCCTTTCCCGTCCACGACCTTGCCGCAGCGCGCGGCTTTTATGGCGGCGTTATGGGCTGCGCCGAGGGACGCTCGTCACCCGAATGGGTGGATTTCGATTTCTACGGCCACCAGATCGTCGCCCACCTTGCACCGGGCAAGGCGGGGGACCGTGCGAACAACCACGTCGATGGCCACGGCGTCCCGGTGCCGCATTTCGGCATCGTGCTGCGCATGGACGACTGGCAGGCGCTGGCCACAAGGCTTGAGGCGGCAGGCGTGGAGTTCGCGATAGCCCCCACGATCCGCTTCAAGGGCCAGCCCGGCGAGCAGGCAACAATGTTCTTCCGCGACTCGAGCGGCAACGCGCTGGAAATGAAGGCGTTTGCCGACGATGCGATGCTGTTTGCGCGTTAGGGCGGGAATGGCGTATTTCGTACGGAAAGCGGACTGACGGCTAACGGCCCGATTGCGGACATATCAGAAGGTGCGCTTTTCTGAAGCTGACGTGCCGACGCGCTTGGCGTCATGCGTCTGCGTGCAATTCCACATCGTGTTCAATAACATGAAATCGATAGCCATTTGGTCCGACAAAATTTTCAACGCATTCCATCTGTCCCAATTCGATTTCTTCGTATGCAAAGAATGGTACCACCCGATCTACACTGGGTGGTCCGTTGATTTGGTAAGAGTTTGCAACAAGTGTATCAAAAGCGAAGCGTTCGATTTCGCACAGCTGAGTAACAGCCTCTAAGTCGTCAAAGAATTTTTTTAATCGCGCCTTGAGATCTGCATTCGGTGCAGTCGCATTGCCAATTTCTATCGACTGAGAGGTGGATGGATCAGAGTCTGAAGTTGGCGAAGCGCCTTCTGCCCCAAAGTTGTCGTCGCAGCCCATCAGCAGCGCGGCTAGGGTTGTGATCACAACTGTCAGGTGAGACTTCATTGTATCGACCTCTTCAGTGCGTTGACCGGACTCCAACTTATTGGCGCGAGGAATGGTAGTCCACTATTTCGACCATGACCGCTTCCCACCCCAACTTGGACATTTGCCCCAAAAAGCCAACGCCTCAAAAGGAGCCGCTTCTAAACCCCCGCGTCCCTGAGCACCGCCGCCCTTAGTTCGGCGATCCCCATGCCCTTCTCGATCGAGGTCACATGGATCTCGGGATATGCCGCGACGTGAGCGTGCGCTGCACCTATCCGTCATTGCGAGCGTAGCGAAGCAATCCATGGATCAACGGTGATGCAAAGCACAAGCTGAACGCGCGGGCGCGAGGCTGAGCCATGGATTGCCGCGTCGCCTGCGGCTCCTCGCAATGACGGGCGAAGAAGTGTGTCTATGGTGGGCGGTTCGGAGCAGCCTAACCCACAAGCTGATCGAACAAATCCAACCATTCCGGATTGTTCGCCTCAATCAGGGTAATCTTCTTCTTCCGCGAGCCGCCTTTAAGCTGCTTCTCGCGCAGGATGGCGGCTTCCATCGTTCCGTACAGTTCGAACCAGACCAGTCGCTTGCATCCGTATTGCTTGGTGAAACCGTCGCCAATGCCTTCGCGGTGCTGCCATGCGCGCTGGACGAGATTTGACGTCACGCCGATGTAGATCGTGCCGTTCCTGTGGTTCGCCATGATGTAAACGGCAGGCTGGAATGTCTCGCGCTGCATCGCCAACACCCTGTCATTGCGAGCGCAGCGAAGCAATCCATGGGGCTTCCTCGCGTCTCACCGCTAGGCCCGTGGTGAAGCCAGCCTCGCGCCATGGATTGCCACGCCGCCTGCAGCTCCTCGGCATGACGGGTGGGGGCTAAACCCCCGCGTCGCGCAGTACCGCCGCCCTTAGTTCGGCGATCCCCATGCCCTTCTCGCTCGAGGTGACGTGGATCTCGGGATAGGCGGCGACGTGCTTCCGCGCTTCGGCCTCGGTTGCGGCGACGACCTTTTCCAGCTCGCTCGCCTTGATCTTG
>CBFGON010000005.1:0-48381 GCA_965650395.1 uncultured Qipengyuania sp. | reverse complement strand
GCCGCGCTGAAATCGAATCGATCCGCGGGGTGCAGACCTCTGGCGGCACGCTCGATGTGCTGATGGAAGCCGGATGGGTGAAGATCGCCGGCAGACGCGAGGTTCCGGGCCGTCCGACGATTTATGCGACCACCCCGGAGTTCCTTGAACATTTCGGCCTTTCGAGCCGCCGCGACCTGCCGGGCATCGCCGAATTGCGTGCCGCTGGACTGCTCGATCCGGTCGATGATGCGTATGAATCGCTGACAGGTGCAATCGGCGGTGAAGAGAGTGCCGAAGAAGGGCAATAGCGCGGCGTGACAGCAAGTCGCTGGCGCTATGCGGTCGTGCACCCTATATTGCTGCAAACGCTATCTAGAAGGTCTCATCATGTCGCTTGGTCCATGGCAGCTCATCATAATCGCCATCGTTATCCTCGTGCTGTTCGGGCGCGGGCGGATTTCCGAGATGATGGGCGATTTCGGCAAGGGCATCAAAAGCTTCAAGGAAGGCATGAACGATACCGACACCAAGCCTGCCCCGCGCATCGAACATGAGACCAAGCCGGCGAGCGAGGGGTTGACCGAAGAGCAGGTCAAGAAGCCGTCCGATTCCAACTGATCCGCTAGCGGCGGAGGCGTAGCATGTTTGACGTTGGCGCCAGCGAACTGCTGGTGATCGTGATTGTGGCGATCCTCGTGATCGGGCCCAAGGATATGCCCCGCGCGATGCGTGCGGCAGGCAAGTGGATCGGCAAGATGCGCCGCATGTCCAACCATTTCCGCGCCGGAATCGACGAGATGGTCCGCCAGGCAGAGATCGAGGACATGGAAAAGCAGTGGGCCGATCGTAACAAGGAAATCATGGCGAAATACCCTACCGGTGACGAAGCGTCTGGAGGCGCGGCTCACGAGGAGCCCGTGTCCGCCGATGCAGCAGCGGAAGCCGCGATCAAGCGCGCTGCCCCGGTGAAAGCACCTGAACATGGCGGCGACGAACCGAAGCTGCCGCTGGGTGATAACGGCCCGAAGAAGGGCAGCTAGAATGGCGTTCGAGATGAAGGATATCGACGAGAGCCAGGCTCCGCTGCTTGACCATCTGATCGAACTGCGGTCGCGACTGGTCCGCAGCGTTGCTGCGCTGATGCTGGCATTCGGAGTATGTCTCTATTTCGCCGATGAAATCCTCGGCTTCCTGATCCAGCCGCTCAAGAATGCCTTTCCAGACGGGCAGGGCCAGTTGATCTTCACCAAGCTCTACGAAGTGTTCTTTGTCGAGCTGAAGGTGGCACTGTTTGCAGGCTTCTGCCTGTCCTTCCCTTTTATAGCCAACCAGCTGTGGGCCTTCATCGCACCGGGGCTTTATGCGCGTGAGAAGAAGGCATTTCTGCCGTTCCTTGTTGCCACGCCCTTCCTGTTCCTGTGCGGAGCGGCGTTGGCTTATTACGTGGTCATGCCGACAGCCTTCAAATGGTTCCTCGGCTTCGAGGGTGAGGCGGGCGGATTGAAGATCGAAGCCTTGCCTACTGCCAACGAATATCTGGGGCTGGTGATGCAGTTCATCCTCGCCTTCGGGATGAGTTTCCTTCTGCCGGTGCTGCTGTTGTTGCTTCACCGCGCCGGTATCGTGACGCACGCCCAGCTTTCAGGCGCGCGGCGCTATGTCATCGTGCTGGTGTTTATCGTGGCGGCGGTAATCACACCGCCCGATCCGGGCTCGCAACTGTTGCTGGCAGTTCCTCTGCTGCTGCTGTTCGAAGGCGCCATGTTGCTCATGCGCCTGTTCGAACGCCGCGATGCGAAGGAGAAGGCTGCCGCCGAGACTGAAGCCAAGGCGGATACCTCTGTAGATCAGTCGGCGTCGTAAACCTTCCGACCGCCCACCCAGGTTTCCAACACGTTGATAGCGCGGATTTCTTCCGGCGTGGCAAGCAGCGGATCGCGGTCCACCAGCACGAAATCGGCACGCTCGCCCGGTAGCAGTCTGCCAAAGCGGCCCTCGGCAAATCCGGCGTAGGCGGCTTCGGAAGTGAAAGCGGCAAACGCCTGCTCGCGGCTTACTCTATCCTGCGGGCGCCAGCCACCGAACGGCTGGCCCGCTGCATCCATCCGGGTGATCGCGGTGGCGAAGCCGGCGAAGGGATCGGGCGATTCCACGGGCGCATCAGAGCCGAATACCAGCCTGCCGCCCAGCGAAAGAATGGTGTTCCACGCGTAAGCTCCGCCCAGTCGGTCCGGGCCCATCCGCGCTTCGGCCATCAGCCGGTCGCTCGTCTGATGGACCGGTTGCATGCTGGCAATGATTCCGTGTCCGGCAAATTTGGGCAAATCCGCGGGATCGACGATCTGCGCGTGTTCGATGCGCCAGCGTAGATCCTGCGGGAAGCTCTCGGCAATCTCTGTCACGGCGTTGAGAGCTTCGGCATTGGCCGCATCGCCAATCGCGTGGATCGCAGGCTGGAAGCCGCCCTGCGCCGCGCGCACAAGCACATTGCGCAATTGCGCAGGTGCCATCAGCGGCAGGCCGGTATTGCCCGGATCATCGGCATAGGGCCGCTTGAGCCACGCCCCGCGGCTGCCCAAGGCACCGTCGAGATAGAGCTTGACCCCGTTCAACCGCAACTTGTCGTCATACAACCAGGGCGAAGGCTTCGATCCGGCGATCAGCGTCATGGCATCGGGGCCGGAAGCGTAGGACATGATCCGCAGCGTCAGTGCACCGGCGTCACCAGCACGGCGGTAGGCCTGCCAGTCCTCGATCGTGGTGCCCATATCTGCGACTGCCGTGATGCCGAAACTGTGCAGCACTTTCTGCGCTTCGGAAAAGGCGAGATCGCGCTCGACCGGGCGCGGTGCAGGAATGGCGCGGGTGACAAGCTCGCCAGCCGCATCGACGAACACGCCCGAAGGCTGCTGCGATCCTGCCAGTCGCTCGACCCGACCGCCTGCGGGCGACTTGGTTTTTGCGTCAATGCCGGCGGCCTGGAGCGCCAGCGTATTGGCCCATCCGGCATGGCCATCGACTCGCTCGAGATAGACGGGCCGGTCGGACACGGCGCCGTCCAATTCGGCAGCAGTAGGGAAGCGGCCAAGACCCCATTTCTCCTGGTTCCAGCCGCGCCCGAGGATCCACGGGCGGCCCTGGTTCTCGGCAGCGAAGGTGCGTATCTTGTCGAGCGCTTCGGCCAGTGAACCGGTGTCCGACAGATCGAGTGTCAACGCGCCGAAGCCGACCCCCATGACATGCGCATGGGCATCGATCATGCCGGGAATCATCACCCGGCCGCGGCCATCTTCGCGAAAATCGGTAAGCGGCTTCTTGTCGCCGCGTTCGACTACTTGCAGAATCTTGCCATCCTCGTCGATCACCAGCGCCTCGAACCGCTTGATCTTGCCGTTTTCGTCCATGGTGATGCCGGTGACATTGTCCACCAACACATCTGCGTTGGCAGGGCTGGCCATCGCGGTGACGAGAAGGGCGGCAAGCAATTTCAGTTTCATAGGTAGGGCGGTCCCTTGATTGCGTGGCGTCGCGATAAGGCATAGCTTGGGTTAGGCAAACCCTTTCGCAGATTGCTCGCCACTTGCGCGCGCCGTAGGGGCAGGCATCATGACCGAAGCATCCCCCGTTCGCGCGGCCGCGAAGGCGACCGATCTCCTCACCCTCGATATGGTGCGCCACGCTGCGCGCCGCATAGAAGGCGCAGTCGTGCGCACGCCGTTGATGCATTCGATTACCCTGTCGGAAATCACTGGCGCGGATGTGTGGCTCAAGTTCGAAAATCAGCAGTTCACCGCCGCCTATAAGGAACGCGGTGCGCTCAACGCACTGCTTCAACTGACCGAAGAACAGCGCGCCAAGGGCGTTATCGCCGCATCGGCGGGCAACCACTCGCAGGGGCTCTCCTATCACGGACGACGGCTCGGCGTGCCGGTCACCATCGTCATGCCTGCAACCACGCCTAGCGTAAAAGTGATGCAGACCGAAAGTGTTGGCGGCCATGTCGAGCAATTCGGCGAGACATTCGACGAAGCATATGCCCATGCACGCGAACTGGAGAAGGAGCGCGGGCTGACCTTTGTACACCCATTTGACGATCCCAATGTCGCGGCAGGGCAAGGCACGGTGGCGCTCGAAATGCTTGAACAGAAGAGCGATTTCGACTGTCTGGTGGTGCCTATCGGCGGCGGCGGCCTGATGAGCGGCATGGCGACCGTGGCCAAGGCGCTCAATCCTGCGATCGAGATGGTCGGCGTTCAGGCCAAGCTGTTCCCTTCGATGTATTCAGCTGTCACTGGCGAGGAACTCCCTTGCGGTGGCGATACCTTGGCCGAGGGCATTGCGGTGAAGGAACCGGGCGCATTCACCCGCCAGATCGTCAACGAACTGGTCGATGAAGTTTTGCTGGTTGACGAACCGGCGCTGGAGAATGCGGTCTCGCTGCTGTTGCAGATCGAAAAGACGGTGGTCGAGGGTGCGGGTGCTGCAGGGCTTGCTGCAGTGTTGTCCAACCCTGCCAAATTTGCAGGCAAGAGCGTGGGGCTGGTGCTGTGCGGCGGGAATATCGACACGCGGCTGCTCGCCAATGTGCTGTTGCGCGATCTTGCCCGTAGCGGGCGGCTAGCGCGGCTCAGCATCACTTTGCAGGACCGACCTGGCGCATTGTTCAAGGTCATGCGCGAATTCGATGCGCATAACGTCAATATCATCGAGATTTATCACCAGCGCATCTTCACAACGCTGCCGGCCAAGGGGCTGACGGCAGAGATCGAATGCGAAGCGCGCGACGGCACGCAGATTGACCGACTGGTGCAGGGTCTGCGTGCCAAGGGCTATAGCGTGCAAGTGGCCGAACTGGCCTGATCACATACTAAACCCGTCGTTTCAGCGCAGGTTAACCGTCCGGACGCGATGAATCGCGCAATGTTGCGCGGTTTTCATGGTTAAGAGACTTTTAACACTTCGCCCAGTGAGGCATAAAGGAGCTGTAGCGAAAATAGTCGCCCGCTTCTGGAAGGATGCCAGCTGACGTGACAGCCCCGATCCGCTTTCCCCGGTTCTTTGTGACCAGTCCGGCGCCGTGCCCCTATTTGCCGGGCAAGAGCGAGCGCAAGGTGTTCACCGAATTGCGCGGTGAAAGCGCGGACGAGCTGAACGAAGCGCTTGGCAGGATCGGCTTTCGCCGCAGTCAGACAGTCGCCTACCGTCCGTCCTGCCTCGATTGTCAGGCATGCGTCTCGGTTCGCGTGGTAGCGGGCGAATTCAAACCGTCTTCCAGTCAGAAGCGCACGCTCAAGGCCAACGACGACCTCATTGCCACCGAATGCCGCCCCTGGGCTACTGGTGAGCAATATGAATTGTTGCGCCGCTATCTCGCCGCTCGCCACCCCGGTGGAGGCATGGCGGAGATGGACGAATCCGATTTTGCAGATATGGTGGAACACACCCCTGTATCGAGCTATGTCATTGAATATAGGGAGCCGGGAATCGGGTCTGCGCCGGGGCGACTGGTCGGGGCCTGCCTGACCGACGAACAGGGTGATGGGCTGTCGATGATCTACAGCTTCTATGACCCCGAGATTGAGGATCGCAGCGGGCTTGGTAATTTCATTATTCTCGACCACATCCGCCGCGCGCAGGAGCGTGCGCTTGCCTATGTTTATCTCGGCTATTGGGTCGAAGGGTCGGAGCGGATGCAATACAAGGTGCGCTACCGCCCGCTCGAACGGCTCAACCGTGGCGGATGGGAGCGTATGCCCGAGCCGGAGCAGAAGCGCCTCATCGCTGCAGCGACCTCGCCGCGCACCGGGCGGCTGTGCGAACCGCTTCCTGCCAAGGACGGCAGTCAGCTCGAATATAAACTCGCGGACTGAGTATCTGCGTCATGCGCTGACGCTGTGCCTCGTCGCGGTGGCGTTGGCACCAATGCCGCTTGCGGCGCAGGACACTCAGGTCGAGCCCACGCTGGAAGAGCTTATTCCAGACAGTGCCGTGGAAAACCCCGAAAGCTGGGCGGAGCAGGGAAGTGAACCCGCCGCGCCTGAGCCGGGAGAGGTCGAGCCCGACCCCGAAACGCCGATTGCGGAATTGCCAGGGATCGATGTCGCCTGGCCCGACGATATCGAGATCGAAGCTTTCGAGCCGCTAGAGCCTGAAGCGGATATCGAGTTCGCCGATCTCGACACCGGCCGTCCGCAGATGAGTTTCGAGGACGCAGAAACGGTCCAGCTTGGTAGCAATCTCGTGCTGGGTTTTCCGCAGACCGAACCGCCCTTCAGCGAGCGCGGAGATTTTGTCGAACGGTTCGATGCGCTCTCGACAATCGAGGACCTCGAGGACGAGGAAGGCAATGTCGCCCAGCTTGCGGCCCGCGCAAAGCAAGACGAGGAACTGCTGGGCAATCTGCTACGCGTCTATGGCTATTACGACGGGCAGGTCGTCCGCTCGATCGGCTCGCTCCAGCCGGGCGATGACACGGCAAACGAGACGCCGACGGTGCGTTTCGACGTAATCCCCGGTACGCGTTATCGCTATGGCGCGATTGATCTCGGCAATCTGTCGAGCGCCACCGATTACGAAGCCTTGCGCGCCGCTTTCGAGATCCAGCCGGGTGACTATCTGCAGAGCGATACCATCGTGCAGGAACAGTTCGATCTTGACCGGGCGCTGGGCGAGACAGGCTACGCGTTCGCCACCATCGATGAGCCACAGCTGCTGATCGATCACGCGCGCACCGAAGGCGATCTTACCCTGCCCGTCAGCCCCAACGGCAAATATGTATTCGGCGAGGTTGTCAGCAACGATCCCGAGTTCCTCTCGGGCGGTCATCTTGGAACGATCGCACGGTTCGAACCGGGCGACACATACCAGCGCAGCCTATCGCTCGACCTGCGCCGTGCAGTGACCGCCACAGGGCTGGTTTCCTCGGTCACTGTATCGCCGCGCGAAGTATCGCCCCCGCAGGGCGACCAGCCCGGTGTGGTGGCGATGGATGTGGAAATGACGCGCGCCAAATTGCGCACGATTGCAGGCGCAATCGGCTATGGCTCGGAAGAGGGCTATCGCGTGCAGGCGAGCTGGGAACATCGCAACATGTTCCCGCCTGAAGGCTCGCTCAAGGTGCGCGGCATTGTTGGCACGCAGGAACAGTTGGCCGGTGTCACCTTCCGTAAGAACAATTTCGGCGGGCGTGATCGTGTGCTGACGCTCGACGCCTATCTCAGCACAATCGACAGTCCCGCCTTCGAAGCGCGCACCGTTGCGCTGGTGGGAACTTACGAGCGCAAATCTACGCTGCTTTTCCAGAAGCCGATCAGCTGGTCGGGCGGGTTCGAACTCCTCGCCACGCAGGAGCGTCCGCCCGAAATCGACGGCGTAACCCAGCCACGGCAGACCTATTTCGTCTTCGCGCTGCCGGGTTCGATTCTTTACGATACCAGCGACGATCTGCTCGACCCGACACAGGGATTCCGCATCGGCGCGCGTCTTTCGCCCGAGGTGTCGCGCACCAACGGGATGGAAAGCTTCTATCTGCGCGGCTTGCTGGATGCGAGCTACTACCAGTCGCTGAATGACAAGGTGGTGCTGGCTGGGCGCGCCGCATTCGGTTCGATTCCGGGCGCGGCGCTTGAAGAAATCGCACCGTCGCGGCGCTATTACGCTGGTGGCGGCGGATCGGTGCGCGGTTATGGCTATCGCGAAATCGGTCCGCGCAACGAGTTGGGTGAGCCGAGCGGTGGCCGCAGCTTGGTCGAACTGGCAGTGGAAGCGCGTATCCGCACCGGTTTCATGGATGGCGCAGTTTCAGTGGTTCCTTTCGTCGATGCAGGTTCGGTCGGCACCGGGCCGACGCCGGACTTCGACGAAATCAAAGTCGGAGCGGGCATTGGCCTGCGCTATCATACGGGGTTCGGCCCCATCCGTGTCGACGTGGCGACACCGATCAATCCCGGTCCCGGTGATGCGCCAGTGGCGGTCTATGTCTCTTTGGGGCAGGCATTCTGATGGCCGATAGTGTCGCTGAGCCTGACCTGCAGGCAAATCTCCGCCGCCGCTTCCACCGCACGCGGCGCGCTGGCAAGTGGACGCTGGGTATTCTCGCTGCAGTCGTACTGCTGCTGGTCGCCGCAGTGGTGGTGCTCAACACCCCGCTTGGCGAGCGTTTTCTGGCAGACAGGATCGCGCGGCAGACATTCCCTAACGGGCTCAATATCGCCATCGGCCGGATCGACGGCAACATTTATGGCAAGGCGACCCTGCGCGATGTGCGCGTCTCCGATCCCAAAGGTGTGTTTCTCACCATCCCGCGTGCAGAGATCGACTGGAATCCACGCGCCTGGCTGGCCAATCGGCTCGATATAGACAGTTTTGCCGCACGCCGTGCGAGCATGAGCCGCATTCCCGAATTCCTGCCGAGCGAGGATGACGGGCCGATCCTGCCGGGCTTCGACATTTCGGTCGACGAGCTGACCATCGACAATCTCATGCTGGCGCCGGGCATTGCTGGTGAACGGGCACAGAGGGTCGATCTTGACGCCGAAGTGCAGGTCACCAACCGGAAGCTGTTTGTCGATGCCGATGCGCAGTTGGGGCGGCGGGACCGCCTGGCGCTGCTGGTCAATGCCGAGCCCGACGGCAATGATTTCGATCTTTCAGCGGACATGCAGGCCTTCGACAACGGCCCGCTTGCGGGCATGTTCGGCCTGCCGACAGGCTACAGCGCCAAGCTGCGCGGTGAAGGTACCTGGACCGCGTGGAAGGGCGGCCTGCTGGTGCGTTCGCAGGACAAGCGCGTTGCCGCGCTGAGGATCACCAATCGCTCAGGTAAATTCGGTCTGCTCGGCAAGCTCGATCCGAGCGACTTTACCAGCGGTACGCTGGCCAATGCACTGGGCGAGGATGTTTCGCTTTCCTCGACAATGACGATAGCGGACCGCGCCTTTGATGGCCGGACTATCGTCGTCGGGCGCGGGCTGGCGGTGGATGGCAATGGCCTGATCGATCTCGCCAACAACAAGGTCGAGAATTACGAGCTCGCTGCCGCGCTGCGCGACCCGGAGATCGTCGGCCCGTCGCTTCGCTTCGAGGATACGCGGGCCACTGCCACGCTCGATGGCGAATTCTCCGACCTTGCCATTGTTCATGACATCACCGTTGGGCGCCTGATCTCGGGCACCACGCGGCTGAGCGGACTGCGCCAGCAGGGCACCGCGCGCTTTGACGGCAAACGCTGGACGTTGCCGCTGGCTTTGACCGCGCAGCGGGTTGAAACCGGCAATGCCACGGTCGATCCACGATTGGTCAAAGGGACCGGGCGCGGGCAGATCGCGCTTGAGGGCAATCGCCTGACAGGTGATGATCTGCGCATCGCTTTCCCGGGTCTCGCCGCAAACCTGGCTCTGCAAGGCGATCTAGCGGCAGGTCGCTATACGATCCGCGGACCGGTGCGGGCTGACCGCCTGGCGCTCGACAATGTCGGTACAGCAGGCGGAACGGCAATGGTCGATTTCGACCTGCTGCCATCGGGCTGGCGTCTTGCTGCCGATCTCGACGCGCGAATTTCGCGGGTAAGCAATGCTACGCTGGCCAATCTCGCCGGGCCTTCGATCCGGGTTCGTGGTGGAGTTGCGACAGGCAGTGGGTCGGCGATCGATTTCCGCCGGATGCGGGTCGATGCGCAGAAAATCAACCTTGCGCTGGACGGGTCGATCAGCGGCGGCACCACTTCGCTTGCCGGACGCGGCCGTCATGTCGATTACGGGCCGTTCACGGTGCAGGGCCGGATCAAGGATGGTGCACCCACGGCAGAGCTGGTCTTTGCCGAGCCGTTCACCGGCCTTTCAAATGTCCGTCTGGCAATTGCACCGACCAAGCAAGGTTTTGCCATCGACACCGAAGGCGGATCGATGCTCGGGCCGTTTGCAGGGCAACTTGGCCTCTATTCTCCGGCTGGCGGGCCCACGCGGATCGATATTCAGAAGTTGCTCGTCTCCAACACGAATATCACTGGCGGTCTGACGCTGGTGGATGGCGGAGCGCAGGGCAATCTCGTTTTGGCGGGCGGCGGGCTTGACGGGACTATCGCACTTGCACCGCGCGGCGGCGGGCAGGGTCTCGATATCGATCTTGCCGCACGCAACGCCAGCTTCGGCGGCGCGACGCGGCTTACTATTGCCAGCGCAAATATCGACGCGCAGGGGCTGATCCGCGAAGGCTCGACCAGCTTCTCCGGCACCGCAAATGCGCAGGGGCTGCAGTATGGCACGCTGTTCATTGGCCGCCTTGCCGCCAAAGGCGAGGTCGAGAATGGTGCCGGGCGTGTCGATGCCAGCATAGCAGGACGGCGCGGTAACCGATTTGCGCTCGACCTTAATGCGCTGTTCCAGCCTCAACGGATAGCGGTGGCCGCCAAGGGTGAATTTGCCGGACGACGCATCACCATGCCGCGCCGGGCCGTGCTGACGGCGCTCGATGGCGGTGGCTGGCAGCTTGCCCCGACGCAGGTGTCCTATGGCGATGGCGGGGCGATTGCTTCGGGCCGTTTTGGCGGCAGGGAGACGGCACTTGAACTCAAGCTGGCGCAGATGCCGCTGTCGCTGGTCGATGTGGCGATGGACGACTTCGGCCTCGGCGGGACGATCTCGGGAATTGTCGATTACCGTAGTGTTGCGGGTGGTTTGCCGACCGGCACTGCGCGGGTGAAGGTAGACGACCTTACCCGTTCCGGCCTGGTGCTGTCGTCAAAGCCGGTCGATCTCTCGCTATTGGCGCGTCTGGAGGCGAATAGCTTCGAAGCGCGTGCGGTGCTGGCGAATGACGAAATCCGTCGCGGGCGCTTGCAGGCTCTCATAACCGGAATGCCCGCTGGCGGTGCGTTGAGCGAGCGGCTGCGTGCCGGGCGTCTCAATGCGCAGCTGCGTTACCAGGGAGCAGCGGAAAGCCTGTGGCGGCTCGCCGCAATCGACGCATTCGACTTGACCGGTCCGGTCTCTATTGCTGCCAATGCCACCAACACGCTGGCCGATCCGCGAGTTCGCGGCACGGTTTCGAGCGATTCCTTGCGAGTGCGCAGCGCCTTGTCAGGCACCGATATTCGCAATGTTGCCATGCGTGGTACATTCTCCGGCTCGCGATTGCAGCTGTCGCGCTTTTCCGGGACCGCTGCCAATGGCGGCAAGGTCAGCGGCAGTGGCGTGGTCGACCTTGAGGGTCTGGGAGAACGGGTCGAAGGCCGTTTCGTCGAGGTGCGGGGGCCCAAGCTCGACTTGCGCGCCGCGGCCAGCAATGCGCGGCTGCTCGACGCCAATGGGCTCAGCGCCACGATTACCGGGCCACTGCGCATCGTCTCGAACGGGTTTGGCGGGACCATTGCCGGGCGCGTCCGGATTGATCGGGCGAGCTGGACTCTGGGCACGGCTGCGGACGATCTGCGCCTGCCGCGCATCTCGACGCGCGAGATCAACCTGCCTGCCGATCGTGCCTCCAGCGTCGCGGCGAGCAGGCCGTGGCGCTATCTGATCGATGCCAAGTCCAACAGCCGGATCGATGTCGATGGCATGGGGCTGGAGAGCGAATGGGGCGCCGATATACAGTTGCGCGGCACCACAGAGGAACCGCGCATCAATGGCCGCGCCCGCGTGGTGCGGGGCGACTATACCTTTGCCGGAACTCGTTTCGAGCTGACCCGCGGCGAGATCGTCTTCGATGGCGGAACTCCCATCGATCCGAGGCTCGACATTCGCGCCGAGACGGAGCGTGACGGGCTTGACGTCATCGTGACCGTCACCGGTACCGCTACGCAAACTGAAATCGCTTTCTCATCCGATCCCTCGCTGCCCGAGGAAGAGATCCTGGCGCGGCTGCTGTTCGGCGGCTCGATCACTACGCTGTCGGCCACCGATGCGCTTCAGCTGGGCGCTGCGCTGGCAAGCCTGCGCGGGGGCGGGGGGATGGATCCGATCAACCAGTTGCGCAGCGCCATCGGGCTCGACCGGTTGCGGATCGTTTCAGCCGATCCGGCACTGGGCCGTGAAACAGGCGTTGCGCTGGGCAAGAACATCGGCCGCCGCTTCTATGTCGAGATCATCACCGACGGGCGGGGCTATAGCGCGACCGAGGTCGAATTCCGCGTTACGAGCTGGCTGTCGCTGCTCGCAAGCATTTCGACCATCGGCCGCGAAAGCGTAGTCGCGGAAATCAGCCGCGACTACTGATCGAAGGCCTTATTCGGCCTGCTTTTCGGGTACCAGCACTGTGTCGAGCGGGATGATCACCCCATTGCTCGAAGCCGACGCGCTGCCGGAGAAACTGGCTTTCGAGCCAGCGCCATTGTCGACCATGACAACATCGCCTTCCTTGGAGAAGGTGACATTGCCGCCGCCCAGGGTGGTCATCGTCACTGGCCCTCCCTTGTCGGCGATGGCCTTGTCGATGTTTTCAGGCGTCATGTGGCCGGGCAGGATATGCTCGCGCAGCAGGCCGACCAGCACAGGGCGCTGTTCTTCGGTCAGCAGCGTCTTGCCTTCCTCGCCCAGCTTTTCGAATGCGGCATTGTTGGGTGCCAGCAGCGTATAGCTTGCCGGGCCGTCGAACACCGTGCCGAGTTCGGCCGAAGAAATGGCGCCATTGAGCGTCGCCAGATCGGGCAGATCGCCCAGCGATGCGACCAGCGTGCGCGTGGTATCTTCCTGCAGCGTGCCGTCGCCCCCGTTCGCCGCGTTCTCATCCGCCGCGCTGCAAGCGGGGAGGAGAACGATGGCGGCAAGGGCTGCGGCGTGAGCCAGGCGATTGCGTGTCTTGAATTGCATCTGCCTGTCTCTCCTTACACCAACAGATCGATCACAGCGGCTACAAGCTGCGTTTCGGGGTCTACCCGATAGACGTAGCCGTCCGAATAGCGATACATGGCCTGCGGCGTATCGTAATAACGATCACGATAGGCGTAGGGCACGTTGTACACGTCATATCCCATCGGCATCGGTTGGCCCACGATGAAGCTGTCACCGGTAATCAGCGCCGCGATTGACGTGATCGCTGCGTCTTCTGGATCAACCCGGTAGATCACATTGTCGGCATAGCGATAGCGACCCGGCCCGCCGAGGTTGTAATAATCGACGTAATAGTCGGGTACATCGTAGCTGGTGTAACCGACCGGCCAGACATTGCCGATGCCGAGCGCGCCGCCGAGCAGCGGAATCCAGCCCGAGATCGAGTTGTCCCGATAGCGGACGAGATAACCGTCGCGATAATAATAGTCGCCACGGTCATAGCCACCGAGCAGGCCGAACAGGCTCGGACGGTAATAGCCACCGAAGATGCTGCGACGATAGTCGTAGGCGTCCTTCACCTGTCCAGGAGGGTTGCAGCCGTTACGCTTCTTGGCGAGGCCCGGAGGGCACCCGTTTACCAGTCCGCGTGAATGATCGAGACGCAACCAGTCGCGGTCATAGTCGTGGCCGCGGCGGTCGTCACGATCATAGCCAATCCGAACATTGCGATTGTCGCGATCATTGTCGCGGCCGTTCAATACCCGCGCGTCTGCGCGATCATTGCTGCGGTTGGAGCGATTGTCAGGTCGTTCAATGTTCCTGCGTTCAGGCGCACGATCGGATTTCGCATTTCCGCCGCCATTGCCTCGGTTGTCGGACTGTGCAGTCCGTTGCGGGCCGCGGTCGGCCTTTGCATTGCCGCCTCCGCGATTGTCGTTCTGGGCATCGCGCTGGGGACCGCGTTCGGCCTTGCCGCCGCCATTGCCCTTCTGCTGTTGGGCGGTGTCGGGTTTGCCGCCACCATTATTGTCCTGGCCCTTGCCGTTGCCCGGTTGGGCATAAGCACCACTCGCGGCCAGCGCCAAAGCGGCCGCTCCTGCCATGAGAATACGCATAAAACTAACTCCTTTGACCGACGCAACGGCGAAGACATGCAATGAGTTCCGATTAATGCCCCTGCAAGAAACGCGGTAAACGGCATCAGGAACGGTAGAGCAGAGCTTCTTCGCGCCGCCGCCGCACCAGCCCCTTGAGGACCTGCCCTCCGGCGAACTTCCACCGGGCGAACTCCAGAGCCGCCTGTTTGTAGCGCCCGAGATTGTGCAGCCTTGTGAGCGTGGCGCGGTGGATTGCGCCAGTGTTGTAGTGAAAGCACACCAGCGCATCGAATTGCGCTTGGCTGGTAGGCGCAGTGCCAATCGCGCGGATGACATCGCGGGCATGGCGCGCAACATCTGCCTCCAGCCGCGCATCGCATTGCGCCTGCGTCCAGACTGTATCGCGCGTCACATCCTCGCCCGTGGCACCCCAACCGATAGTCCATGGTTCGCCGCCGCTGCCGGGATCGGGATAGGCTTCATAAAGCCCGTCATGCCGCCGCCGCGCGCAGCCTTCGAACTGCTTGATCAGCGCTATTCCCGCCGATGACACAGTGAGACATGGACCGGTTGTTACACAGTCTTGCGAAGAAAAATCCGCCCCGTCCAAGGCGCGATCCAGCACCTCAACCTCGGACTGGCGAAACCCTCGCCCCATCAGGCGGCGGACAAGGTCGAAAATGGCTTTGCGGTTCATGGCGAGTACCTCTTTTTCAGATCGAGGCACACCGATTAGGCAGCAAGGCGGTCTGTAGGAAAGCCGATTTACGCAATTGACGGACCTGTCTCGGCAAGTGTCCAGCAAAAAGGGCGCCCGGATTTCTCCGGACGCCCACTCGGTGATTTCGGCGCTCTAGCGTGCGAAACTTAACCGTTGATTTAATGCGTCAAATTACATGCTGTAGTACATGTCATATTCGACCGGGCTGGGCGTGGTTTCCCAGCGCATCACCTCTTCCCACTTCAGTTCGGCGTAGGAATCGATCTGGTCCTTGGTGAAAACTTCGCCCTTGAGCAGGAACTCGTAATCGGCCTGGAGCGATTCAAGCGCTTCACGCAGCGAGCCGCAGACGGTCGGCACTTCGGCCAGTTCCGCCGGGGGCAGATCGTACAGATTCTTGTCCATCGCCTCGCCCGGATGGATCTTGTTCTGGATACCGTCGAGCCCCGCCATCAGCAGTGCGGCGTAGCACAGATAAGGGTTTGCCATCGCATCGGGGAAGCGGAACTCGACGCGCTTGGCCTTGTCGCCCGCACCATAGGGGATGCGGCACGATGCCGAGCGGTTGCGCGCCGAATAAGCCAGCAGCACCGGTGCTTCGAAGCCCGGCACCAGACGCTTGTAGCTGTTGGTGGTCGGGTTTGTAAAAGCGTTGAGCGCTTTGGCGTGCTTGATCACACCGCCAATGAAGAACAGGCAGTTTTCCGAAAGGCCACCATACTGGTTGCCGGCGAAGGTCGGCTTTCCGTCGGCCCAGATCGAGATGTGGGTGTGCATGCCGCTGCCGTTATCCGCCTTGATGGGCTTGGGCATGAAGGTCGCGGTCTTGCCGTAGATGTGGGCAACCTGGTGGACGACATACTTGTAGATCTGCATGCGGTCGGCCGTGGTAACCAGGGTGCCGAACGTAAGGCCCAGCTCATGCTGTGCAGCGGCGACTTCGTGGTGATGCTTGTCGCAGGGCAGGCCCATCTCGATCATGGTCGAAACCATCTCGCCGCGAATATCGACGGCGCTATCGACCGGGGCAACGGGGAAATAGCCACCCTTGGCGCGCGGACGGTGGGCAAGGTTGCCGCTCTCATATTCCTTGCCGGTGTTGGTCGGCAGTTCGATATCGTCGATGGCATAGCCCGAACCGGCATAACCGTCTTCGAAGCGGACATCATCGAACATGAAGAATTCGGCTTCGGGTCCGACATATACCGTGTCACCGATGCCGGTAGACTTGAGGTAGTTTTCGGCGCGCTTTGCAGTGGTGCGCGGGTCGCGCGAATACCAGTCACCGGTCGAGGGTTCGACGATGTCGCAGAACATGATCATCATCGGTTCGGCACTGAACGGATCGATATAGACCTGTTCAAGGTCGGGCTTGAGGATCATGTCGCTCTCGTTGATCACCTTCCAGCCGGCAATCGACGAGCCATCGAACATCAGCCCGTCTTCAAGCTGGTCCTCGTCGAGCGTGGCAGCGACCATGGTGAGGTGCTGCCACTTGCCCTTGGGGTCGGTGAATCGCAGGTCGACCCACTCGATCCCATCGTCCTTGATCTGTTTCAGGACGTCCTTCGCACTTGCCATTTCGATAGTCTCCGTAGGGGTAGTTCGGTTAGCGCCCGGCTGCTGGCCAGGCAGGAAATCAGATTGCGTCCTCGTCTTTCTCGCCGGTGCGAATGCGCAGTGCGCTCTCGATCGAGGAGACAAAGATCTTGCCGTCACCAATCCGTCCGGTCTGCGCGGCGGCGGCGATGGCCTCAACGGTGCGCTCGGCAATATCGTCGGAGACGACAACCTCCAGCTTCACCTTGGGCAGAAAATCGACGACATATTCGGCGCCGCGATAGAGTTCGGTATGGCCCTTCTGTCGCCCGAAGCCCTTGGCTTCGGTTACAGTGATGCCGGAAACGCCGATTTCGTGCAGCGCTTCCTTCACTTCGTCGAGCTTGAACGGCTTGATGATCGCTTCGATCTTTTTCACGTCTGTCCGGTCCCGATATTCCGTGTGCGGTGTTGGTCCGCACGAATTGCGTAATGCCTTGCGCGCGAGACATTCCAAGAATCGTGCCAAGTGGTGTGCCGAGCCTAGGCGAAGTTTTCCGCCTGTCGAGTCGGCCAAAGGCGCAATAATTGTTGGGACTGGGCAAGCCCAGCGCAATCGGATCAGTCAATCCGGATTCCGGTGCCTAAAGGCTGGACGGGATCTGCCTGTTTTTTAGGCAGTCAGAGCGATAGGCCGCTCGCTTCGGGTAGACCGCAGACAAGGTTGAGGTTCTGCACCGCAGCGCCGCTGGCCCCTTTGCCGAGATTGTCGAGCCGCGCGACCAGACGGGCGTTCCAGCCGCCCTTGTTCCCGAAAACGAACAGGTCCATGCCATCGGATGGTGCGGCATCATACTCGAGCAGGAGTTCGCCAACCTCGCTGCCATCGTGAACTGCCACGACTGGCGATCCGGAGTAGAAATCCTGCAATGCCACGCGAAGCTGATCGGCCGTCGGATTACCGGCCATTGCACCAAGATGCAGGGGAACCTCGACAATCATTCCGCGATAGGCCGGAACGACTGCAGGAGCAAAGATTACACCGTGTTCCAGCCCAGCGTGGATTTTCATTTCCGCCCGATGTTTATGCGCCATATCATAACCATAGGCGCGGAACGCCGGTGCACCTTCTGCCTGATACCGCTCGATCAGCGCCTTGCCGCCGCCTGAATAGCCGCTGACGGCGTGGACGGTATAGGGCCAGTCGGCAGGCAACAGCCCAGCGCGCACCAGCGGCGCGACCAGCGCGAGAAAGCCGGTGGGATAGCAGCCGGGATTGGAAATCCGCCGCGCATCAGCCACCCGCTCGCGCCCGACCAGCTCGGGGAAGCCATAGCACCACCCATCGGCGGTGCGGTGCGCGCTGGAGGCGTCGATGATGCGTGTGCTGCTGGCGGGATCGATCAGCGCGACCGCTTCTGCCGCCGCATCGTCGGGCAGACACAGGATTGCGACGTCAGCACTGTTAAGCGCATTGCGCCGGGCGGCCGCATCCTTGCGCTTGTCGTCATCGAGCTGGATGAGCGAAAACTCGCTGCGGTTTGCTAGCCGTGCTGCAATTTCGAGGCCGGTGGTGCCAGCCGCCCCGTCGATAAAGACCTTATGCGTCACTGTCGGGTGCCAACGCATTGGCGTGGACGTAACCGCTAGGACCCTCCGGCCCTACGGTGATCCACAGCCAGTCACCGGCCTGATCGAGCAGTTCTACAGTCGACCCGGCCGGCAGCTTGGCGCCATCATCCGCATCGTCACGCATGTTCAGCTTGAGTACGACATCGGTGCCCGCAATCGCGCGGAGGGTGGGGATAACATAATGTGCTGCCAGATAGCGCCCGGCGAGCGCGATATGCGCTAGGTCCCCGCGCAGCGGAAGCGTACCGGGCACAGTCTTCGCCACCGGGCCCTTGAGGCCAACGATACCATCGGGAAGTTTGTAGCTGGCCTGTACGCTCACGGGTGGGACATTGCTCGAATATTTATGGATGCGGGCGCTTACCCTTGCATCGCCAATCCCGCAAGACAGGCGGACAGCTTATGCCGATGTGAAACGCTTTTGCAGCATGTGCCACGCCGCACGCAGGCCATAGGCATCGCCGCCCTTGGGTCGTCCCGGTTTGGCCGCAGGGCGCCATGCGAAGGTGTCGAAATGGGCCCAGTCGATGCCTTCACCCACGAATTTGTCGAGGAACAGCCCCGCCACGCTGGCGCCTGCAAATGAGTTGGCATGGGCGTTATTGGTGTCTGCAATGTCGGAAGCAAGCCATTCGGCATAGGCCTCGGGCAAGGGCATCCGCCAGGGTTCGTCATCATGTGCCCTGCCAGCATCGATCAGTGCCTGCGCAGTATCGTCACGGCGGGTCATCAAAGCTGGGTAGTCGGGGCCCAGCGCAATGCGCGCCGCTCCCGTCAGCGTGGCGAAGTCGATGATGAGTTCGGGATTCTCTTCCGAAGCGCGTGTCAGAGAATCGCCCAGCACCAGCCGCCCTTCAGCGTCGGTATTGCCGATCTCGACCGTCAGCCCCTTGCGGCTCCGCAGCACATCGCCGGGGCGGAAGGCATTGCCGGCAATCGCATTCTCGACTGCAGGTACCAGCAGAAGCAGCCGTACAGGCAATTTGGCACCCATGACGAGCCCAGCCAGTGCAATGGCATGCGCCGCACCGCCCATATCCTTTTTCATGATCAGCATTCCGGCGGCGGACTTGATGTCGAGGCCGCCGCTGTCAAAACACACGCCCTTGCCGACCAGCGCCAGCACCGGATCGCTTGCTTTGCCCCAGGTAAGGTGCAGCAGGCGCGGCGCATGGCTGCGTGCTGCCGCGCGCCCGACCGCATGAACCATCGGAAATTCCTGCTCCAGCGCGTCGCCGCGCGTAACGTTGAGCTTGGCGGAATGCTGCTTGGCGAGCTTCTCGACCTGCTCTTCAAGCGCAGCAGGGCCCATATCCTCGGCAGGCGTATTGACCAGATCGCGCACAAGGCAAACCGCCCCCGCCTCAGCCAGTGCCGGGGTGATCGATTTGGGCTGCTTGGTAAGCAGAACACGCGGGCCAACTGGTTTGTCCGCCTGCTTGTAACGTTCGAAGCGATATTGTGCTGTCAACCAGCCGAACAATGCCGCACCCGGCTCGCCTTCAGCGCGGCGATAGGTGCCGGCAGGCAGCGCTTCGGCAAGTTTCGCCATGCACCAGCTTGAAAGTTTCTCGGGATTGGCAACGCCGCCCACAGCGAACCAGCCATCGCCATCTGGCACGATACCGACCTGATAGCCGCCACCCTCGAACTTCTGTGCTTCCAGCGCCGCGCGCTGCCCGGCAGAGAGTTTTTTCGCCCAGGCGGCGAAACCGTCCTTGTTGACCAGGTGGATGGCAATCGCATCCTGTCCCCGGTCCGGCTGGATAAGGTCGGCACTATCGGCCATAAGGTAAGCCCCTTCGAAATCTCAATCGTTCTGCCAAGGAAAATCCGATGCGCGCGTCCCTGTTCCTGATTTCGCTCGCCCTGTCGAGTGCCGCCTGCTCGCAGACTGAGGAGTTTAGCGAGGAAGTGGGCGTGACCTCACGGACGTCGGCGACTGCGGTGGCAGTGTCCAGCGATGCCAAGGCGACCAGCTTCGAGGACAATTCCGAAGCGGGCGGCGGCGAGCGCGAATTTTCCTACGAATGGCCTGCGGCGGTATCGAGCATCCCCGAACTGGCGCTGCAATTGACTGCGGAACGTGACAAGGCGCTGAACGAACAGAAGGCCGAATGGACCGCTTCGCTAAAGGACTCCCCTGCCGATTGCGTAAGCTGCCGTAGCCGTGACTTTGACAAGGACTGGGAAGTGGTTGCCGATCTGCCGCAATGGCTCAGCCTCAGCGCAGAATTTTCAACCTACACTGGTGGGGCGCATGGGATGCATGGCAAACAGTCGCTGGTGTGGGATAAGCAGGCAAAACGATCGATGGAAGGTCTTGCCCTGTTCACATCACCGGTCGCGCTGGAAACCGCGTTGGGCACGAGTTTGTGCAATGCCCTCGATGCCGAACGGATCAAGAGGCGCGGCGCGCCGGTGGGAGAAGCGATCAACGACATCTTCAGCGATTGCCCCGGTCTCGACGAAGCGACCATCATGGTCGGCTCTGGCGGCGGCGAGCATTTCGACCGGCTCACGGTCTATTTCGGCCCCTATGTCGCCGGGCCCTATGCGGAAGGTGATTACGAGCTGGATTTCCCTGTCACCGCCTCGGTAATTGATGCGGTGAAGCCGCAATACGCCTCGGCATTCCGCGTTCGCCGCTGACCACTCGCAATTTTGCGCGCCAGTCGCTATGTGGGCGCACATGACCGAATATCAGGTAATCGACAGCGACACCGCCGTATATCGCGATGGAACCATCAAGCTACACGGGCCCGATGGGTTCGATGGCATGCGCAAGGCCGGGCGCCTTGCCGCCGAAATCCTCGACGAGCTGACCACATTCGTCCAGCCGGGCGTGACCACCGGCCAGATCGACGATCTGGTGCGCAGCATGACGCTCGATGGCGGCGCAGTGCCCGCCACGATGGGCTATCGCGGCTATGCGCACAGCTGCTGCACCTCGATCAACCATGTGATCTGCCACGGTATTCCTTCGGACAAGGCGCTGAAGGATGGCGATATCGTCAATATCGACGTTACTCCGCTGCTCGACGGCTGGCATGGCGATACCAGCCGTATGTATTACGCCGGCGAACCGCCGCTGAAGGCCAAGAAGCTGGTCAATGTGACCTATGAATGCCTCATGCTGGGCATCGAAGCGGCAAGCCAGCCCGGTGCGCGATTGGGCGATATCGGCGCGGTGATCGAAGCCTATGCCCATCAGCACCGCTATGGCGTGGTGCAGGAGTTCTGCGGGCACGGTCTGGGCCGTCTGTTCCACGACGCGCCCGAAGTGATCCACACCGGACGCAAGGGCACCGGGCCGCTGCTCAAGCCGGGCATGTTCTTCACCATCGAACCGATGATCAACCTCGGCCGCCCGCACGCCAAGGTGCTGGGCGACGGCTGGACAGCGGTAACCCGCGACAAGTCGCTTTCGGCGCAATTCGAACACTCGATCGGCATCACCGAAAACGGCGTGGAGATTTTCACGGAAAGTCCGAAGGGGTTGCACAAGCCGCCGTATGGCTGATACCTGTTAAGCAGTTTACCGTCGCGGAAAGGTACACGCACCGTCAAAACGGTCCTGCCGGGCAGGCGCAGACTTCGATGTCTGCCGGTAAGCTAGCCCTCCCGCGCAGCCCTGATCGCCGCTGCCGCTGCTAAGGGCGCGAGTGCGCACAGGCCGAGGCTGATTGCAGCGGTGAACAGGATTGCGCTGGGATCGGGGCGAGCGAGAGCACCGGCGCCGAAAATCAGGATCGGCACTGCCAACGGTATCACCATCAGCCCTGCCAGCGCCGCACCACCGCGCAGCGATGCGGTGAGCGCCGCCACGGCAAGGCCCACGGCAGCAAGGCCCGGTGTCCCAGCCAGCAAGCCCAGCAGAACCGTCTGGGTCGTTTCGCCTGACAGGCCAAGCAGAGCGGCGGCGGGCAGGGCGCTGAGCAGCAGCAGCGGCGCAAAGGCCAGCCAATGCGCCAGCAGACGCGAGGCCATAGCCAGTTCCTCGCTCACGCCGCGCAAATGCAGCTGGTCGAACACGCCTGCTTCCAGATCACCTGCTACCAAACGCTCTAACGGCAGGATCGCTGCCAGTAGTGCCGCGACCCAGATCACGCCGCCACCGGTTCGCGCGAGCAATTGCGGTTCCGGGCCTACCGCGAAGGGATAGAGCATCGCCACAGCAAGGAAGAACAACAGCGGCAGCACGCCAACACCGCCGCGCCCTCCGGGCAGTAGCAGGCCAAGATCGCGGCGCAACAGCGTGCCAGTCATGCGCCATACTCCGCCAGCGTGATTACCCGCACATCGGGCAGCGCCATCGGCTGATGCGAAGCCACAACAGCAATCCCGCCTCCCCCGCAATGGAGCGCCACCAGCGCCTCGAAATTGCGGCAAGCCTGATCGTCCAGCCCGTTTAGGGGTTCGTCGAGCAGCCAGATCGGACAGCCGCGGTTGAGCAGCCGCGCCAGCGCAGCACGCTTGCGTTGGCCCGTAGAAAGGAAGCGAACCGGTACTTCGAGCAAGGGTTCGAGCTGCAATATGGTGAGGGCATTGGCCGGATCGCCGCACCCGTCGAGCGATTGCCAGAATCCCAGCGCCTTGCCGAGCGGCAGGTTCTCGTCGAGCGCCAGCCGCTCGTCCACCAGCCCCATCGCGCCCTCGCTCGCCACGCTGCCAGCAAAGGGCCGGAGCAGTCCTGCCAGGATGCGGATCAGGCTCGATTTACCGATGCCGTTTGCGCCCGAGACATGGACCGCCGCGCCCTGGCCGCATTCGAAGGATAACCCGCGGAATAGCAGGCGCTCGCCGCGGCGGCATGCGAGGTCGGTCGCGGCGAGGTGAGCTTGCATGGTGCGGTGCGATAGGCAAAAGCGCCCGCAGCGACAAGCAAGAGGAGATTCGCGAGCATGTCGGTTGAGGAACTATCCACCGAAGAACGCGAAACCTGGCTGCGTGCATTGCCCAAATGGAAACTGTCACGCGACGGCAAGGCGATCGAACGCAAGCTGGAATTCGTCGATTTCTCTGAGGCATTCGGATTCATGACCCGCGTTGCTATCATGGCAGAGAAGCGCGACCATCACCCCGAATGGTTCAACGTATATAATCGTGTCGAAATCACGCTGACCACACATGACGCAGGCGGATTGAGCCTGCGCGATGTGAAGATGGCCCGGCGGATCGACGAACTAGTCGCCTAAAGTCCCTTCGCGCTCGACCGGGCCGAGGTCGTAGATGAGGCAGCGGTAGTACAGCGCCTCGCGGCCACGTTCGGCCGTGCCGGGAGTGATGCGCAGGCTGTTTTCCGCCTTGCAGGGCGTGTCGAGCAGCGCCTGTTCTTGAGGAGTGGGCTTGGCGACCGGCGGACCGCCTATCAGCGGATAGGCTTTGTACTCGCGTGACGGACTTGCAAAGAGCGTGCGGAAAGCGTCGAGTGCCATCGGGTGGTAGATTGTGCCGTGCGTTTCGCTTTCGCCAGCGTCGACGAAGCTCCAGGTCAGTCCCTCGGGCGCGCTGTCGCGCAGGGCATTAACCAGTCTTTCCGCCCCTTCACGGTGCCAGTCGCCTTCACTTGCTGTGGTCAGGTAGAGGCGGCGCTCGCCCTTGGGAAATTTGGCGAAATATTCCCGCGCTTCGCGGCCATATTTCATCTGCTCCCACCACATTGAAGGGGAAATGGCGATATAATCGTCGAACAGCGTGGGTTCCTCCAGCAGCGTTTCGACCACGAATAGCGCAGCGAGCGATTCACCCATCAGTGCATCGTGGCCATCGGTGCGGTAATGCGTCTCGATCAACGGCTTGAGTTCTTCGCGCAGGAAACGGCGATAATCGGGCGAACCGCCGGGCGTGGCGCGCATGGCGTCTTCATAGGGCTTGGGATCGGCCACGGGTGGGGCCAATTCATGTCGCCGGTTTACGCTTTCGATGCCGACGAGAATGAAGGGCTCGAAAGAGTAATTCATCTCGCGGCTTTGTGCGATGCCGGCGATGTGGGGAAAATCCTGCTCTGGCCCGCCGTCGAGCACATAGACCACCGGAAAACGTCGTTCCGGCTCGGCGGCATATTCCGCCGGAAGTCGCACGCTGACTTTGCGCGTGCCGCCTTCGAGGATTTTCGATTGCACGGCGTAAGTGGTGGCAATCGCCAGCGGCTCACCGCCGTCGAGTTGTGCAGCGGCTGGCGTTGCCAGCATCGCCGCAATTACGGCCAGAATCCGGGTGAAGCGCATCTTTGTACCCTTAGTTGCCCATCGGGCGGAAGCTGTTGCGCACCTGCTTGCGCACCTTGCCCGGCATCCAGCGCGCACCGAAGGCGAGACTCCTGGCAGTCTTGCCAACGGTGGTATGGAGCTTGTCTCCATGCACGGCCTGCCACGCCGCTTCGGCCACTTCGATAACCGGAGTTATCTCCAGCCCAGCGTCGATTACCCGCTGGCGGATCGCTTCATTGCTCGCCCCGTTTGGCGCATGTTCGAGCAGCGGTGTGTCGATGAAACTGGGCATGATCGAGCGGACCTTGATCCCGTCTTCGTGCCATTCGCCGTCTAGGCTTTCGGTGATCGCGCGGACGGCGAATTTGGTGGCGGAATAAACGCTTGCGCCAGGCGTCCCGTAGATGCCAGCTGCGCTGGCAGTGTTGAGCAGGCACGATCCCGGCGCCGACGCCTTGAGCCAGGGGTAGGCTGATTGCGCGCCGAACAGCACGCCCTTGATGTTGATGTCGAGGCAGCGTTCGATTTCTTCGGGGGAGTTTTCGCTCAGTGATCCGCCCAGCGGGATACCGGCGTTATTGGCCAGCACATCGATCCTGCCGCCTGCTGCGGTGGCAAATCCGTCCAGCACTTCGTCCCATGCCGCGCGGTCTCGAACGTCGAGCTTTTGCTGAAAAGTGAAGCCGTGGCCGATCATTTCCAGCGTTTCGCGCATGCCCGCTTCGTTGATATCGCCGAGCCCCACGAACCAGTCGCGCTGGCCGAAATAGAGCGCGATTGCCCGGCCGATGCCCGATGCACCGCCGGTGATGAAAATCGCCTTCCGCCTGCTCATGTCATCCCTCCCTCATAGTGCTGCATTGTTGTAGGTGTGCCAGGTGAAGATGGCCATCGCTCCACGGTACGGGCGCCATTTGTCGCCCAGCGCGCGGGTTTCCCTTTCATCGGGGCGGGCTGGCAGCTCAAGCAAGCGTCCAACTGCTTCCTGCACCGCCAGATCACCTGCAGGCCAGATGTCTTGCCGACCTTCAGCGAATAGCAGGTAGATTTCCGCCGACCAGCGGCCGATGCCCTTGATGCGGGTGAGTTCAGCAATGGCTTCCTCGTCGTCCTGAGGCAGTCGATCGAATTGAAGCTCTCCATTCGCCACCAGCTCGCAAAGGCTGCGGGCATAGCCCTGCTTCTGGCGCGACAGCCCACAGGCGCGCAGCGTATCGAAATCGCGGGCAAGCAGATGCTCGGCTTTCATTTCCTCGCCCAGCTCGGCCTCCAGCTTGTTCCAAACCGATGCGGCTGCTGCCACGCTCACTTGCTGGCCGACAATGGTTCGCAGGAGAGTGCGGTATCCGGTGGGCCTGATCCGCTCTTCGGGATAACCGCAGCGTTCCAGAGCAGCGGCCACGACCGTGTCTTGCGCGGCAACGGCCTCGAGATGTTCGCGCAACTGTGCGTTTGTCAGTCCCATGGTGCTCCTGCTTGCCTTCCGTCGCGCGATTGAATAGCAGCGCAGCGCATAGGGTCGGCCAGTAGCCCTTTGCAACCGAGGATATGCACGAATGCCCAAGCTGATCGTCACTACTCGCGAAGGCGAAACTACCGAGATCGAGGTCGAGAACGGTCTGACCGTGATGGAAGCTATCCGCGACAATGGTTTCGACGAATTGCTGGCGCTCTGCGGTGGCTGCTGCTCTTGCGCGACCTGCCATGTCCAGGTCGATCCCGCATTCAGCGACCGGCTCCCGCCGATGAGCGAAGACGAGGACGACCTGCTCGAATCCTCGGATCACCGGGTTGCCAGTTCGCGCCTTGGCTGCCAGATTCCTTTCACCGACGATCTTGACGGGCTGAAGGTTACTATTGCGCCTGAAGATTGATGTTGATTGCGGGGTAGTCGGCTTGAGACTACCTCCGGCACCATGACAACAATTCCCATGCGCGAGCATACGCTCGATCTCATTGGCAACACTCCGCTGGTCCGGCTCGAGGGGCCGAGTGCGGAGGCCGGTTGCGACATTTACGGCAAGTGCGAATTTCTTAACCCAGGCGCTTCGGTGAAAGACCGCGCCGCGCTTTATATCATCCGCGATGCAGAGGCGCGGGGCGAATTGAAGCCGGGCGGCACGGTGGTCGAAGGCACGGCGGGCAATACCGGCATCGGCATTGCGCTGGTGGCCAACGCACTCGGTTATCGCACGATTATCGTCATGCCCGACAACCAATCGCAGGAGAAGATGGACACCTTGCGCGCGCTGGGCGCGGAACTGGTTCTCGTCCCGCCGACCAAATATGCCGATTCCAACCATTTCCAGCATGTCTCGCGCCGCCTCGCGGGAGAAATCGATGGGGCAATCTGGGCCGGGCAGTTCGACAATACCGCCAATCGCAAGGCGCATATCGAAGGCACAGCCAAGGAACTGTGGCAGCAGATGGAAGGTCGGATCGACGGCTTCACCTGCGCCGCTGGCACGGGCGGCACCATTGCCGGTGTCGGCATGGGGTTAAAGGAACTCGACGAGAATGTAGTCATTGCGCTGACCGATCCGCACGGTGCGGCGCTCTATGAATATTACGCGAGTGGTGAACTCAAGGCCGAGGGCAATTCGGTTGCAGAAGGCATCGGCCAGGGCCGCATCACAGCCAACCTTGACGGTGCACCGATCGACACGCAATTCCGTGTTTCCGACGAGGAAGGGCTCGAATGGGTTTCGCGGCTATTGCGTGAAGAGGGGCTCTGCCTTGGCCTGTCGTCGGGTATCAATGTCGCCGGTGCAGTGGCGCTGGGTAAACAGCTGGTAGCCGAGGGCCGCTCAAATCCGCAGGTCGCGACCGTGCTGTGTGACACCGGTTTTCGCTATCTTTCGACGCTCTACAATGCCGGCTGGCTGGCCGAAAAGGGGCTGCCGGTGTTCGAATGGTTGCAAGAGAGCGATTGACGCAGGGCACGGCAATGCGCAGAATCCCCGGTATGCCGCGATCGCTCGACATGACCCGCTACCGAAAGGAGGCGTCCGATGTGGCCGATGTCCCCCTTGGCGTTACCCGCGCGCAGGCAGTCAGCCGGCTTCAGATCGGGGTCGGCGGCGTGGTGCTGATGGTGCTGCTGGTCGGGCTTGCCAGCCTGATTGAGAACCGCACGCGCGAAGTCGATGCCGCAGCAGTTCCTGCGGCAGCACCTACCACCGAACCGACTGAAGCTCCCAAGCAGAATGATCCTCTTGTCGAAGCTGGTGTGGTTCCCGATCTTCCGGCCCAGCCCGAAGTTCCGGCAGAGCAGGCACCCAACGCCGCGCAGGGCCAGGGTACAGGCAATGGCGCGCCGACCGGGCAATAAGTTCGCACTGATCCTTTCCTGCCTGCTGCTGTCCGCCTGCGGCGGATGCGGTGCCGCGCAAGAGCCCGAAGCGCAGGACACCAAAACAACCCTTGGACTTTTCACCTCTCTGCCGATCTATTGGGGTGAGGCGAGTGACATTTCGCAGATGCTCGACGAAGGAGACGCGGCGCCGGGCTGGGTGCGGCAAAGCCTGGAGCAGCGCGCAACCCTCAAGCCGCTCGACACGCTGGAGCCCGATGCGCTTGCCGGGTTGAAGCAAGTGGTGCTGGCGCAGCCGCGCCCGCTTGCTCCATCGGAAAATCTCGCATTCGACGATTGGCTGAGGGCAGGGGGCAGGGCGCTGGTCTTCGCCGACCCTATGCTGACGGCGCATAGCGAATTCAAGCTGGGCGATCCGAGGCGACCGCAGGATACTGTGCTGATTTCGCCGATCCTTGCGCATTGGGGGCTGGAGCTGAGGTTCGACGAGCATCAGCCCTCTGGCGAACAGAACGAAACAGTGGATGGCATGAGCATTCCGACTAAACTTGCCGGCAGGATCGTGCGCCGTGAAGGGGGCGAAGGTGCCGCCTGTGAAATTGCGCAAGGCGGTCTGCTGGCAGATTGCGCCATCGGCAAGGGAGCGGTGGTGCTGGTGGCCGATGCCGCAATGCTTGATGGTGAAAGCGACTCGCCCGCGCGCCGCGCCGCGCTCGATTCGCTGCTCGAACGCAGCTTCGGTAACTGACAACGCGGGAAATTGCGGGACTCGCACGGGAATCGTGCGGGTCAGCAAGCGATTCTCTCCGCATTTCCGTGGTTTGCGTTAGCAATCTGGTAAGGTTTTAAAAGTTCAGATCGAAAAATAGTATAATAAAAACAATGCTATACATACTTATCCCGTAAAATCCCGTAATTTTCCCTTCCATCCTCGCCTCTCCCGCGATAAATCCTTCTGACATCGGACATGCCATTGTCTTTGCGTGCTTTGCCTTGAGGCCGGGTGCGCCGCCCGGGCTCGCGCTTCGGGTGACAGAGAAGGTCTGTCCGGCGGGGAAGTAGGAACGCTAGCCGGGGTAGGGGCAGGTGCAATTCGCAGGGTACAGTGGCCAGGCTTATTCGCCCGCAGGCGATAAGGGCCGCTTTGTGCTTCCGCCGCTGTTCCGCAAGGCAGTGAAGGACAGTAGCGATGGCCGCGTGCTGTGCCTGATGAAGCATCCAACCTGGAACTGCCTCGTCGGCTTCGGCCTCAGCCGCAAGGACGAGCTCGAAGACCAGCTCGACCGCGAGGAAGATCGCGCCACCGCACTGAACAAGGACTTCGACCGCGACACGCGTGCCAGTCAGCTTTTTGGCTTCCAGGAAATGCCCTTCGACGACAGCGGGCGCTTTGTCATGCCGGACCACTTGCGTTCGCTCGCCAATATCGAGGAAGGCCTGTACTTTCAGGGCGGCGGTCGCTTCTTCACGCTGTGGAATCCTGCCGAGCTCGCCAAGATGGGCGATGACTGGGCGGGCGCGAAGGCGGCTTGTGACAGCTTCCTCAACGACACCAAGGGGAAGGGCAAGTGAACGGCGCACCGCACATTCCCGTTCTCCTCGATGAAGTGATCGCTGCACTCGACCCACAACCGGGCGATGTGCTGATCGACGCCACTTTCGGTGCGGGCGGCTATACGCGCGCACTGCTCGATCGTGGGGCAATCGTGCATGCCTTCGATCGGGATCCTGATGCAATTGGTTCGGGTCGCAAGTGGCGCGAGACGGGGGAAAACCCGCCGCGCCTTATTCTCCATCCGCATCGCTTCTCCGAAATGCTTGACGTCATGGCGTCGGCAAGAGTGAGTCGCGTCGACGGAGTGGTAATGGATATCGGTGTGTCCTCGATGCAGCTCGATCAGGCGCATCGCGGTTTTGCGTTTTCGGCGGATGGGCCACTGGACATGCGTATGAGCCAGGATGGCGAAAGCGCGGCGGACTTCCTCAATACTGCCGATGAAGGCGCGATTGCCGATGTGATCTACCAATACGGCGAAGAACGCCAGTCGCGCCGCGTGGCCCGCGCGATTGTTGCTGCGCGTCCGCTGGAAACCACCGGTGAACTGGCGCGCGTGGTGCGCAAGGCACTGGGTCACAAGCCCGGTGCACCGAAGGATCCGGCCACCCGCACCTTTCAGGCCATCAGAATTCACGTGAATGGCGAGCTCGGCGAACTGTCCCAAGGGTTGTCGGCCGCCGAACACCTGCTGCGCGAAGGGGGCCGCCTCGCGGTGGTCAGCTTCCACAGCCTAGAAGACCGGATCGTCAAGCGCTTCCTGCGTGAGGCATCCTCGACCCCGAGCGCCTCGCGGCACGTCCCCTTGGCAGCGCAAGTCGATCCGGTCTTCACCAGTGTCAGCAAGGCGATCAAGCCTGGCGAGGCCGAAATTGCCCGCAACCCTCGCGCGCGCTCATCAGTGCTGCGTTACGCGGTTCGCACGTCCACTCCGGCAAGGGAGGCGGCGTGATGGCGCATAGTTCACGGATCAGGCAGATCGGCTGGCTTCTCGTTCTCGGTGCCTGTTTCGCAGGCCTTCTGGCGCTGACTTTCAAGGTCAATGCCGTGAAGAGCGACGTGCGGCTGATCGAGCGCAAGATTATCGCTGCCGAACAGTCAAAGCTGATGCTTGAAACCGAATTCCAGACCCGCGCGAGCCAGCAGCAGCTGGCCGATTGGAATGCGGTGGAGTTCGGCTATTCCGCTCCTCGCGCCGACCAGTATGTAGAGCATGAGACCCAACTCGCGGTGCTCGGCACGCCGCGCGGCATGGGTGCACCCAAGCCTATTCGGGTCGCCATGAACCGCCCGGTCGCCGAAGAGCCCGGCCTGCTCGACGAATTGCTTGAAAGCGGTGAGGAAGTCGAAGTGGCCCAGGCTGAAACGGCTGTCCATTCCGAACGCATCGCCAGCAGCCTTGCGCAGCGTCTCGCCCAACCGGCCAGCGTCTCCATCGCTGCGGCCGAGATTGGCCAGTGAACGCGTTTTCCGCCATCCACGGCGGACCCGGCGCGGTGAGCATGGCAGTGGCAAGCGGACGGATCCAGCTCGTTTCGATCCGCCAGAAATCGCTAGATCTCGCACGCTGGCGTGTGTTGTGGGTTGCGCTGGGCTTTGCCTTTGTTGCGCTGCTGGCCATGTTGCGGATCGCCTATCTCGGTATCGGCGGTCATGGCGCACGCGCGACCTCGCTCGAGGATGCGTTGCTCCCGCCGCGGGGCGAGCTTGTCGACCGTAATGGTGTGCCGCTGGCGCGTGCATTCCCGGCCTATGCACTGTGGTTCAACCCCAAGGCGCTGGGCGAAGATGGTGCACCGCTGGTCGCATCACCACAACTTGTGGCTGCCAAACTCAAGGCGATATTTCCCGATCTCGACGAGGCCAAGCTGGCCGCGCAATTCGCAGCCGGCAAACAGGGCTATATCCGCCGTCGCCTGTTGCCGGAAGAAGCGAACAAGGTGCAGGATATCGGCGAACTTGCGCTCGAAATGCCGATGGAGCCGGACCGGCACTATCCGCAAGGCAAGATGGCCGCGCATGTGCTTGGCTATGTCGGCGCGGACGGCAAAGGCCGTGTCGGCATGGAGCAGGTGTTCGACAAGGAATTGAGCAATCCCGCCACCCGCGGCACGCCGATGGCGCTGTCGATCGACGTGCGGGTGCAAGGTGCGTTGGAAGACGAATTGCGCCGAGGCATGATGCTGACCCAGGCGCAGGGAGCGGCGGGTATCGTGCTTGATGTCGATACCGGCGAGGTGCTGGCGCTCGCGTCGCTTCCCGAATTCGATCCCAACCGGATCGATGCCGAGGGCGAAAAGCTGATGTTCAACCGCGTCACCAACCAGGTCTATGAACTCGGTTCGACCTTCAAGCCGCTGACCGTGGCTGCAGCCATCGATTCAGGCACCATCCGCGATCTGAGCAAGCGTTATGACGCCTCGCCGGTCAAGATGGGCCGCTTTGCGATCAAGGACAGCCACGCGATGGGCGCATCGCTCAACGCCGTGGAAACGCTGATCCATTCGTCGAACACCACCACCGCGCGGATTGCCGACGAAATGGGCCCGGCGCGGCTCAGGCAATACATGATCGATATGGGCATGAACGAGCGTCCGCATATCGAACTTCCGGCCAAGGGCTTCCCGCTGTGGCCCAAAGGCAATTGGGCGCGGCTTACCAATATGACGGTGGGTTTCGGCCACGGCATTGCGGTGACGCCGCTGCACCTCGCCAGCGCATATGCCGCAATGGTCAATGGCGGAATCTGGCGTCCGGCCACTTTGCGCAAGCTGGAGGCTGGCGAAGCTCCGCAGGGCCGCCGCGTGTTCAAGGCCTCGACTTCCAGCCGTATGCGCCAGATGTTGCGCGCGATTGCGGTCTACGGGACGGGCCGCAACGCCGATGCGCCGGGCTATCGCGTCGGTGGCAAGACCGGCTCGGCCGAAAAGCCAGGCGGCACGGCAGGCTATCGCAAGAGCGCGCTGGTCTCGACATTCGCGGCCGCTTTCCCGATGGACCGCCCGCGCTATGTTGTGATCGCCATGCTTGACGAGCCGCGCGGAACGATTGCCAGCTCCTATCAGCGTACCGCCGCCTGGAATGCCGCACCCATCGTGGGCCGGCTGGTTCCGCGTATCGGCCCGCTGATTGGCGTGCGGCCTGACGACACGCGCGATATCGACCTTTCGGCCATCGCGCCGCTGATTCCCGAGGCGCAGGAATGAAGCTGGGCAAGCTATGTGAGGCCGCCGGTCTTGCCTGTCCGGGTGACGGTGAGGCGAGCGTTACGGGCTTTGCGATCGACAATCGCAAGGTCGCGCCAGGCACGGTGTTCGGCGCCTTTCGCGGCGCGCGTTTCAACGGGGAGGATTTCATCCCTGCTGCGATTGAAGCCGGGGCCATCGCGATTGTCGCGCGGCCAGAAGCCAAGGTCGAAGGCGCCTTGCACATCGCCGATGACGAGCCGCGCAAGGCGTTTGCCCTTCTCGCGGCGCAGTTTTTCGCGCCGGTGCCAGAGCATATCGTCGCGGTGACCGGCACCAATGGCAAGACCTCCACCGTCGAGATGACGCGGCAGATCTGGCGCATGGCGGGCGAGCGTGCTGCGAGCATTGGCACACTGGGCGTCACGACGCCGGATGGCAGCATCTCCACCGGGCTGACTACACCTGACATCGTCACCTTCCTTTCCAACATGAGCGGGCTGGCGCGCGAAGGGGTGACGCATGTCGCTTACGAAGCGTCGAGCCACGGGCTTTCGCAATATCGCAATGAAGGCATTCGGGTGGAAGCGGCGGGCTTCACCAATTTCAGCCGCGACCATCTCGATTATCACGCTGATATGGAAGACTATTTCGCAGCCAAGATGCGGCTGTTCGACGAGGTGGTTTCCGATGGTGCGACCGCCGTCGTGTGGATGGGCTCAGGCGACAGCGGCTGGAATGCGCGTGTTGTCGAGCGCGCCAGGGCGCGGGGTTTGAAGGTTTTGACCGTGGGCGAGCAGGGCGAGGATATCCGCCTGACGCGCCGCGAGCCGACGCAGCTTGGCCAGTCGCTGACCGTGCTGCATGACGGGAAAGAGCGGACCATAAATCTGCCGCTGATCGGCGCCTATCAGGTCGCTAACGCTCTGATTTCCGCAGGTTTGGCGCTGGCAACGGGTGTCGATGCGGGCATGGTGTGGGACGCCGTTGCGCGGCTCCAACCGGTGCGCGGACGGCTCGAGCGGGCAGCCATCGCCCCCAGCGGCGCGCCCATCTATATCGACTATGCCCACACGCCGAACGCGGTCACAGCTGCAATTGAAGCGCTTGATCCGCATGTGTTAAACCGTCTGATAACAGTCTTAGGCGCTGGCGGTGACCGAGACCACGGCAAGCGCGCCCCGATGGGCGAAGCGGCCGCCAAGGCCAGCGATCTGGTGATTGTTACGGACGACAATCCGCGCGGCGAGGATCCTGCGGATATCCGCCGCGCGGTGCTTGAAGGCGCGCCCGGCGCCCGCGAGATTGGCGACCGCCGCGAAGCCATTTGTGCAGCTATCAAGGAAGCCGGTCCGGGCGACATCGTGCTCGTTACGGGCAAGGGCCACGAACAGGGTCAGATCATCGGGTCGGGAGATAACATGCGGGTGCTTCCCTTCGACGACGTCGAGGTGGCGCGTGAATGCGTCGCTGCCATTGCCAGAGGTGATGCATGAGCGCTGCCATCCTGCGCCATCCAGCCCTTGTCGAATGGCCCGCAGATCCGCGCGACCGCCTGCCGCTGACGCTGTGGGATGCGCGCAGCATCGCCGAAGCGGTGAATGGCACCGCCAGTTGCGATTTCCAGGTTGCAGGCGTCGAGATGGACAGCCGCGACGTGGTCAATGGCGATCTGTTCGTGGCGCTGAAAGGCGAAGCGATGGACGGCCACCGCTTTCTGGAGAAGGCCTTCGCCAATGGCGCGGCAGCAGCGATAGTCGATCGCCCGGTCGATTACCCGCATATCCTTGTGGAAGACACGACCGAGGCCTTGGCAGCGCTCGCCAGCGCAGCGCGCCGGCGCACCGCAGCGACCATCATCGGCGTCACCGGATCGGTCGGCAAGACCGGGGTCAAGGAAGCGATCTTTGCCAGCCTGGAACGCGCCAGTCGCGGCGCGGCGCACCGTTCCACCCGCAGTTACAACAACCATGTCGGCGTTCCTTTGAGCCTCGCGCGGATGCCCTCGCGCAGCCGGTATGGCGTGTTCGAAATGGGCATGAACCACGCGGGCGAGATCGCCGGGCTGACCGCGCAGGTCCGCCCGCATGTGGCGGTCATCACCACCATCGCGCCTGCGCATATCGAGAATCTCGGCAGCATGGAGGGGATTGCCGCCGCCAAGGCCGAAATCTTTGCCGGTCTGCTTCCCGGCGGGATCGCAGTCATCCCCGCCGATGTCGAACAGTTCGAACAATTGCGCGATGCCGCCGAACTGGCGGGTGCAAAGGTAGTCAGCTTCGGTCGTGCACGGCACGCCGACATGCGCTTGCTCGATGCCATCCCCAGCGCCAACGGCGGCAGCCTCGTGACCTGCGAATTCGACACCGGGCGTCTGTGCTACACCGTCGCCGAACCGGGCGATCACTGGGTTGTGAACTCGCTTGCCGTCATGGCGGCAGTACGCGCGGCGGGCGGCGACATGGCCGCAGCCGGGCTGGCACTGGCCGAAATGGGCGGATTGAAAGGGCGCGGCGCGCGTCATTTGATCGAAGCGCCCGGCGGCAAGGCGCTGCTGATCGACGAAAGCTATAACGCCAATCCCGCCAGCATGCGTGCCACGCTGGCGCAACTTGGCCAGACACCATCCACGCGCCGCGTCGCTGTGCTCGGTTCGATGAAGGAATTGGGCGATTTCGCACCGAAATTCCACGCCGCCCTGTCCGAACCGCTGATCAATGCCGATGTCGATTTTGCCATTTTCGTTGGCGAAGAGATGCGCGCGTTGGCCCGCGAACTGGGGAAACCCGCTTTCAACTCGCTTGGCAAGCCGCTCGAGTGGGAGCATTGCTCCAGTGCTGACGAGGCGATCGGACTGCTCGAGGATTTCGGCATTGTCGCTGGCGATGCCGTGCTGGTGAAAGGGTCCAATTCGGTCGGGCTCGGCCGGCTCGTGGACCACTTTACCCGCCCAATGTAGGAGCCTTCGCGGCCCGATGCTGTATCTCCTTGCAGAGTATTTCAATTTCGAAGGGCTGTTCAACCTCGTGCGCTATCAGACGGCGCGCGCGGGTGCGACGCTGCTGACCGCGCTGTTCATCGGCCTGCTGATCGGGCCTCGCTTCATCGATATGCTGCGCGTGCGGCAGGGCAAGGGCCAGCCGATCCGCGAAGACGGGCCGCAAAGCCACCTTGCCAAGCGCGGCACGCCCACAATGGGCGGGCTGATGATCCTCGTCAGCCTGTTCATCTCGCTGATGCTGTGGATGGACCTCAAGAGCCCGCTGGTCTGGGCCTGCCTTGCGGTGACCGGCGGCTTCGGCCTGATCGGCTTCCTCGACGATTACGACAAGGTGACCAAGGCGAGCCACAAGGGCGTTTCGGGCAAGGTCCGCCTGCTGCTTGAATTCGTGGTGGCGGGCGTGGCCAGCTGGCTGATCGTCAGCCAGATCAACACCTTCCTCTATGTCCCCTTCATCAATAATTTCGGGATTGAGCTGGGGCCGTTCTACTTTGTCTTTGCCGCGATCGTCATCGTGGGCGCAGGCAATGCGGTGAATTTGACCGACGGGCTGGATGGGCTGGCGACCATGCCGGTGATCATCGCCGCAGGCACGTTTGGCATCATTGCCTATCTGGTGGGCCGCGTGGACTATTCGGCCTATCTCGGCATTCCCTATGTGGCAGGGGCGGGCGAACTGGCCGTGCTATGCGCCGCGATCATCGGGGCGGGGCTGGCCTTCCTGTGGTTCAATGCACCGCCTGCCGCCGTGTTCATGGGCGATACCGGTTCGCTGGCCTTGGGCGGGGCGCTGGGCGCAATCGCGGTGGCAACGCATCATGAAGTGGTGCTGGCCATCGTCGGCGGTCTGTTCGTGTTCGAGGCGCTGAGCGTGATCATTCAGGTGTTCTGGTTCAAACGGACCGGCAAACGCGTGTTCCGCATGGCCCCGATCCACCACCATTTCGAACAGCTCGGCTGGTCCGAAAGCAAGGTCGTGATCCGTTTCTGGATCGTTGCCATCGTGCTGGCGCTATTGGGGCTTGCGACGCTCAAGCTGCGATGATCACCTCACCCGCCTGGAAGGACAGAAAATACGCCGTTCTCGGACTGGCGCGTTCCGGCCGGGCCACGGTCGAGGCGCTGCTGGCGAGCGGGGCGCAAGTGCTGGCGTGGGATGCCCGCGAGGAAGCGCGGGCGGAGTTTGCAGGCAGGGTTGAACTGGCCGATCCGGTGGAGGCCGATCTGACAGGATTTGCCGGTGTGGTGGTCAGCCCCGGCGTGCCGCTCAATACCCACCCGATCAAGCCCCATGCCGACAGCTTCGGCGTGCCGGTGATCGGCGATATCGAACTCTTCGCGCAGGCGCGGAGCCACCTGCCGCTTCACAAGGTCGTCGGCATCACCGGCACCAATGGCAAATCGACCACCACCGCGCTCACCCACCATATCCTCAAGACCGCTGGCGTGCCGACCACGATGGGTGGCAATATCGGCCTACCGATCCTTGAACAGGATCCGCTGCCTAAGGGCGGGGTCTATGTTCTGGAGCTGTCGAGCTACCAGATCGACCTGACCTATTCGCTCGATTGCGATGTGGCGGTGTTGCTGAACGTGACGCCCGATCATCTTGATCGATACATGAGCTTCGAGGCTTATAGGGCTTCGAAGCTCCGACTGCTGGAGATGCAGTCGCATGATCATACCGCAGTCGATGCAAGCAATGACTCAGCGGTCAGACTGGCAATACAGAAGTTGATCGGACCCGGCGAGGTCACAACGCTTGCCGAAGGTGCGGCGAGTAGCAATTTTCTTGATCTCGCGCCCGCCTCGGCGCTGCAAGGTCCGCATAATGCCCAAAATGCCTATGCGGCCTGGGCGGTGGCCTTCGACCTCGGGATTGACCGGCCTACCGCCAATGCAGCATTCGCCAGCTACCCCGGCCTCCCGCATCGCATGGAGCGCATCGCGGAGATCGACCGTGTTGCCTACGTCAACGACAGCAAGGGCACCAACACTGCCGCCACCGCTCCTGCGCTGGCCGCCTATACCAATATCCACTGGATCGTCGGCGGGCTGGCCAAGGAGCCAGGGCTGGGCGAGTGCGAGGCGGAACTGGGCCACGTGAAAGCCGCCTATACCATCGGCAAGGCTGGGCCTGATTTCGCCGCACTGCTGGAAGGGCGTGTTCCGGTCGAGCAATGCGAAACGCTCGACGTCGCGGTCGCCAGCGCAGCCGCCAGTGCCGAAGCGGGCGATACCGTGCTGCTCTCTCCCGCCTGCGCCAGCTTTGACCAATATCGCGATTTCGAAGCGCGCGGCGATCACTTCCGCACTCTGGTGGAGGCGCTCAAGTGAACACCATGCAGCCCTTCGTCCCCGGTGCGCGGCGCAAGCCTGCGCATATTCCCAATCGCAAGCTGTCACGCTGGAGCGAGCTGAAGATCTGGTGGCGCGAGATCGACCGCGTGCTGCTCGGCCTCGTCTTGCTGCTGATGGTGCTGGGCACGATTGCCGTCGCAGCCGCCAGCCCGGCGAGCGCAAACCGGCTGTCGACCTCCAGCGAAACGCTCAATCCGCTCTACTTCTTCTACCGCCACCTTGCATGGCAGGCGGTGGGGCTGGGCGTGCTGTTCGGCGTCTCGTTACTCTCTCGCGAGAATGCACGGCGCTTTGGCCTGCTGCTGGCGGGCGGGATGATCGGCCTGCTTTTCCTCGTCCCCTTTGTGGGGGTGGAGATCAATGGCGCGCGGCGCTGGATTAGCCTGGGGATGCAGTTCCAGCCGTCCGAATTCCTCAAGCCCGCCTTTGCCATTACGCTGGCGTGGATACTCGCCTGGCGGATGCGCGATCCGAACCTGCCGGTGCTGGGTATCTCGACCGCGCTGACCGGCCTCATTTTTCTGCTGCTGATGATGCAGCCGAATTTCGGCGAGGCGATCCTGTTTGCCGGAATGTGGCTGGTGCTGATCCTGCTGGCGGGCATTCCGGTAAAGCGGCTGGGAATGGTCATGGGCGCCGGCGTGGTGCTGCTGACCGCGACTTATTTCCTTTATGACAACGCCCGCCACCGGATCGATTCCTTCTTCGGCGGCGGCACGGCTTACGATCAGGTGGACCTTGCCAGCCGCACGCTGCTGTCGGGCGGGTGGACCGGGGCGGGCTATGGCCTGGGCATCCGCAAGATGAGCCTGCCCGAAGCGCATACCGACTATATCTTTTCGGTCATCGGCGAGGAGTTCGGACTGATCGCCTGCGCGGTGATCGTGATCCTCTATCTCGCCATCGTGGTGCGCGTGCTGACGCGGCTGGTGGATGAAGAGGACATGTTCGCGCTGCTGGCGGGGACGGGGCTGGTCGCGCTGCTGGGCGGGCAGGCGTTCATCAACATCCTCGTCAATCTGCAGCTGTTCCCTTCCAAGGGCATGACGCTGCCGCTGGTCAGCTATGGCGGCTCCTCCACCATCGCGGTGTGTATGGCGGTTGGCTTGCTGGTTGCGATCACCCGGCGCAATCCCTTCCTGAAAAGCACGACCCGGGGGCTTGGCGACCTGTTCGGCATCGGGCAGGGGGACGCGATGAACCCGAAACCCGTGCGCAAGCAGCGCGAGATCCAGCAATGACTGGCGCCAACCGCCATTATGTCCTCGCCGCGGGGGGCACCGGGGGGCATCTGCTGCCCGCCTTTGCGCTTGCCGTGGAGCTTGAGCGGCGCGGCCATCATGTCGCGCTGATTACCGACGAACGCGGGGCTGAAATCCCCGGCAAGCCTGACTTCATGCCCGCGCATGTCATCCCCGCAGGCCGCTTCGGCAAGAACCCGCTGCATTGGTTCAAGGGCATTTCGGCGGTGCGTGAAGGCCGTTCGATGGCGCTGCGCCTGTTCGAGAGCTTTCAGCCCAGCGCCGTGGTCGGCTTTGGCGGTTACCCCTCGCTCCCCGCGATCCTCGCTTCGACGTCGGCGGGCATTCCCACCGTGGTGCACGAACAGAATGCGGTGCTCGGCCGCGTCAACCGGCTGCTGGCCGGGCGGGTGCAGGCGATTGCCACCGCCTATCCCGATGTCCAGCGGCTAAAACCCAAGTTCGAACGCAAGGTCCATCTGGTGGGCAATCCGGTGCGCGCCGAAGTGCTGGCCCTGCGGGACGAGCCTTTCCCTGCCTATGGCGAGGACGGCTTGCTGCGCGTGCTCGTCACCGGCGGCAGCCAGGGCGCGCGGGTGCTGTCGGAGGTGGTGCCCGATGGCCTCGCCATGCTGCCCCCCGCCATCCGCCAGCGGCTGCAGGTGACGCAGCAATGCCGCCCAGAAGATGTCGATGCAGTGCGCGAACGCTATCGCAGTCACGGCATTCCTGCCGAACTGGCGACCTATTTCGAAGATATGGCCGCCCGGCTTGCCGATGCGCATCTGTTCATTGGCCGCGCCGGGGCTTCGACCATCGCCGAACTGACTGCCGTGGGGCGCCCCGCGATCCTCATTCCCTTGCCGATTGCGACAGACGACCACCAGGCCTTCAACACCCGCGAGATGGCGAAGGCCGGCGGTGCGCGGATGATCCGTCAGGACCGCTTCCAGGCCAAGGAACTCGCCAAGCAGATCCGCGTGCTGGCCGACGATCCCGAAGGTCTCGCCAATGCCGCCCACGCCGCGTGGAACTGCGGCCGCCCGCATGCGGTCCGCGATCTGGCCGATCTGGTCGAAAGCTTCGGAGGGGCCGAAATGATGGATGTGATCCGCATGGGCGGCGAAACTCCGCGCGCAGGCGTGCAGGGCGTTCCGGCAGGGCACGGCGCCAAGCGGGAGAGCGACAAGTGAAGGGCGTCCCAACCGACATTGGCGTGGTCCATTTCGTCGGCATCGGCGGCATCGGCATGTCGGGCATCGCCGAAGTCATGCACAATCTCGGCTATAGCGTGCAGGGCTCGGACCTTTCCGAAAGCGCCAGTGTCGAGCGGCTGCGTTCGCGCGGCATAAAGGTGATGATCGGCCATGCCGCCGAGAACGTCGAAAATGTCGCCGTGGTTGTTACCTCGACTGCAGTGAAGCGCACCAATCCCGAAGTCGCCTTTGCGCTTGAGAACCGCATTCCCGTGGTTCGCCGCGCCGAAATGCTGGCCGAGCTGATGCGGCTGAAATCGACCATTGCGGTCGCTGGAACACACGGCAAGACCACCACTACCAGCATGATCGCCAGCCTGCTCGACAGCGGCCATATCGACCCCACGGTCATCAATGGCGGAATTATCGAGCAATATGGTTCGAACGCGCGGCTAGGCGACAGCGACTGGATGGTGGTCGAGGCGGACGAAAGCGACGGCAGCTTCCTGCGGCTGGACGGGACGATTGCAGTCGTCACCAATATCGATCCCGAACACCTCGACCATTACGGCGATTTCGACGGGGTGAAGGATGCCTTTGTGGAGTTCATCCACAACGTGCCCTTCTATGGTGCGGCGGTGCTGTGCATCGATCATCCCGAAGTGCAGGCGGTGATCGGCAAGGTGCGCGACCGGCGCGTGATCACCTATGGCTTCTCGCTCCAGGCGGATATCTGCGGCGTCAACGTGCGCCCGCATGAAGGCGGTAATGTTTTCGACGTGATCGTGCGCCAGCGCGGCGAGGAAGACCGCCGGATCGAAGGCGTAAAGCTCCCCATGCCGGGCCGCCACAATGTCCAGAACGCGCTCGCCGCGATTGCGGTGGCGATAGAAATGGGTTGTTCCGACGACGTCATCAAATCTGGTTTTGCCAGCTTCGGCGGTGTGCGCCGCCGTTTCACCCGGGTGGGCGTGGTCGATGGCACCGTGGTGATCGACGATTACGCACACCATCCGGTGGAAATCCGTGCCGTGCTTTCGGCAGCTCGTGAAAGCGTTGCCGGGCACGATGGGCGCGTCATCGCTGTGGTTCAGCCGCACCGCTTTACCCGGCTTCGCGATTTGATGGATGATTTCCAGAACGCCTTCAACGATGCAGATCAGGTTTATGTCACACCGGTCTATACCGCCGGCGAGGAACCGATCGACGGGGTGGATGCGGCGGCGCTCGTTTCTGGCCTTAAATCGCGTGGCCATCGCTTTGCGGCACCCGTGGCGGATCAGGCCGATCTCGCGAGCCTTCTCGCTGCCGAAGTGCAGGAAGGCGATCTCGTCGTCTGCCTTGGCGCGGGCGATATCACGCGCTGGGCGGCCGGTCTGGCTGACGCCATCAGCAAGGAACGGGCTGCGTGACCGGACAGCCCGACGATGTGTGGAACCGGGATAGCGGCATGGCGCCCGACTGCGAAGTCGAAGGCGGCGTTGCTGCGCCCGTCGCGATGCAGGGAGTGCGCGGACGGCTGACCGCCGATGCGCCACTCGCCAAGCTGGTGTGGTTCAAGACCGGCGGCAATGCCGACTGGCTGTTCGAGCCCGCCGATCTCGACGATCTGCGCTTGTTTCTTGAACGGCTGGACGGGCAATTGCCGATCATGGCGTTGGGCCTGGGGTCGAACATGATCGTGCGCGATGGCGGTGTTCCGGGCGTGGTGGTCAAGCTGGGCAAGCCTTTCGCTGCGATTGCCGTCGACAAGGACGATTGCACGCTCACCTGCGGCGGCGGTGCGCATGGCATCCTGGTTGCCAGCGCGGCGCGCGATGCAGGCATTGCCGGGCTCGAATTCATGCGGGGCATTCCCGGCACGGTTGGCGGCTTTGTACGCATGAACGGCGGCGCTTATGGCCGCGAAGTGAGCGATGTGCTGGTCGATTGCGATGTGGTGATGCCGGGCGGTGAATGCCTGCGCCTGCCCGCGCGCGATCTCGCCTATAGCTATCGCCATTCCGAACTGCCTGAAGGCGCGGTGGTAGTATCCGCCCGCTTCAAGGGCGAGCCGGGCGATCCCGCCGCAATCGGTGCAGAGATGGATCGCATCGCCGAAGCGCGCGAGAATTCGCAGCCCCTGCGCACCAAGACCGGCGGATCGACCTTCAAAAATCCGCCGGGCGAAAAGGCCTGGCAACTGGTCGATGCAGCGGGGTGCCGCGGTTTCACAGTTGGCGGGGCGCAGGTGAGCGAGAAGCACACCAATTTCCTCATCAACACCGGCAGTGCCACCAGCGCCGATATCGAAGGGCTGGGCGAGGAAGTGCGCCGCCGGGTCTATGCAAATTCGGGTGTCGAGCTCGAATGGGAAATTCAACGCGTGGGGCGACCGTAAGGATTACAGATGACTACCGATCTCCCCAAACTGCATGTTGCTGTCCTGATGGGTGGCTGGGCCAATGAACGGCCAGTCTCGCTGATGAGCGGCGAAGGCGTGGCCAAGGCGCTGGAGGAGCGCGGGCATCGCGTGACCCGCATCGATATGGACCGTCAAGTGGCCGCACGGATCGCCGAAGCGGCGCCGGATGTGGTGTTCAACGCACTTCACGGTGTTCCGGGCGAAGACGGCACAGTGCAGGGCATGATGGATCTGATGGGCGTGCCCTATACCCATTCCGGGCTCGCCACTTCGGTCATTGCTATCGACAAGCAGCTGACCAAGCAGGCGCTGGTGCCGCATGGCATCCCCATGCCCGGCGGGCGCATCGTCAAGAGCGCCGAGCTTTACGAGCGCGATCCGATTGCACGGCCCTATGTGCTCAAGCCCGTCAATGAAGGCAGCTCTGTCGGCGTCGCCATCGTCACCGATGAAGGCAATTACGGCAATCCGATTGCGCGCGATGCCAAGGGACCGTGGCAGGAATTCGCCGAACTGCTGGCAGAACCTTACATCAAGGGCCGCGAAATGACCTCGGCAGTGGTGGATTTTGCCGACGGACCGCGTGCGCTGGCTGTTACCGAACTAAAGCCCAAGAGCGGCTTTTACGACTTCGACGCCAAATATACCGACGGGATGACCGATCACATCTGCCCGGCAGACATTCCTGATCATATTCGCGATCTGTGCCTCGAAATCGCGCTCAAGGCGCATAAGGTGCTGGGTTGCCGGGGCACGAGCCGGACCGATTTTCGCTGGGACGAGGAACAGGGCGAGGACGGGCTGTTCGTGCTCGAAACCAATACCCAGCCGGGCATGACCCCGCTCAGCCTGGTGCCCGAACAGGCGCGCTATTCCGGCATGGAATACGGCGAGCTGGTGGAAACCATCATTGCCGCCGCGCTGCGCGATCACAAGGGCAGGGGCGGCGATGGCTAAGGTTTCCCGCAAGCCCACCGGAGTCCGCCGTTCGGCAGCTACGCAGAACCGCAACCAGAAGGCGCGGGCGGCACGGCGGCGCACGTCCGGCCTGTTCGACCGGGTGATGGTTGCACTGCCTTTCACGGAAGAACAGTGGCACAAATTCTTCCTTTACCTGATCGTGGCCGCAGGGCTGGCGATTGCCTGGACAGTGGCGAGCTTTGCGGGCGTGCCCGAACTGGCGCGCGGCGAACTGGCTAAATCTGCCGGACGCGCCGGATTTGAAGTGCGCACTGTTCGCGTCACCGGGGTCGAGCGGATGAACGAGCAGCTGGTCTATCAGCGTGTGCTGGGCGAGCAGGATCGCCCGATGCCGCTGGTTGAAGTCGATACGATCCGCGAACGGCTGCTCGAACTGCCCTGGGTGCGCGATGCCCGCGTTTCGCGGCAATTGCCCGATATGCTGCGCATCGACATCGTCGAGCGCGAGCCGCATGCCGTGGTCGAAAAGGCCGATCGGCAGGTGCTGGTCGATGCCACGGGCAACGAGCTGGAGCCGATTTCCGACAAGGCGGCCAAGGGAATGCTGCATATCTCGGGCCCCGGCGCACAGCAGCAGGTCGCCGATTTGGGTCACCTGCTTGACGCAGCACCGGCATTGAAGCCGCAGATCGTTGCAGCTGAATGGGTCGGCAACCGGCGCTGGAACCTGCGCTTCAAGACCGACCAGATGCTTGCGCTGCCCGAAGGCGAGCAAGGACCGGCGGCGCTGGTCAAATTTGCCGAGATGGATGGTCGCAATCGTCTGATCGGCGGGAAGGTGGTGGCGATCGACATGCGTGTGCCTGACCGCGTTTACCTGCGTTGCAAGGACGGTCCGTGCCCGCGCAGCGTCAGCGAAGGGAACGTGCAGTAATGGCTTCGTCTGCAGTGCCGCTGCCGCGCATCAATCGCGTTTTCGGTGCGGTCAACATCGGGTCCTTCCGTGTCTCTGCCATGATCATGGGGCAGGGCGAGGATGGCGAAATGGTCGTGCTCGGATCATCGCACCGCGCCAGCGAAGGGATCAAGCGCGGCTATGTCACCGATATGCGCGCTGCCACACATGCGATCCGCACCGTGGTCGAAAAGGCGGAAGCCAGCGCCAATACCAGCGTATCGAGCGTGTGGATCGGCTGTGCGGGCGCAGGACTGTCGAGCAAGATTGCCAGCGTCGAAATCGCCATTGGCGGCCGCCGCATTGACGAAGACGACATCGAGCACCTGCTCTATGCCGCACGCGACCATATCCAGCCCGACGGGCGTATGGTGCTCCACGCACAACCTGCGCATTACACGCTCGACGGGGCGCATGGCATTGCCAATCCCACTGGGCTTCATGCCGAGGCACTGGGCGTCGATGTCCATGTGACGCTGGCCGAAGCCGCGCCGGTGCGCAATCTGATCGAGGCTGTGCAGAGCGCGCACCTCGATGTGGAAGGCGTGGTCGCCAGCCCGCTGGCCGCCGCATATGCCTGCCTCACCCGCGAAGAACGCGATCTGGGCGTGGCGCTGGTCGAGATCGGGGCGCAGGTTACCAATGTCTCGGTCCATGCCGGGGGGATGCTGCTGGGCCTGCGTTCTATCCCGGTCGGCTCGAACGATATTACAGATGCCATCGCTTCTTCTCTGGGGATCCGCCGCAGTCAGGCAGAGCGGCTGAAATGTGTCGCCGGTTCGGCCATCGCTACACCCAGCGACCATCGCGAGATGATCCCCGTCAATGCACCGGGCGAAGAGCCGGACGGGCGGCTGGCCCGCGGCGCGGACGAACAGAACCGCGTTCCGCGTGCCGAGCTGGTGTCGATCGTCACCGACCGCCTCGGCACCATGACAGCCGAGATTGGCAAGGGCTTGAAGGCAATGGGTTTCACCGGCGCTGCCGGCGGGCAGGTTGTGCTCACCGGCGGTGGGGCGGAACTGCTCGGGATCGCCGAGTTCATGCAGGGCGGATTGGGTCTGCCAGTGCGCATTGGCAAACCGCCAGCGCTCCGCGGACTGCCCGAAGCACATGCAACGCCCGGTTTCGCCACTCTGGCAGGGCTGTGCCTCTATGCCGCCGAAGACCCGATAGACATTCGCTCGGTCGGTCCGAGTTACCAGCCGACCAAGCGCTATTCAGGCTTCGGACTGGTGAACCGTGTTCTACAAGCGGTGCGTGAGTACTTCTGATGGTTGCAGGCTGACTTGAGCCGCGCTTTAGCCCTTGTGGATAAGGGGAATTAGCTTTGGTGCAACGATTCGCTTTGTACCGTATCTGTGACATAACCGCCGTCAGGCGAATTCTTACCTCGAGGAAAGCTCAATGAGCATCAATATCGGACCTGCTTCCAGCGACGACCTTCGTCCCAAGATCATGGTCATCGGTGTCGGCGGTGCGGGCGGCAACGCCATCGCCAACATGATGGAAGCGCAAATCGAAGGTGTCGATTTCATCGTCGCCAACACCGATGCGCAGGCGCTGTCGAGTTCGCCAGCTGCCAAGCGCATCCAGTTGGGGCCTGACATTACCGGCGGCCTGGGCGCTGGCGCGCGGCCCGAAGTGGGCAAGGCCGCGGCGGAAGAAACGGTCGAGGATATCGAGGACGCGCTCGACGGGGTGAACATGTGCTTCATTGCTGCGGGCATGGGCGGCGGCACCGGCACCGGTGCCGCGCCGGTCATCGCGGAAGCTGCGCGCAAGAAGGGCGTGCTGACCGTGGGCGTGGTGACCAAGCCGTTCTTGTTCGAAGGCACACGCCGCATGCGCGCCGCCGAAGCCGGAATCGACGAGCTGCAGCGCCATGTCGATACGCTGATTGTCATCCCCAACCAGAACCTGTTCCTGGTGGCCAAGGCCGAAACCACCTTCAAGGAAGCCTTCATGCTCGCCGACGAGGTGCTGCAGCAGGGCGTTCGCTCGATCACCGATCTGATGGTCATGCCGGGCCTCATCAACCTCGACTTTGCCGACGTCCGATCGGTGATGAGCGAGATGGGCAAGGCGATGATGGGCACGGGCGAGGGCGAGGGTGACAATCGCGCACTCGAAGCTGCGGAACGCGCTATCGCCAATCCGCTGCTCGACGGGGTCAGCATGGCGGGTGCCAAGGGCGTCATTATCTCGATCATCGGCGGCGAGGACATGAAGCTGCTCGAAGTCGACGAAGCTGCAAACCACATTCGCGAACTGGTCGACGAAGACGCCAACATCATCTGGGGCTCGGCCTTCAACCCCGACCTCGACGGCAAGATCCGCGTTTCCGTTGTGGCGACCGGCATCGACGAGAGCGGAAGTGCTGTCGCTGCCCCTTCGCGCAATTTCGCGATGAACGAATCGCGCGCGCCTCAACGTCCCGTCTTTGAACTTCCCAGCGAGAGCGTGGCCGATGACGAGCCGTTCGAGCTGAGCGAGGGTCTCTCTGCCGATCCCGGGGCCGAAGATGTCTATGAGCCGGAACTTGCCGAGGATAGCTTCGCCGAGACTGCTCAAGATGAAGACGAAGCGCCCTTCACCTCGGCAGGCCTGTCGCCTGCCAGCGCTGAAGACTACGAGGACGATGACGATTATGACGATGTCGACGGCATCGTTGACCCGCTCGCAGGCCTGCGCAACGAACACACGGAGCGGTTCGATGCCTATGGCGACGATGGCCAAATGCCTGCCCCGGCGGATGCCGCGAATTTCGGCTCGGGTGCCGATGCCGAAGATGGCTGGACCAATGAAGGCGAAGGCGAAGGGCGTCCCCCGCTCGACCTGTCCGATCCTCTGGGTGATGATGTCGAAGCCGGTCAGGACGAACTCCAGCTCGGCGCCGGTGCGCATGACGATGGCGACAGTCCGCTGGCGAGCAAGCCTGCCGGTCGCAAGCGCCCGCTGCTGAGCGGCGAGGAAGGCGGCCATGCGGCCGGCGGCTACAATGCGGGTGGCGCGGAGTCGCAAGGCAGCACTCTGTTCGAACGCATGGCTAATCTTTCGCGCGGCTCGGCGTCGAGCGAAAGGGAGGAGGAGGACGATGACGAGGATGAGGGCAGCAGCAGCTCGCTCAATATCCCGCGCTTCCTTGGACGGCAGAACAATCAGTAAGTTGGATTGAACTCTTGCCACGCTGAGGCGTTGCATCCAGTAGCTATGACGATTTCCAGAAACAGGCGTTGGGCAGTCACATCTGCGCTAGCCGCACTTGCGGCAAGCGGGCCAGGCGCGCTTGCACAGGAAATCGTCCAACCACTGCCTCCAGCGGGATCGGTTGAGCTTAGCTCGGCGCTTCAGCGCCTCGCGCAGAACGGCGGCGACGTCGAGGCGCTTGTCGATGCGGGCGATGCCGCGCTCAAACTGCGGGATATTCCTGCCGCGATTGGCTTTTTCGGTCGGGCAAAGGACATTTCGCCTGCCAATCCCCGCGTTTCGTTGGGGCTGGCACGTGCATATACCTATTCGCGCCGTCCGGTCGAAGCGCTGCGCCTGTATGCCGATGCAGAACGTGGCGGAATTCAGCAGGCAGTGATGGCAGCTGATCGCGGGCTTGCTTTCGATCTGGTAGGCGATGCGGCCAGCGCACAGCAGCTCTATCGTCTGGCGATCGCCAATGGTGCGGACGATGAGGTCACGCGGCACCTTGCTCTTAGTCAGGCAATTTCGGGCGACAAGGCCGGGTTCGAAGCTACGCTTCTGCCGATGTTGAAGAACGGCGATTCCGCCGGCTTCCGCACGCGCGCATTTGGTCTGGCAATTCTCGGTCAGACCGAGGAAGCGGTGAAGATAGCCGAACAGATGATGCCCGCTCAGACGGCAGCGCGCGTCGCGCCCTATTTGCGTTACATGACCCAGCTGACGCCCGCGCAACAGGCCGCTGCGGGATCGCTTGGTGTTTTCCCGCGTACGGCATCCATAGGCAGGGATGACGCCGATATCGCCGCTTATGCCGGGGTAGGACAGCCTCAACCGGCGCGCACAGCGCGGGCGGAATTGCCACCAGTGAATGCGCCGCTGGCTCCTCCTGTCGCTGCCCGGCCTGATCGGCCAGCCGCATCGGCGCCAGCTTCGGGACGGGCAAGTGCACCAACACCAGTTCGCTCGTCCGAGCCTGGCCCGAAAACCGCGCCGCCAGTCGCCCCTGCAGTAACAACTGTCACGCCGAGCTCGCTGCCCGATCCTCGGCCGGCTGCCGAGCCGGTCCGCCGCGAGGTTCGTGTAGTAGCTGCGCCAAGTGGCACAGCC
>CBFGON010000004.1:0-49022 GCA_965650395.1 uncultured Qipengyuania sp. | reverse complement strand
GAATCATCTGCGTTGGACCTTCCAGCGCAATTCCCATCATCCGCGCACGCGTGGTCTGCGCCTTGGCGCTGGTGATCGCCACCTTCTGCCCGACAAGCTGGTTCACCAGCGTCGATTTGCCGGAATTGGGCGCACCCAGTACGGCCACAACACCGCATCTTGTTTCGCTGTCACTCACCCGTATCGCTCCATGAATGCTTGTGCCGCCGCCCGTTCGGCCTCGCTCTTGCTGTTGGCGGTGGCTTCGGCCTCTCCAACTTTGTAAACCCGCACGCGCACCGTGAAACGCGCTGCGTGATCGGGGCCGGAGCGGTCGACAAGCTCGTATTCGGGCGGCTTGCGCTGGTTGCCCGCCGCCCATTCCTGCAGCGCGCTTTTGGGATGTTTGGACTTGCCAGCGCCATTCTCCAGCGCGGGACGGAACAAGCGCTCGACGAGGTCGCGCGCGCTGTCAAAACCATTGTCGAGATAGTGCGCCCCAAGCAGGCTTTCGACCACATCGCCAAGGATATTGTCGCTATCGCGCCCGCCATCGGAACTGGCCTGCTTCGAGATACGGATATGCGGGCCAAGGCCGATCCTGCGCGCCACTTCGGCACACATCTGGCGGCTGACCACGGCGTTGAGCCGCTGGGCCAGCGCGCCTTCCTGCGCATCGCTATTGGCAAAAAGCCAGTTCGCCACCGACAGGCCCAGCACACGATCACCGAGGAATTCGAGCCGGTCGTAATCGTGCTTCTCGCCCATGCTGCCATGCGTCAGCGCTGTGTGCCACATGGCCTCATTGCCGACCGAAAATCCGTTCTGTGCAAGCCATTTGCCGGCTTCGGCGGAGAGCTTGGTCATATATCGCTGCCGATCCGGTCCCACCGCGCGGCGGTGAACCAGGTCCAGGGGAGGAGCCATTCGGCGCTGCCATCGGTCGACCACAACACCATGCTGGCACGGCCCACGAGCAGTTCTGCATCGACCAGCCCCACACCGCGCCCGGCAGCGGCAGGAAAGCGACTGTCGAGCGAATTGTCGCGATTGTCGCCCATCGCAAAAATCCTGCCGGCGGGAACCACGACCGGCGCGAAATTGTCCTGCGGCGAGCGGCCGAAATCGATGGTCAGATAGCTCCTACCCGAAGGCAGGGTCTCGCGGAACAGGCGATAACGGCAGACCTCGCCCACCACATTACCGCCGCGCAGATCGCAGCTGGTGTTGGCGCTCATCGGGATATCGACAGCGCCTGCCGCCTCCTTCTTCAGCGGCTCGCCATTGAGGATCACCACACCATTGCGCACTGCCACTGTATCACCGGGCAGGCCGATGGCGCGTTTTACGTAATCGGTGCCATCAACGGGGTGCTTGAAGATAATCACATCGCCTCGTTCGGGCAGCGATGCGAAGATTCGTCCGGGTATCACCGGCGCTTCGAAAGGCAGCGAGTACTTGGAATAGCCATAGGGCCATTTCGCCGCGACGAGATAATCGCCATTGCGCAGACCGGGCAGCATGCTCTCGCTCGGGATAGTGAAGGGCGAGAAGATGAAGCTGCGGAAGATCAGTACGGCGACCACCAGCTTGGCGAGGAATTTGAGGAAATCGCCCCAGCTTTCCTCATTCGCCTTATCCGCATTCGTATCCGACGCGGTTTGACTCATTGCGGGGTTCTCAATCATCGGCAATGTCCCTAGTCGCAGGCGCGCAGCCATAAAAGGATTTTTGCCCGTCATGCCTTCGACAGCCGCCGAATTTTGGACCCGCCTTGCCGATCTGCCACGCCCGACGCTGGGTGAATTGTTTGCCGATGGTGGCGAAACGCGAGTTGCTGCATTGTCCGCCCGGCTCGAACTGGGCGAGGGCAGGGGCGGAATGCTGCTCGACTGGTCGAAGACGCATCTCGATGCAGCAGTGATCGCAGCGTTCGAAGAACTGGCTGCGACGATGAATTTCGCAGGAATGCGATCCAAATTGTTTGCCGGCGAGATCGTCAATCCGACCGAGGGCCGCGCCGCAGACCATGCCACACTGCGCGGCGTCGGTGACAGCGCCAAGGTCGAGGAAGCCGCTGCGCTGATCGACCGCATGGGCATGCTGGTCGAAGCCATTCACGGCGGTGCCTTTGGCGAGATCGCGCATCTGATCCATATCGGCATCGGCGGAAGCGCGCTCGGCCCCGCACTCTGCGTTGATGCACTGGGCCGCGACCTGCCGCTGGTCGATGTGCATGTCGTCTCGAATATCGATGGTGTGGCGCTGGAGGAGGCGTTTTCGAAATGCGATCCGGCCAAGACCATGATCGCAGTGGCGAGCAAGACTTTCACCACGATCGAAACCATGACCAATGCCGAAAGCGCGCTCAAATGGCTCGCTGACAATGGCGTGACCGACCCTTCAGGCCGGGTGGTGGCTCTGACCGCCAATCCCGATGCGGCAGTGGATTGGGGCGTCGATGAAACGCGCGTGCTGCCGTTCCAGGAAAGCGTGGGCGGGCGTTATTCGATCTGGTCGTCGATCGGCTTCCCGGTGGCGCTGGCAGTGGGGATGGAAGAATTCCTCGCCATGCTGGCAGGTGCAGCGGCGGTTGACGTGCATTTCCGCGATACGGACGGTGCGGCCAATCTGGTGCTGCGCGCAGCCTTCGCCGATCTCTATTACGCGCGGGTACGTGACTGCCAGACCCGCGCGGTTTTCGCCTATGACGAGCGGCTGCGGCTGTTCCCCAGCTATCTCCAGCAGCTGGAGATGGAGAGCAATGGCAAGCGGGTCACCACCGATATGGCGCCGGTTGACGGGCCGACTGCTCCGATCACCTGGGGCGGGGTAGGCACTGATGCGCAGCATGCAGTGTTCCAGCTGCTGCATCAGGGCACGCATCTGATCCCGGTCGATTTCATCGCCAGCATAGAGCCGGGTGATGTGCTCGACCCGGCGCATCACCGTATCCTGCTGATGAACTGTTTCGCCCAGGGTGCTGCGCTGATGGCGGGCAAGGCAGGGGAAGATCCGGCGCGCAACTATCCGGGCGATCGGCCGAGCGCGACGATCCTGGTTGACGACCTCGATCCCGCCACGCTGGGCGCACTGATTGCCTTCCATGAGCACCGCACCTTCTCGGCAGCCGTGCTGATGGGCATCAACCCCTTTGACCAGTTCGGTGTCGAGCTGGGCAAGGCGATGGCCAAGGCAATCGAGAAAGGCGGCGAGCAGTTCGATCCGAGCACAGAGGCGCTGCTGGAGGCAGCAGGGCTGAAGCTGTGAAGGCCGTTCTACGCGCCTCGCTTGCTGCTGCACTGTCGCTAGCTGGTCCCGCCGTACAGGCACAGGAACCTCAGCAAATCCTGTTCATCGGCAACAGCTTTACCCAGGGCGCGAATTCGGCGGTGCTGCGCTATCGCCCGGACAGTGTGACGGACCTCAACGACGAAGGCGTGGGCGGTATTCCCGCGCTGTTCGTCAAATTCGCCGAGCAGGCCGGATTGAACTGGACGGCGTCACACGAATTGCGCGGCGGCAGCACGCTGGGCTTTCATCTCAACGAAAAGCGCGATCGGATTGACCGGGCATGGGACGTAGTGGTCCTGCAGCAATTTTCCACGCTCGACCCGAAGCAACCCGGCGATGCAAGCAACACGCGGCGCGATGCTCCGGCGCTGGCGCAAATGTTCACCGCAGCCAATCCAGTGGTCGAGGTCTATCTGATGGCAACATGGAGCCGGGCGGATCAGGTCTATCCGGAAAAGGGCAATTGGCATGGCCGCCCCGTCGGCACAATGGCGCTGGATCTGCGCGCCGCGATGGATCTGGCGGATGCCGAAAGCGCCGAGATCGACGGTGTCATACCGGTGGGCGAAGCGTGGAACAGGGCGATGGCTGAAGGCGTGGCCGACGCCAACCCCTATGACGGGCGCGATTTCGGCAAGATCGATCTGTGGAGTTACGACCACTATCACGCCAGCGCTGAAGGGTCCTATCTTGAGGCCCTGGTGGTCTTTGCGCAAGTGACCGGCTTCGACGTCCGCAAGTTCGGCGAAGGCGAGCGTGCCGCCCATGAGCTTGGTATCGAGCCGAAGATGGCTGCAAAGCTCCAAGAAATTGCCATGGCCCAATTAGGGCGATGAACCGCACCTAGATCGCCGAAAGCAAGAGCCCACCTCCCGCGCAAAGTGCCAGAACGCGGATGATGCTCCATTTCGCGCCGAAGGTCAGTGCCAGAGCGATCAGCGTCAGGATGCCGGCACGCCAATCGAGGCTGGTCCAGTCTGGCATCAGCAGTGAAAACGGGCCTGCGTGCCGTTCACCTACCTTGCCGAACAGCACATGGAGCGCGAACCATAGCGCCAGATTGGCGATCACTCCCACCACGGCCGCTGTGACGGCCGCAAGCCCGGCGCGGATGCGTGGTGCGCTCTTGAGGCGCTCCATCCATGGCGCGAAAGCAAAGATCCACAGGAAGCAGGGCGCGAAAGTGACCCAGGTGGTCAGGCCTGCTGCCAGTACGCCTGACACGAGCGGCGTAAATGGTTCGGGCGCGCGCCATCCGGCGAGGAAGCCGGTAAACTGCGTCACCATGATCAGCGGACCGGGCGTTGTTTCGGCCAGACCCAGCCCATCGGCCATTTCACCCGGACCAAGCCAGCCGTAAGTTTCAACCGCCTGCTGCGCCATATAGGCGAGCACGGCATAGGCACCGCCAAAGGTGACGACGGCCAGTTTGGAGAAGAACACGCCGATGTCCCACAGGACATGAGAGGGGCCTAGTGCGGCGAATACCAGTACCATCGGCAATGCCCAGATTGCGCCCCATGTCAGCACTGCTTTCAGGCTTGCACCCCACGGCATAGGACCATGAGCCGTTTCTGTTGGTGGGGTGATCCCTAGTAGGCCAGGTCGAACAGCCCCAAGCACCATACCGATAGCCAGCGCGCCCAGCACGACCAGCGGGAAGGGCAGCGCGAGCGCAAACAGGCCAAGGAAGGCGGCGAAAGCGAGCAGTTTGCGCAACGGGGTGCCCAGCGCCCGTCCCGCGATCCGCAGCAGTGCCTGCAGCACGATCGCCAGAACGGCCGCCTTTACGCCAAGGAACAGCGCTTCGAACCATGTGAGATTGGCCGCCAGCGCATACAGCAGGGACAGCGCCAGCATCACTGCCGCGCCTGGCAGCACGAACAACCCGCCTGCGATCACGCCGCCACGAATGCCATGCAGCCGCCAGCCGATCCATGTCGCCAATTGCTGTGCCTCGGGGCCGGGCAGCAAATGACACAGGTTAAGGGCTTCGAGGTAGTCCTCCTCGTCAACCCAGCCTCGATCCTCCACGATTTCGCGATGCATCAAAGAAATCTGACCTGCCGGTCCGCCAAAGCTTAGCCAGCCGACCCGCCAGAAAGCCTGGGTCAGGTCGCCAAGCGTTGGCGTGCGGTCTTGCGAGTCCTGCATGACCGCGCGCTATGCGCCACTTCCGCTCTCCGGCCTACGCCGATTATTGACTTTTCGCCGGTTCGCCGCCATCTGCGCGCCAATCGAAACGTGCCTGCCAGGGTGAAGTGGCGGCTCTGAATTACCCGCCCCGGCGCGCGTTTCACCGATATATCCACAACTTCCCTTTTCACGCGGGTGGTTTTTCAACCCCGCGACCGCGCGCCACTTTGGCTGCGCGCCGCATATATTGCGAGTTATCATGACACAATTTTCCGACCTCGGGCTATCGCAGCCCGTGCTCCAGGCCCTCGACTTGAAGGGTTATGACACGCCGACGCCGATCCAGGCTCAGGCCATTCCGCCCGTGCTCGAAGGGCGCGACCTGATGGGCATTGCCCAGACCGGCACCGGCAAGACCGCCGCCTTCATGCTCCCCAGCATCGACCGGTTGCGCGAAGCCGAGCGGCAGACGCCGTTCAAGTCCTGCCGCATGCTGGTGCTGGCCCCCACTCGCGAACTGGCTGGGCAGATTGCCCAATCGGCCAAGGATTACGGTGCGCTTGCCGGCCTCAAGGTCCATTCGATCGTCGGGGGCACTTCGGTCAACAAGGACCGTAACAAGCTGCACCGCGGCACCGATATCCTCGTCGCCACGCCGGGCCGTCTGCTCGACCTGATCGACCAGAAGGCCTTCGCCCTCAATGGCGTTGAAATTCTCGTGCTCGACGAGGCCGACCAGATGCTCGATCTCGGTTTTATCCATGCACTGAAGCGGATCAGCCAGCTGGTCCCGAAGGAACGCCAGACGCTGTTTTTCAGCGCTACCATGCCCAAATCGATCAAGGATCTGGCGGCGCAATATTGCACCAATCCGGCGCATGTTTCTGTCACGCCCGAAAGCACTACGGCGGAGCGGATCGAGCAGTACCTCTTCATGGTTCAGCAGGACGAGAAGCAGACGCTGATCGAGATGATCCTCAAGGGCCGCCACCGCGTGCCCGGCGAGTTCGAGCGCATCCTTGTCTTCACCCGCACCAAGCACGGCGCGGACCGTGTAGTGAAGAAGCTGGGGCAGGTCGGCGTGCGCGCCAACGCGATCCACGGAAACAAGAGCCAGCCGCAGCGCGAGCGTGCGCTTGGCGAATTCCGCAGCGGCTCCACACCGGTGCTGGTGGCAACCGATGTTGCCGCGCGCGGAATCGATATTCCCGGCGTCAGTCATGTAATCAATTACGAACTGCCCAATGTGCCCGAGCAATATGTCCACCGTATCGGCCGCACTGCGCGTGCCGGCCGCGATGGCGTGGCGATTGCCTTCTGCGCCGAGGACGAACGCGACTATCTCAAGGACATTCGCAAGAAGACCGACGCTGCGTTCGAGCGCTTGCCGCTGCCGGACAATTTCCGTGCAGTGGTGGAAGGCGTGGGACCAACCAAGCGCGAACAAAAGCCCAAGCTGGCGCGGCCGAAGGTTACGCCGCGAGGCGGTTCTGGCTTGGCGGGAAGCAGCGATGGCGCGCGTAAGCCGAAGCCCAAGAACAAGCACCCCAATCGCGCGGGTAAGCCCAATCGCGATGCCAGTGGTGAAGGGCGCCCGCAAGGCAATCGTCCGCCGCGCAACCGACGCCGCCGTTCAGGGGCGCGTCGGCCCGACTAGGGCTTCCGTGGCTGGACAGTGCAGCTTTGCGGGGCCATGACGCCCGGCATCGCGTTCAATTTATAACCCAGGGCTGCCATGGAACCCGCCTTCAAGGCCAAGATAACTCCGATCGACCGCATCCAGGAGAACCTGGTTGCGCGGGTCGAACGACGGGCATTGAACTGGCTGTGCGCGCATATGCCCCGCCGGGTCACGCCCGACATGCTGACAGCAATCGGCATGTTCGGAGCGCTGATGGTCTTTGGCGGTTACATGGGCAGCAATCTCGACCGTAACTGGCTGTGGCTCTGTGTGGCGGGCTATATCGTCCACTGGTTCGGCGATTCACTCGACGGCAGCTTGGCGCGGTTCCGCAAGATTGAACGGCCCCGCTACGGCTATTTCCTCGACCATAGCTGTGATGGCTTTGCCACGACCTTGCTGGTGGTTGGCATCGGGCTGACGCCCTATGTCGAGCTCGAAGTGGCGCTGGTTGCGCTGGCCGGATATTTGCTCATGTCGATCCACGCATTCCTGCTGGTGCGGGTGATGGGGGAATTGCGGCTGTCCTACATGAATGCCGGACCTACCGAGCTGCGCCTTGTGCTGATTGCACTGACGCTGACGATGTACTTCATGGGACATGAAAATCCGCTGATCGGCCATCTCAACGGCTTCGACCTGTTTGTGGGCGGGGTTGGCGTGGGGCTGATAATGCTGTTCGTCTATCAGACGGCGCAAACCGCACGCCGGCTGGCGGTAGAGGAACCTCCGCGAAATTGAGTTAGGCGTCTGTGCTGCGGTTGTCCTGACGGCATCCGCTCTCCATATCGCGCGCTCACAGGAATGACGGAGCGCGCTGGCATGGCCGAATACGACTACGACCTCTTCACCATTGGTGCTGGATCTGGGGGCGTGCGGGCCAGCCGGATCGCAGCCTCGCACGGGGCAAAAGTGGCGGTGGCCGAAGAGTACCGGGTCGGTGGCACCTGCGTTATCCGCGGCTGCGTGCCCAAGAAGATGCTCGTCTATGGCGCGCATTTTGCCGAAGATCTTGAAGACGCAAAGGCGTTCGGCTGGACAATCGAAAACCAGAAATTTGACTGGATCGCATTGCGCGACACAGTGTTGAAGGATGTCGACCGGCTAGAGGGTGCATATTCGGAAACACTCTCGAACAATTCGGTCACTGTGTATCGCGAGCGCGCGACCATCAGCGGTCCGAACGAGGTGACGCTGGCGAGCGGTGAAACCGTCACTGCCAGGTACATTCTGATTGCCACCGGCGCGCGCCCGCTGGTGCCGGAGTTTCCCGGTAGCGAGCATGTCATTACCAGCAATGAAGCATTCCACCTGGATAGCTTGCCCAGGCGGGTGATGATTGTCGGTGGCGGTTACATCGCCAATGAGTTCGCCGGCATATTCAACGAGTTCGGCTGCAAGGTGACATTGGTCAACCGCACCGACACGCTGCTGCGGGGCTATGATGCGGCCCTGCGTGATCGGCTGCTGCAGATCAGCATGATGAAGGGGATCGACTTCCGCTTCCACGCGCAGATCGAGACTATCGAGAAGCACGATGACGGAACGTTGCTGGTCAGCATGAGCGGGCACGAACCGATGGAAGTCGATTGTGTGATGTTCGCCACCGGGCGCATTCCCAATGTCGAAGGACTGGGGCTGGACACGGCCGGGGTAGAGCAGGGCGAAAAGGGCGAGATCAAGGTCGACCGTTTCAGCAAGACCAGCGTCGACAGCATTTATGCCGTTGGCGATGTCACCGACCGCGTGCAGCTGACGCCCGTTGCGATCCGCGAAGGCCATGCCTTTGCCGATACGGTATTTGGCAATAACCCGCGCGCGGTCGATCACAGCTGCATTCCCAGCGCGGTGTTCAGCCATCCGCCGATTGCTGCAGTTGGGCTTACCGAAGGGGAGGCGCGCAATACGCTTGGCGAAATTCGCGTCTATCAGTCGGACTTTCGCCCGATGAAGAACGTGCTCGCGGGCCGCAACGAGCGCAGCCTGTACAAGATGATCTGCAATGGCGCGGACGAAAGGATCGTCGGTATCCACATGATCGGCCCGGAAGCGCCTGAGATCATGCAGGCTGCTGCAGTGGCGGTGAAGGCGGGACTGACCAAGGCCGATTTCGACGCTACAACGGCGATCCATCCGACGATGGCCGAAGAACTGGTGCTGCTGCGCTAAGCGAAACGGGCGGGCGACAGCGCGCCAGATTCTATGCCGAAGGCGCTTAGGTCCTCAGGCCATTCGCTGCGCGTTGCCAGCGCTTCAGCCGCCAGAGCCATTGCGGGTGAGGTCTGCAGACCGAAGCCGCCCTGTCCGGCCAGCCAGAAAAAACCCGGTGCATGCGGATCGAAGCCTGCCACGGGGCGCTCGTCTGGGGCAAAGCTGCGCAAGCCTGCCCAGCGCGCCTCTATCCGGCGTACGGGCAAGGTTGTCGCTTCTTCCATCTTCCACGCTGCCAGCGCGATATCTTCCTCTTCGGGCTGCACGTCGCATGGTTCGACCGGCGTCGCGTCCATCGGCGAGGCAAGCAGGCGGCCAGTTCCTTCGGGCTCGAAATAGAGGCCGGTCCCGACTGTCTTGGTAAACGGCCAGGGCGAGACGTCCACACCTTGCGGCCCGGCAAAGGTAATGACCGTGCGGCGGCGCGGCTGGAGACCGATCGGGCAGACCCCGGCCATGGTCGCAACCACGTCCGCCCAGGCGCCGGCAGCGTTTACGACAACGCGCGCGGCATAGGATGCGCCCGGCGTATCGACGATCCAGTGCGCGCCATCGTGGCGTATCGCCGTGACGGGCGCGCGCACGACCAGATCACCGCCCGCCTCCTTCAGTTCCTTGCGATGGGCCTGCAGCATCGCATCCGAATCCAGTTTGAGCGCAGCGGGGTCGATCAGGCCCGCAACGATATGTTCGCCACCTGTGCGCAGGATCGGTACCAGCGCCTGCACCTCTTCTGCCGACAGCCGTCGGGCCTCGGGCGACAATTGCCGGTGAACGGCTTCGGCCTCCTCGAGTTCGGTCAATTGCTTGGCACTGGCCGTGAACAGGGCTGGATGCACCCGCGCCGCAGGAGATGAAAAGCGAGGCAGACTTGCAGCCGTGAGGCGGCGAACGAGATCGTCTTCCATGCCGAAATGGGCAAAGGCCGCACTGCGTCCCGAGGAATGATAGCCTGGTGCTTCTTCACCTTCGCACACCAAGACCGATCCGTGGCACGCCAGCAGTGCCGCGGCAGAAATGCCGGCAATTCCGGCACCGATGACGAGAAAGTCGGTCTTTTGCATGCTGATCGGTTATGTCCCTGACAAAGCATTGTCCGCAATCGGCGGATCATGACAATCATGGTAGTAGGGCAGCGCAAATCCGGCCAGTTCGGAAAACAGGTGAGGAGGGCAAATGCGGATCGATGGAAAAGTGGCGCTGGTCACTGGTGGAACGGCGGGGATCGGCGAGCAGATCGCGCTGCAGATGCAGGCGAAGGGCGCCAAGGTCATCGTCACGGGTCGAAATCCGGTCCGGCTTGAGGAAATGCGCCAGCACGGTTTCGAGGCAATTGCAGCCGACCTCACGACGGCAGCGGGGGTGGAGGCCATCGTTGCGGAACTGGGCGAGCGTGACATCGACATACTCGTCAATAATGCCGGGCAGGGTGTCGATCATGATTTCCGCGTCGACGCGCCGAACATGGATGCGGCCGACGCCTGCATTCAGACCAATCTCAACGCACCGATCAGGCTGATTTCGGCTCTGGTTCCCCGGATGCGCGGCTTGGCCGAGGCGGCGATCGTCAACGTCACCAGCGGCCTTGCCATAGCCCCGCGCGCGGGCAGCCCGGTCTATTGTGCAACCAAGGCGGGGCTGCGCAGTTACACGCAGGCCCTGCGTGCGCAATTGAACGACACAGGTATCCATGTGATCGAAGCCCTGCCGCCGGTGGTCGACACGCAAATGACTGCCGGGCGCGAGGGAAGGAAACTGTCCGCAGCAAGCTGCGCCAAAGCCATTGTTTCGGCGATCGAGAACAATGACGATGAAGCGAATGTCGGCATGGTGAGCCTGTTGCGCCGTGTCTATTCGGTTTCTCCGGCATTGGCGCGGCGTATCATGTTGCGTTTCTAAACGGCCCACTGCGGGACGAATTGTTGCGCGAGATTGCGCTGTCCTGTTGCATGCCTAAAAACGAGGTTAACCGAATCGGGCATTACGAGGGACCTTTTTCAGATGAACATGCTGGCTTCGCGCGGGCAATTGCGCGCGAGTTTCATCCGTTGGGCGCTGTTTACGGTTCCATTGTGCCTGTTGCTGGGCTTTCTTTCCGGCAGCTTTGGCAGCGGGCCGGAATCGGCATGGTTCCAGTCGCTCGACAAGCCTGCAATCTTCCCCGAGCCCAAATGGTTCGGGATCGTCTGGTCCATCCTTTATGTGATGATCGGGCTGGCAGCAGCGATGGTCTGTGCCGCCTGGGGTGCGCGCGGGCGTGAAGTGGCAATTATCGCCTTCGTCGTCCATTTCGCACTCAATCTGGCATGGTCGCCCGTGTTCTTTGCCATGCACCAGATTACCGGCGCATTGGTTGTGCTGGTGCTGGTGGTGCTGACATTGTTGCTGGTGATTGCCCTGTTCTGGAAGGTCCGGCGCGGGGCGGCGCTGCTGCTGCTGCCCTATCTCGCCTGGGTCTGTTTTGCCACTTTGCTCAATTACGAGTTCCTGCGCCTCAATCCCGATGCTGACGGTGGTGACGGGCAGGGTCAGGTCGAGCGCGTTCGCATCGGAGGTTGATGGGCCGCGCGCGCGCGCCTAGAGGGTCGTCATGCAAAGCCAGAACCCGCTGATCGCCGATTTCGTCAAGCTCGCCAATTCGGCTGCCGGAACTCTCGCCGGAATGTCGCGCGAAGCGCGTGACAATGCCCGCGAGCGGGCGCGCGAAGCCTTCGGCGGCATGGATTTCGTCACCCGCGAGGAATTTGATGCAGTCAAACTGATGGCTGCCAGGGCGCGCGAAGAGGCCGAGCAACTGTCGGATCGTGTGGCTGCACTCGAAGCCAAGCTCAAGTGACTGCTGCCCCTGCCTTGCGGTAGGGGACGACATGCACCTTCGCGCACCTGCCATATTGCTTGCTGCTCGCGCGCATGGCGAGACGGCAGTTATCGCTCGCCTGTTGACCGAAGAAAGCGGCGTGGTCGCCGCCTATGTCGCCGGCGGGCGCGGGCGGCAATTGCGCCCGGTGGTGATCCCCGGCAATCTGGTCGAGGTGGATATTCGCAGCCGGTCGGACAGCCAGCTGCCATTTGCCCGGGTTGAACTGGCGCAGAGCCGCGGGCCGTGGTTGACCGAGCCGCTGCCCGCCGCCGCCATCGCCTGGGTCTGCGCACTTACTGCCAGCGCCTTGCCCGAACGCAACCCCTATCCTGGCCTGTATTCGGCACTTGCCGCCTTGCTCGATGCCATCTGCCACGCCCCATCGGCACGCGGCTGGGTACCTGCGCTGGCGGCCTATGAAGTGCTGTTGCTGCGCGAGCTGGGTTATGGCGGCGAGAGGCCCGAGATAGCGGGGCTTGGCGAGGCTCTGGAAATTCTCGACCGGATCGAGCCCCAAATCGCCCGCTACCTGCTTGCCGACACACGCGCAGACGTTCTAGCCGCAAGGTCACTGCTGAGGCAGCGGCTGGCACGGATGATGGAATGAAGATTGCAATTTTGGCCGGGGACGGAATCGGACCCGAAGTAACTGCAGAAGCATTGAAGGTGCTCGATGCACTGGCGTTGCCCGGCCTGACCCTGTTCGAAGGCGATGTTGGCGGCATTGCCTATCGGCGGCACGGCCACCCGTTGCCGGCTGAAACGCTCGAAATCGCGCGTGCAGCCGATGCCGTCCTGTTCGGTGCTGTGGGCGATTTCGAATGCGACAATCTGCCACGCAACCTGCGGCCGGAACAGGCTATCCTCGGTCTGCGTAGCGAGTTGGGCCTGTTTGCCAATCTGCGCCCTGCTGCGGGTTTTCCCGGCCTTGAAGGTCTCTCATCCCTGCGCCCCGAAGTCGCCCGCGCTATCGACCTGCTGGTGGTGCGCGAACTCAATGGCGACGTCTATTTCGGCGCCAAGGGCGAGCGCGATAGCGCCGGTGGACGCGAGGGCTGGGATGCCATGTCCTATAACGAGGCTGAAGTGCGCCGCATCGCACACACCGGCTTCCGTGCGGCGCAGAAGCGGCGCGGAAAGCTGACCAGTGTGGACAAGGCCAATGTTCTCGAAACCAGCCGTATCTGGCGCGAGACTGTGATCGAAATTGCTTCCGAATATCCCGATGTCGAACTCGATCACATGTATGTCGATAATGCTGCGATGCAGTTGGTGCGCAGCCCCGGCCAGTTCGATGTCATTCTGACCGGCAATCTGTTCGGCGATATTCTGTCCGATCAGGCCAGCGCCTGCGTCGGCTCGATCGGCCTGCTGGCCAGCGCCAGCATGGGCGAACGGCAGACCGGATACGGCACTTTCGGTCTCTATGAGCCGATCCATGGCAGCGCGCCCGATATCGCGGGGCAGGGCAAGGCCAATCCGGTTGCCGCCGTGCTCAGCCTTGCCATGCTGCTACGCCATTCGCTTGGGCGCGAAATTGAAGCCGAGCGGGTCGAACGTGCTGTGGCGAAAGTTCTGACCAGCGATGTTCGCGGCGCCGACCTTGGTGGCAATGCTTCGACAAGCCAAATCGGCGATTCAATTGTTAGGACGCTGCTAACCATATCTTGAGATTTGCCGCGTAACGGGGTCAAGCAATGGATATGACCCCGAGCGCTCTGCCAATCGTGCCCGATTCCATCGTCCAGCCGCTTGAGCTGGCGATCATCCTGCCTACGCTCAACGAACGCGATAATCTGGCGCCATTGGTGGAGAGAATCGAAGGCGCACTGGGCAAGTCAGGCTGGGAAGTGCTGATCGTCGATGATAATTCGGCCGACGGCACCGCCGATGAAGCGCGCCGTATCGCTCTGACTGACAGCCGGGTTCGGGTGATCCAGCGCATTGGCCGCCGCGGGCTGTCGAGCGCTGCCATTGAAGGTTTTTGCGCCACGGCCGCGCCCTTTGTTGCCGTGATGGACGCGGACCATCAGCACGATCCCAAACTGCTTGCACTGATGCTTGCCAGCGTAAAGGCAGGCGAGGCCGAAGTCGCCGTTGCCAGTCGCTTTGCCGAAGGTGCGAGCATGGAGGAATGGGGCCGCCCCGACCGCGAGAAACTGTCGAGTGTCGCAAACATGCTGGCGCGCAAGCTGACCGGCGTCGAACTCAGCGACCCGATGAGCGGGTTCTTCCTGCTGTCGAGCGACACGGCACGGCGGCTGGTGCCGGGGCTTTCCGGCATCGGCTTCAAGATATTGCTCGATTTGCTGGCCACATCCGAAACACCGCTCAAGGTGAAGGACTTCCCGATGAATTTCTCCGCGCGCCGTTCGGGCGAATCCAAGCTCGACCGGGCTATCGCGCTCGATTTCCTTGCCGGATTATACGACAAGAGCTTCGGGCGGGTGATCCCGACGCGGTTTGCGCTGTTCGGCACGGTTGGCGCGCTGGGCGTGATTGTGCATATGGCCATTCTTTACGCCATCATGCTGGTGGGCGCTGCCGGTTTCTCATGGGCTCAGGCTGCGGCAACCTTCGGGGCGATGAGCTTCAATTTCTGGCTCAACAATTTCCTTACCTATCGCGACAAGCGACTGACCTCTGCCAAGGGGATTTTCTGGGGCTGGCTGGGCTTTATTGCCGCCTGCTCGATCGGTGCTTTCGCCAACGTCGCCGTGGCGACAACACTGCATGATCGCGGCTTCCACACGATGATTGCCGCACTGGTGGGAATCGGAATTGGTTCGGTGTGGAACTATGCCTTGTCGAGCCGCTTCGTCTGGGGCCGGTTCTAGGGCGCTAGCGCCAGCTATCCAGCCAGGTCCAGGTGGTGAAACTGTCAGGGCGGGCAAGCGGTTCGGCAGCAAGGACTTCGTAAAAGAATACGAAGAACGCCGCGCTGGCGAGCAGCAAGCAAAAGGCAGTGCGGCGCCAACCGGCATTGCGCAAATCGTCGAGCGCCAGTGCGAGGGCCACAAGCAGTGCCATGCTGGGCAGGAAATAGTGGTAGTAGAACTGGACCGGCTTGTCGGCGATCATCCAGAAGCCAAGGCTGATCGCATAGAGCAGCGCCGCAGCGGCATGTGCAGCCTTGCGCTGTGTAATTCCCTGCCAAGCACACCACAGGACGGCAGGCAGTCCCAACAGCATTGTCAGCGGGTTACCGATCAGCATGACCCCGCGCTGGGCCCCGTCGACGGGCTCGTAAAGGTACCAGATCGCGCGCCAGTTTATGATCCATTCGGGCCAGATCGACTGGTAAGGGTGCGGCCGGAGCACTTGTGTCTGCAGGTCGAGCATGAACCGATGATGTGCCACCAGCCCCCCGGTGACGGGGAATTGGGCGAAGTAATAGGCGGGCGCAAAGGTCAGGGCGTAAACCGCTAGCGGCAGCAGGCCGAGCCAGATGAATGCTTCGACCAGCGTAATCCCCGGCACAGGCATGCCTCGACGGCTGAATAACAGCCTGCGCCGCCCCGCGCGCCAGCGCAGCACCAGAAACCCGAGGCCCGGTATGATCACGACAGGGATCGCGTTCCACTTGCTCGCCATCGCCAGCCCCAACGCGACGCCTGCCATCGCAAGCCGCCAGCGACCCGTCTCCGGTTCGCGCATGGCCGCCGCCATTTGCCAGAAAGCCACCGCGAGCGCCGCGATCATGAAGATGTCGAGCATGGCAATGCGCGAATGAACAAAGAGATGGAAACCGGTCGCCACCAGAATGCCCGCGGCCAGCGTGGCGAAACGGCTCAGTGTCCCGAACCATACCGCACGCATGGTGGCGAACAGCGCAAGGGCGCCGGAGAGAGAGGAGAAGATGCGCCAGCCCCACGGCCCGTCACCGAACAGGGCAATACCAAGCGCGATCATCTCCTTGCCGAACAGCGGGTGTTCGCGATTGGTGAAGCTGTCGAGTGCGAGCAGATGCCGCGCTGCGGGGAGGTAGTGCACCTCGTCGAAATAGGGCTTGGTCGGGATCGCGAGGTTCCACACGACTGCTGCCCAGAATGCCAGGGAAAGCGCAGCGCACCACAGGATCGGATCGCGGGGTTGCTCGGGCGCGCGGCTCATCATCCACCGGATTAAGCGAGCGTTTCCAAGGTGACAACAGGCTTTGCTTGCTGCTCCACCATCGCCTCAATAGAGGGGAGCATATATGAAGAAAACAACCGGAACCGACCGTTCGATTACTTCGCGCTGGCGCCCTGCGACGCAGGCTGTGCGTGGCGGCACCTGGCGCAGCGAGCATGGCGAGACCAGCGAGGCGCTGTTTCTAACCTCGGGCTATACCTACGAGGATGCCCAGACGGTGGCCGACCGTTTCTCGGGCGATGCGCAGGGTATGACCTATTCGCGCCTGCAGAACCCCACCGTCGCGATGCTGGAGGAACGCATCGCACTGATGGAAGGCGCCGAGGCGTGTCGCGCGCAGGCAAGCGGGATGGCGGCGATGACTACGGCGCTGCTGTGCCAGGTCTCGGCGGGCGATCACGTGGTCGGCGCGCGCGCGGCATTCGGATCGTGCCGCTGGTTGCTCGACCATCTGCTGCCCCGTTTCGGCATCGAAACCACGATTGTCGACAGCGCCGACGATGATGCGTGGGAAGCGGCGATCCGCCCCAACACCAAGGTATTTTTCTTCGAAACCCCGGCCAATCCCACGCTCGATGTGGTCGATCTGGAACATGTCTGCGGCGTCGCCAGAGCACACGGCATCACCAGCGTGATCGACAATGCCTTTGCCACCAGCGCGCTCCAGCGGCCGATGGATTTCGGCGCGGATGTCGTCGCCTATAGCGCCACCAAGCTGATGGACGGACAGGGCCGTGTGCTGGCAGGCGCGGTATGCGGATCGCAGCAATGGATCGACGAAGTGCTGTTGCCGTTCCAGCGCAACACCGGCCCCAATCTCTCGCCCTTCAACGCCTGGGTCGTGCACAAGGGGCTGGAAACGCTTGACCTGCGCGCGCGCCGCCAGAGCGACAATGCGCTCGAACTCGGGCGGTTCGTGGAAGGGCGTGTACCGAGGATTCTCCACCCCGGCCTGCCGAGCCATCCCCGCCACGAACTGGCCATGCGGCAGATGGTCGCGGCCGGGCCGATTTTCGCTTTCGATGTGGGCGACAGGGCAACAGCCTTTGCCGTGCTCGACGCACTCGAGCTGGTCGATATTTCGAACAATATCGGCGATGCGCGCAGCCTGATGTGCCACGCTGCCAGCACTACCCACGCCGGGATGACGCAGGAAGCGCGTGACGAAATGGGTGTGACCGAAGGGCTGCTGCGGATCAATGTCGGGCTGGAAGATGTCGAAGACATCAAGGAAGACCTCGACCGTGCGCTCAAGGCGGCTGGGCTGTGAATAATCGCGTTGCCCTCGTCGTTGGCGCAGGTGACGGGCTGGGCGGCTCGATCGCCAAGGCTTTCGCGCGTGAAGGGCTGACCGTTTGCGTGACGCGCCGGGCGCGACATGAAGATCAGCTCGCCGATCTTGTCGCCGAGATCGAGGCGCAGGGTGGCAAGGCCCACGGTTTCGGCGTGGATGCGCGCGACGAAGACGAGACAGTGGCGCTGTTCGACCGGATCGAGCGCGAGATTGGACCGCTCGAAGTGGTGGTGTTCAATATCGGCGCGAATGTGCGCTTCGGTATCCGCGAGACGACCGGGCAGGTCTATCGCAAGGTCTGGGAAATGGCCGCCTTCGCCGGTTTCCTCGCCGGGCGCGAGGCAGCGCGGGTGATGGTGCCGCGCGGGCAGGGCACGATCCTGTTTACCGGCGCGACTGCCAGCATGCGCGGAGCCGCGGGCTTTTCCGCATTCTCGGGCGCGAAACATGCCTTGCGCGCACTGGCGCAATCGATGGCGCGCGAGCTTGGACCTGAGGGCATCCATGTTGCGCATGTCGTGCTGGACGGGGCAGTCGACGGCGATTTCATCCGCGGGCTCTATCCTGACTGGGAAGAACGTCTGGCTGACGACCGGCTGCTGACCCCGCCGCATATTGCCGGGGAATATGTGCGGCTGTGGCAGCAACCGCGCGACACATGGACGCATGAGCTCGATCTGCGGCCTTGGAAGGAGCAGTTCTGATGTCGAAAACCGTTGAATTCATCTTCGATATTGCTGCACCCAACGGCTATCTCGCCTGGTATCCGCTGAAGGACATCGTGGCGCGAACAGGCGCGGGTTTACAGGTCACGCCGGTCTTCCTCGGCGGAATGCACAGGCTGACGGGCAATGCCCCGCCGATGCTGCGCGATGCCGATGTGAAGGGCAAGGTTCCCTATGCCGCGCTCGAGTTCAAACGATTCCTCGACCGGCACAGGATGGACCGATTCCAGATGCATCCGGCGCTGCCGTTCAATTCGATCCTGCTGCAGCGCGTGCTCGTGGCAGCGAAGGACGAGGCAGAGCGACAGGCCCTGGTCGAAGCATTGCTGCCCGCAGTGTGGGAGCGCAACATTGACTGCACCGATCCTGAAGCTGTTGGAGCCGAGTTGGCCGCAGACGGTTTCGATGCGGCAGCGTTGCTTTCAGCTACGCAACAAGATTCCGTAAAACAGCAACTTGTTGCGAATACCGAACACGCCGTAGAGCGCGGCGCATTCGGCATTCCGACCTTTTTTGTCGGCACCGAGATGTGGTTCGGCAAGGAACGCCTCGGCCAGCTCGAGGAATATCTGGCTGGCGGCCAGCCCTAGACTCAACTGGGAAGATAGACCCGCTTGGTCTGGTTCAGCACAATCGGCGGGATCGGCGCGAACGGGATGATCGGGGTCAAGGTGACCTGCATCGTCATAGTGCCTGTCTGGGTATTATTCGATGTCCCGCGCGCGAAGGTAAGCGAAGTTACCGCGGCAGGGTCGACACCGACCAGCGTCGATCGCGTCCGGCTCAAGACCTGACCGTTAGTGGCGGCCGGATTGACCTTTGCCAGCCGCAGGCCTTCGCCCATGGCGTTGCGCATCGATCCATTTGCATTGAGTATCAGCCCGAATTGCAGGATGCCGATCATCAGCGCCACCAGAATAGGCAAGGCAATGCCGAACTCCAGACCGACCGATCCTTCGCGGCAGGGTTGCAGAGCACGAAACTTTTTCATCACTGAAGCCTCACAAGACTGTCGCCGGTTACTCTCACCGGCGAGTAGGTCGAATTGCCGCCGTTGAACATCGCGCCAAGCGCACGCCAGTTGAAACCCGTCGATACGCTTTTGGAGATTGCCACGCTGACGAAACGCTTCTGGACCTGTCCGGATGTGCAACTGCTGGTGAAGCTGGATTGCCGTGCGCCATCGCATTCGAGAATCAATTCCACAACGATGTCGCTGCTGGGCACTCCGCTGGCAGTCGAGGCTTCGCTCACGAGATAGCTGGTGTTTCCGTTTGGCGGACGTTTGGCCAGTGCATAATCGGTTGTGCGCTGTGCAGCCTGCTCGAGATCGATCCGTGTCGAAACCACACTCGACAGGTCGATCATGCCGAGGAAAAGCAGCGCCAGTAGCGGGGCGGTGAGAGCCAATTCGATAAAGCCGACGCCGCTGCAGTCGCGGGCGAGCTTGCGGATGAAATGAAGAAACATGGCCCTATTCCACCACTCTGATGGCTTTCGCCGAGGAGTTGATTGCGGAGAGATCGGTGTTGCAATTGTTCTCGATATGATTGGTGCCACCGAAATCGATGCGCTGGGTCACGATCAACAGGCACTGGGCAGTTTGTGAAGAGTCACCATTGTAGGTGAGATTGCCCGTAGGCATGTAGATCGCGCCTTCGAGATTTATGTCGGAGCCGCCGTTGATGGTGTGCGACAGATCGGAGCCCAGGGGGTCCTGATAGATCAATATTCCGGCATAGTTTGCGTTCTGGTCAGCGGTAGTCGCGGAGATATCGATATCTGCACCGCCGTTGATGGATAGCGTCGCGACATTGGATGCCGAAGTTCCCGTCAGCACGAATGTGACGCCACGCGCCCCAGGAGCAAGCCTCACGACGGCACCCGAGTTGATTGTCAGAGTGCCACCCGAGATGACGTAGATTCCCTCCCGCAAATTGACCGTGCCTTGCAGGCGTAATCCGTTGCGATAGGTACAGGGATTGAGAGTTACGGTCTGGCTGGGGGTGATGTTGACGTTGTTGAGGGAACAACTCGTCGACACGGAAAGGTCGCGATCGGCCAGCGGATCTTCAACCGGCAGGCCATAGGTCACGATCGATGTGTCGGACGGCAGATTGCCGCTGCTGTAACTGATCCCTCCCACGCTCAAGATGAGATCGGTGTTGAGGTAGCTGGAACCGCCAAGGTCGACTGAAACGCCACCGGGCGAATTTGAGGAAACCGGGCAACCCAGATCGACGATTGCGCTACCGAAAACGTCCACGCCAATCCCGTCGGTTGCCAGTGCGCGCACACAGGGATTGCCGATGGCAACCGCCGTTGCGACTGCGCGCGTGCGGATTGTCGGCGGGTTGGCGAGAAACACGCTGGAGAAGGGAAGCGCGGTGCTGGTGGTTGCAATGACCTCGATGGCACCATTGTCACCTGCAAAACTGCCCGTGGCGGGCGGATTGCGGATCGCTTCGATCGTATAAGTCGTGTTTACGGTGCGCCCCAGTTCACTGGTTGCCGCTGCAGTATGGTCGCGCCCGAAGGTAAGTGCCAATGCGCCGGCAGTGGCGCCGGTGTCGACGGCCTGCTGCATCTGGCGTTTCCAGAGATACCATTGGACGGTGTCCACACCGATGCCTGCCGCGCCGACAAGTGCGGTCATCCCGGCGGCTGCCATCAGCAGCAGGTTGCCTTTGCTGTCTTCGCGCAGACGCTTCAGGAAGCTCTTGAATTGTGCCTGCATGGCCATTCCCCGTGGCTGGACATTCGTGCTCGGGCACAAGCGTTACGGGAATGCGGCTAAGAGAATCTGGCGAAGCCCGGTAAACCGATTTTAACCATGCTTGACGGAGTCATTCTTAAGGACTGCCCGGCCGTTGGCGCGGCGTTGAAAACTGGCGATAACTTGCTGGCGGGGGCGTGCTGGCCCTTGTCCCGGCGGGACGAGACATTAATTTGGAAGAGTGATGAAGGAGCTGTTCCAACACGCCGCCACGACCGACGGGATTACCGTCAGGGTTTCCGTGAACTTCCTGCCAGAGCAATCGCAGCCCGAAGCGGGCAAGTGGTTCTGGGTCTATCACATCCGCCTCGAAAACGGCTCGCACGAGAAGGTGCAGCTGATGACGCGGCACTGGCGCATCACCGATGCGCGCGGCATGGTGGCGCATGTCGATGGTGACGGCGTGGTCGGCGAACAGCCGGTGCTGCAGCCGGGCGAAAGCCACGATTATGTCTCGGGCTGTCCGCTCGAGACGCCGCATGGGTCGATGGAGGGGTTTTACACTTTCCATCGTGATGATGGCGTACCATTCGAGGTGAGGATACCCTTCTTTCCCCTGGCGGCTCCAGCCATCGCGGGTTGAGCTTTATCCGTCCGTTTCGTTCTCGAAATCGAAGCTGCCGACCCTGATCCTTGTCTGGCGACCGAGCCAGTTGCCCAATATCTCGAGATCGCGGTCGAGCATGGATGTGGCCAGAGCCGCGCGGCTTTGATCCAGGCTGAGCGTGAGGATCTTACCGTCGAGCTTCAGCCTGCTGGAACCCAATGCAGCCTGCGTTCCCGCGCCCAGTCGTCGCGCTAGCCGGAAGCCAAGGCCCCAGGTAACGCCTTCGCGCAGATCGTCGTCATTGGCGAGTATTCTGAGCTTTGCAGGCAGATCCGTCCGGCCGAGGCTGCCGAATAGCGCGGCACAGATCATCGCCCTCTCGCGCGGCGAACAATCGATCCAGCGCTTGTCGAGCGCCCATTCGGTCGCATGATTGATCCGCAGATTGGGTTCGACCCGCTGCAAGGCGGCGGCCAGCTGGGCTGCAGCGAGGCGCAGCCTCTCGTTGCGCTTGCCTTGCCCGTCGGCGATTTCCGACGTCCAGCCCGCTACGCGCGTGGCATCGGTAATTGGCGCATCGCGCGGCTCGGCAAAAGCGTGGACGCCCGACAGCAGAGGGTCCTGCGCGCGGACCGGCTGCGCCAGCCGGGAATAGAGCATGCCTTCGCGGATGCCCCAGCTGGAAAAGATCAGCTCGTCGGGTTCAAGCTCCGCCAGCAATGGGCGCAGCAGCGCTGCAGCATCGGGCAGATAGGCAGCGCGCATCGGCGTGATGCCGGGGATGTTGACCAGTTTCGATGGCTTGATGTCGATCAACTGCTTGGCCAGCCTGTCCGCTTCCTTGACTGACAGGCGAAACCCGTGCGGATCGGTCAGCGGATAGTCGCAGGCGCGCATCGCGTAATGGGCAAAGGCCCGCCATGTGCCCCCGATCATGAAAAGCGGGCCGGGGTGGGCCGCGGCCCAGCCGATCCCTTCGAGTGCCTTGTGGATGTGTTTGCTGAATTTGCCCTCGGCGGCACGAAGAGCGGGCAGGCGCAGTGTGCCGAAAGGCAGGCTGGCCGCATCATGGCAGTCGCCATCACCGACCGACACGAGTTCAAGGCTGCCGCCACCTAGATCGGCCACCATACCGACCGCGCCCGGAAAGGCACCGATCGCGCCGAATGCAGAGGCTCTTGCTTCCTCCACACCGGACAACTGCAGTGGCACCAATCCGAGTGCTGCGACCCGCGCAAGGAAATCCGGACCATTCTCCGCATCGCGCGTCGCCGCAGTGGCGACGGTCTGCACATCCTCGATGCCGCGATCTGCTACTAACAGTGCGTAGCGCGCCAGCGCCGCCAGTGCTTCATCGGCGGCCTCTGCAGGAATCCTCCCCGTTTCCGAGAGATCGCGACCGAGCCGGGCTGCAACGTTCTCGTTCCAAACCACTTCGGGCGCGCGTGCCGTACCTTCGTACATGACCAGGCGAACGGTATTGGACCCGATATCGATTACGGCGCGAGGCGGATGGATGATCCTGCGTTGCCACTTTGCGCTGCGGCTGCGGCGTGTGGTCACGCCTTGCCTCCGGGCAAGCGTAGATGCGGGACATCGTGGCTCTTCAACGCCGATCCCCGACCGGAAAGTGACGGGTTGGCCATGAAATATTCGTGGCAATTGAAGCCGTCCTCGCCCTTGCGCATCCGGCGGTACTGGCCATCGGGATCGAGCTGCCAGCTCTGTTCGGTGTCGAGGATATTAGCGAGCATCACCTGGCCGAGGAGTTGGTCATGCACGGTCTTGTTGGTCACTGGCACCAGCACTTCCACGCGGCGATCGAGATTGCGGCTCATCGCATCGGCGCTGGTCAGGAAGACCTTGGCCTGGCGGCTGGGCATTTCCTTGCCGTTGGCGAAGCACCACATGCGGCCATGTTCGAGGAAGCGGCCAATGATCGATTTGACGCTGATGTTTTCGCTCAATCCCGGGATGCCTGCGCGCAGCGACGAAATGCCACGTACTACCATACGCACTTCGACACCGGCTAGGCTGGCTTCGTAAAGCTTGTCGATCATCTCGCGATTGGTGATGGCATTGAGTTTAATCCAGATGCCAGCCGGCTTCCCGGCACGTGCATTGGCGATCTCGCCGTCGATCAGGTCATACAGCTTCTGGCGCAGGCCAATGGGCGAAACGGCAAGGCACTCCAGATCATCAGGCTCGATATAGCCGGTGATGAAATTGAACATCTTGGCTGCATCGCGCCCCAACGCAGGATCGGCAGTGAAATAGCTCAGATCAGTATAGATGCGCGCGTTGACGGGGTGGTAATTACCGGTGCCGAAGTGGCAATAAGTGCGGTAACCTTCTTCCTCGCGCCGCACGACCAGGCTGACTTTCGCATGGGTTTTCCATTCGGTGAAGCCATAGATCACCTGCACGCCCGCGCGTTCCAGCTCGTTGGCCCAACGGATATTGCGCTCCTCGTCAAAGCGGGCCTTGAGCTCGACCACGGCGGTTACGGCCTTGCCGTTTTGCGCGGCTTCAACGAGCGCTGCGATCACAGGAGATTGATCTCCGGCGCGATAAAGAGTCTGCTTGATCGAGACGACCGCTGGATCGATCGCAGCCTGGTGAAGAAAGTCGACCACCACCTCGAAGCTTTCGTATGGATGGTGGATCACCATATCCTTCTCGCGGATCGCAGCGAAGCAATCGCCGTCATGCGCAAGCACGCGTTCGGGATAGCGCGGCGAGAAAGGGGCGAATTTCAGGTCGGGGCGCGGTTCGTTGCAGATCAGATCGAGATCGTGCAGGCCCAGCATGCCGCCGGTTTTGACGATCATCGCGGCATCGACATCGAACTGTTCGCGTAGCAGCGTTTCGGCGGCGGCATCGCATTCGTCATCAAGCTCGAGCAGCACGGCACGCCCGCGGCGGCGGCGCTGAATCGCGGTGCGGAAATAGCGCACCAGATCCTCCGCTTCGTCCTCGACTTCGATGTCACTGTCACGCAATACGCGAAAAATGCCGTCGCCCAGTATCCTGAATCCGGGAAAGAGCTGGTCGGCGAACTTGGTGACCAGTTGTTCGATTGCGACATAGATCGCCTGCTCGCCCGGAATACGTACGAAACGCGGTGCACCACTAGGAATAAGCACCATCTCGACGAGCTCGCCCTTGCGCTTGTTCCGCTTGAGCCGGAACAGCACGCCCATTCCGCCGCTGGCGACAAAGGGGAAGGGGTGCGAGGGATCGATTGCCTGCGGAGTAATCAGCGGCACGATGTCGGTCGTATAATAATCGTGCAGCCATTGTTGTTGGCTGGCGGAAAGTTCGTCGACCAGAGCAATCACAATGCCCTCGTCGGTCAGAAGGCCGCGCAATGTGTCGAGGCTTTCCTGCTGGCGGTCCTCCAGTGCAAGCACCAGTTGACGGATGGCTTCGAGCTGCTGACGTGGCGAGCGTCCATCAATTCCCGGCGTTTCGATCCCGCGATGGACCTGCCCTTCCAGCCCTGCGATCCGGACCATGGTGAACTCGTCGAGATTGCTGCCTGAAATCGACAGGAAACGCAGCCTTTCGAGCAGCGGGTAGCTTTCGTTTTCGCTTTCGGCGAGTACCCGGCGATTGAAGCTCAGCCAGCTCAGTTCGCGGTTGGTATAGCGAGCTTCAAGAGACTGCGGCTCCGCCAACGCCTCCGTCGAGGTTTCACCGTTAACGGCTTCAGTGCCGGAACCGGGAGCATTGCCTAGAGTCACTTGGATTCCTTCGCTGGCTGGCATCGAAACGTAAGGCGCGCGCTCGCTAATGGGAAGCTATTCTAAGCGCCACTGGCAGCGCTTGATGTCAGAACAGCGTCACACTTGGTTGTATCGTGCCGCAAGATCGTCCCATAAAGCGGGGGTGGACGCACCTAGCAGGCCCTTTCGATCCCACTCGTCAACCCGATAGGGAAAGCCATCCGGCCGAGCGGCTTTGCCGCCCGCTTCGTTGAGCCACAGCACACCCGCGGCGTGATCCCATGCCAACGTTCGCTCAAAGATCGACAGGTCGTTGGTGCCCAGCGCAAGCCTCGGATATTGTTCCGCCGCGCAATAGGGAATGTCCGCCAGCTCGTAATGCGGCAGCAGGTTCCGCTTGGTGGCTTCGCGCCGCTCATCGTCCATGAAGATCAGCGATATCGCCGCAAGCGGCGGGATTCTGCCAGTGCTGCGGGAAATAACCCTTTCGCCATCCAGGGTCGCGCCCCTGCCGACATGTGCGGCGCAGAATCGTCCGGTCAGGCAATCGTAAAGCCAGCCTGATTGCGCCAACCCTTCTTCGGCGCGGGCAATGATTATGCCGAATGGCGGCTTGCCGATCGCGAAATTGCGAGTCCCGTCGACCGGATCGACAATCCAGCACGGCTTATCGAGCCGGTCTAGGATCGAAGGATCGGCATGGGCTGCTTCTTCGCCTACAAATGCCAGCGAACCATCGATGTCTGCTAACCCCTCACGCAGAAGCATTTCTGCCTCGCGGTCGGCGATAGTGACGGGGTCATTGCCACCTTTGTCCTCGATCTCGCCTTCTGCGAGATTGCGAAAACGCGGCAAAATCGCCTGCTCGGTAGTGCGCTGCATCAGCGCCAGGATTTCAGCGTCGAGTGCCGTCACGAGCGATAATCTGCGTTGATCGCGATATATCCGTGGGTCAGGTCGCAGGTCCAAACGGTCGCGCGGCCTTCACCGATGCCCAGATCGACTGCGATGTTGATGTCCTGACCTTCGAGATGTTCGGCCACCGGTGTTTCGTCATAATCAGCCAGCGGTTGCCCGTCCTTTGCCGCCCAGACACCGCCGAAACCGATCGAGAGCCGGTCACGGTCGGCGGGTTCACCTGCCTTGCCCACAGCCATGACCACGCGGCCCCAATTGGCATCGCCGCCTGCAATGGCAGTCTTGACCAAAGGCGAGTTGGCAATGGCGAGGCCGATCTTACGTGCGCTCTCGTCGCTGGCAGCACCTGTCACCGCAATCTCGATGAATTTCTGGGCCCCTTCGCCATCGCGTACCACCAGATGCGCCAACTCGCAGCAGACCGAGAGCAGGGCCGCGTAAAAAGCGTCTGCACCGGCATCGTCCCACGATGCGAGAGCTGCATTGGCAGCCTTGCCCGTGGCAAATGCCAGCACGGTGTCGCTCGTCGAAGTGTCGCCATCGACGGTTATGCAGGAAAAACTGGCGAGATTGGCCTTGGAGAGCATTTCCTGAAGGAAAGCGGGTTCCACTGCGGCATCAGTGAAGATGTAACCGAGCATGGTCGCCATATCGGGCGCGATCATGCCGCTGCCCTTGATGAAGCCCGACAGTTCGACCCGTGTTGCGCCAATCATCGCCGATGCAGTCGCACCCTTGGTGAAAGTATCGGTGGTGCCGATGGCTGAGGCGGCATCCTCCCAGCTGCAAGGCTGGGCTTCAAGCGCGGCGGCGATGCCTGCGCGCGCCTTGTCTTTGGGCAGCGGCACACCAATCACACCGGTGGAAGAGACGAACACTTCGCCCGGTTCGCAATCGAGCTCTTCAGCGACCTGCGCCATGATCGCTTCAACCGCCTCGCGCCCGCGATAGCCAGTGAAGGCATTGGAATTGCCAGCATTGACCACCAAGGCGCGTGCGCGTCCAAGCACCGCCTGCTCGCGACCCATTTCGACTTCGCTCGAAGCGCAAGCACTCCTGGTGAACACCCCGGCGACTGCGGTTCCAGGTGCCAGTTCAGCCAGCGTCAGATCCGCGCGGTCCCATTGCTTGTAGTGCGCCCGCGCCACACGCAGCGTGACGCCTTCGATTGCAGGCATGGCGGGGAAGGGGCGGGCAAGCGGGGAGCGTTCGAGGTCCATGGCTTGCCCGCTAGACCCGCTCCACTGCGCTCGCAAGCACCCGCGCACAGAAACTGCCGCGCATACACTTTCAATTAACGTCTAGCCGCGCTATCTGAGCGACGAGATGTTTCGCCAATTGCTTGCCCTCTTAGCGCTTCTAACCGGCCTTGCTGCCGTGGGCGCGCCTGCACATGCCGCAGTGGGCGAGACATTTGGCGTTGGTGTCGAACAGAAGGCCGATAGCGACAGCGAATCGCGTGAGGCTCAGTCGGCTTGCGCTGAAAAGCAGCGCAAGCAGAAGCTGCGCAGCGAGAAGGTCACGCCCTGCAAGCAGCAGGCTCCGGTGGTGGTCTATGTCCCCACGGTAATGTTCGGCGCCGACCGCGCCTTCGAATAGCGCGCATCCCTCAACTACTGAACTGACCGCCCGCCACGCTTATTGTGCGCGGGCATTTTCCATACAATCCACTCGTATTCGAGGCACAAGCCCACCCATGATGAATTCGCTCATGAAAGCCGTTTTCGGCTCGTCAAACGACCGATATGTCAAGTCGATCGGCAAGATCGTCAATCAGATCAACGCATTGGAGCCGCAGCTTCAGCAGTTCAGCGACGAAGAGCTTCGAGCGCAGACGGACAAGTTCCGTGCCCAGCTTGCAGACGGCAAGACGCTCGATGATATTCTGCCCGAAGCCTTTGCCACCGTTCGCGAAGCATCGGTTCGTGTGCTGGGCATGCGGCATTTCGATGTGCAGATGATCGGCGGTATCGTGCTCCACCGTGGCGAGATCTCGGAAATGCGTACGGGTGAGGGCAAGACGCTGGTTGCAACGCTGGCCACCTATCTCAATGCAATCGAAGGCAAGGGTGTTCACGTCGTTACGGTCAATGACTACCTCGCATCGCGCGACGCGGAGTGGATGGGCCGGCTGCACCAGTTCCTCGGCCTGACGATCGGTGTGGTCGTGCCAAACATGGACGAATTTTCCAAGCGCGACGCGTACGGTGCCGACATCACTTACGGCACCAACAATGAATTCGGCTTCGATTATCTGCGCGATAATATGAAGCACGAGCGCAGCCAGATGGTGCAGCGCCCGTTCAATTTCGCCGTGGTCGATGAGGTTGACTCGATCCTGATCGACGAAGCGCGAACCCCGCTGATCATCTCCGGCCCGACGGAGGACAAATCCGAGCTCTATGTCGCCATCGACACGATCGTGAAGGATGTGGATCCCGCATGGTACGAGGCTGACGAGAAGACCAAGAACATCACATGGACCGAGGACGGCACCGATGCGATCGAGCAGCGGTTGAAGGATGCAGGCCTGCTCGAAACCGAGAATCTCTACGACGTCGAGAACACTCTGGTGGTCCACCATCTTGACCAGGCGCTTAAGGCGAACATCATGTTCAAGCGCGATACGGACTACATCGTGAAGGATGACAAGGTCATCATCATCGATGAGTTCACCGGCCGCATGATGGACGGCCGCCGCTGGTCCAACGGACTGCACCAGGCGGTCGAGGCCAAGGAAGGCGTCAAGATCGAGCCGGAGAACCAGACGCTGGCTTCGATCACCTTCCAGAACTACTTCCGCATGTATCCCAAGCTGTCAGGCATGACCGGCACCGCTGCAACTGAAGCGAGCGAGTTCTGGGACATCTATAAAATGAATGTGGTCGAAATACCGACCAACGTCCCCGTCCAGCGCATCGACGAGGAAGACGAGTTCTACAAGAACACCCAGGACAAGTTCAAAGCCATTGCCAAGGCGATTGCCGAGAAATCGCAGATCGGTCAGCCGGTGCTGGTCGGCACGGTTTCAATCGAGAAGAGCGAACTGCTCTCCAGTTTCCTCGACAAGGAAGGCGTGAAGCACGAGGTACTCAACGCTCGCCAGCACGAACGCGAAGCCCATATTGTGGCACAGGCGGGTCGAATTGGCGCGGTGACGATCGCCACCAACATGGCTGGTCGCGGCACTGACATCCAGCTCGGCGGTAATCTCGAATTCCGCATCGGCGATGAGCTTGCCGAACTGGCCGAAGGTCCGGAACGTGAGGCTGCAATTGCGCGCCTGAAGGTCGAGGTGGCCGAAGAAAAGGCCCGCGTCCTGGAGGCTGGTGGCCTGTTCGTGCTCGGCACCGAACGCCACGAAAGTCGCCGCATCGACAACCAGCTGCGCGGGCGTTCGGGTCGTCAGGGCGACCCCGGCCTTTCGCGCTTCTACCTCTGCCTCGAGGATGATCTGCTGCGTATCTTCGGTCCGGATACGCTGTTTGCCCGTATGATGAATGCCAATCTCGAAGATGGCGAGGCGATCGGCTCCAAATGGCTCTCCAAGGCCATCGAGACCGCGCAGAAGAAGGTTGAGGCGCGCAACTACGAAATCCGTAAGCAGGTCGTGCAATACGATGACGTGATGAACGATCAGCGCAAGGTAATCTACGAACAGCGCGCCGAGATCATGGACAGCGAAGCGGTTGACGATGTCGTGATAGACATGCGCCACGACGCGATCAATGCAATGGTCGGAGAAAGCTGCCCTCCGGGTTCCTATCCCGAACAGTGGGATATCCAGGGCCTCAAGACCAAGGTGGCGGATGTCTTCGGGATGAACTTTCCGATGGAAGAATGGCTGGAGGAAGAGCAGATCGAGCCCGAGCTTATCGAGGAACGTATCCGCGAAGAAGCCGATCGCCGCATGGAAGCGAAAATCGCCAAGACTGATTCAGGCCTGTGGCGCCGGATCGAGAAGAGCCTCCTTTTGCAGGAACTCGATCACCAGTGGAAGGAACACCTCTCCACGCTCGACGCGCTGCGTCAGGTGGTGTGGCTGCGCGCCCATGCACAGAAGCAGCCCATCAATGAATACAAGCAGGAAGCGTTTGGCCTGTTCGAACGTATGCTGGACAAGCTGCGTGAGGATGTCAGCGCAAAGTTGCTGACTATCGAACTCGCCGAGCCTGCGCCGCTGCCGCGTATCGACCTGCCCGAATTGCCGGACTTCCTGACCGGCCATATCGATCCGCTAAGCGGGCTCGACAATTCGAATGACGGTGATGGGTCCGAAGGGCGCGAAGCACTGTTCGGTTCGCTGGCTGGCAGCCCGCGTGCTGCGGCAGGCCCGGGCGGCCATTTTGTCGACAATCCCTATGCCGGCATGGACATCAGCCGCAACGCACTGTGCCCGTGCGGCTCGGGTAACAAATACAAGCATTGCCACGGAGCGATGTCAGCGGCCTGAGTGGACAGCGACAACAGGCGAAGCAGAGTGAAACGGGTATGATCTGGCTGGCAGCCGCATTTTTCGCGACCGCATTGCTCTATGCTAGCGTAGGCTTCGGTGGTGGTTCGACGTACAATGCGTTGCTGGCGCTGTCGGGCGTGGACTATCGCGTCCTCCCGGTGATTGCGCTGGCATGCAATATCGTTGTGGTTGCCGGCAGCGCGGTGCGCTTCGCTCGCGCCGGTATTACGCCGTGGCGCGGTGCGCTGATGCTGACGGCGATTGCAGCACCGGCGGCATTTCTGGGTGGACTGACGCCGATTGGCGAAAGTGCTTTCCTCACCATTCTCGGTGCCAGCCTGGTGCTGACTGCACTGACCATGCTGCTGCCGGTTTCGGGCGGAGAAGACGTGACAACTTCTTTTGCCCGATTTGCACCAGTAGTGGCGGCTCCGCTGGGCTATCTTGCCGGGCTGGTGGGGATTGGCGGAGGAATATTCCTCGCTCCCTTGCTTCATCTAACGCGATGGAATTCGGCAAGGGCAATTGCGGCCACGGCAAGCTTGTTCATCCTCGTCAATTCCGCGTTTGGATTGGCCGGCCAGATGCTGAAGGGTGGCGGGCCAGAACGGTTCGCAGCCGCGGTCGATTTTGGCCTGCCATTGATTGTGGCGGTAGCCATTGGCGGACAGATTGGCAGCCTGCTAGCGCTCAAGTTCCTGCCGCAAAAATGGATCCGCTGGGGTACAGCAGCGCTGACCCTGTGGGTCGGCATGCGGCTGCTGTCAGCGTAAAGCTCGCCCGCGTGTGGCATCGTCCCACGCGAGTTGAGATTTCAGGTGCTCGAAGACCGGACCGTAAATCGGTTGGTGGAACATTGCTCCCGCTTCGCCATGCTTGCGCCACTGGATAGAGGCGGCAAAGGGCCCGACGTGTTCTATCCAGATCGTCAATTCATCGCCCGGCTTGAGCAGGCGTGACGGATCGAACAGTCGGCATCCCATCTCCGATATATCGGCGAAGGTTACCTTGCCCGTCAGTCCAAGCTCCGTCCTGAAGCGTCCATGCGCGACGATTTGCGCGCGTTCCTGTGCCCTCTGGCTATCTGACATGTGCGACCCTGCTTGTTGCAAGTTGGGCGCAGGCTAACACCCGGCCTCAGCCGATGATAGCGTAAAACATTAATTTATCGGAAAAAAGTGGCTCCCCGAGTTGGATTCGAACCAACGACCAAGTGATTAACAGTCACCTACTCTACCGCTGAGCTATCGGGGAGCAGCCTCTCGGCAGGGGTGCGCCTATATTGGCGGCCCAAGGGTTTGGCAAGCGGGGTTTTGCAAATTTTCGCACAGCCTTCAGCGAGGCGTGGCGATCAGGTCACGAACTGTTCGGAAACGATACGTTCGTCCAGAGCGTGGCCAGGATCAAACAGCAGTGTCAATTCTTGCTCGCGCGCTATTTCCACATGAACCTGTGCCACGTCGCGGATCTCGCGCTGGTCGGCTACGGCAGAAACGGGTCGCTTTTCCGCTTCGATAACACGGAAGGATACGCGGCTGCGATCGGGAAGGATCGCACCCTTCCAGCGGCGCGGCCGAAAGGCCGAGATTGGCGTAAGCGCAAGCAGTTGCGAATCCAGTGGCAGGATCGGCCCGTCGGCAGACAGGTTGTAGGCCGTTGAGCCTGCGGGCGTAGACAAAAGCACACCATCGCAGACCAGTTCCTTGATCCGCACCTTGTCATCGACTGCAACCTCGATCCGGGCGGTCTGGCGGGTTTCACGCAGGAGCGAGACCTCATTGATTGCGCTGTGGCGATATGTAGCGCCGTCCTGAGTTTCTGCCACCATCGACAGCGGCGCGATGGAATGTGGTTTGGCCTTGGCGATCCGGGCCAACAGTTTCTCGGGTTGGCGATTTCGATTCATCAGAAATCCCACGGTGCCGAGATTAACTCCGTAGGCAGGCAGTATGCGTCCACTGTCGAGCATGCCGTGGAGGCAATGTAGCATGAAGCCGTCACCACCGATGACGACTAGCGCATCGGCCTCTGCCATCGGCACCCAGTCATTGAGCGGGCGGAATAGGGATTCAGCAGCCACTTGTGCGCGGTCGGTATCGGAAACCAGCAAAGCCAATCGGCTGTATTCGGTCATCACCCGTTTCGTCCTGCTGCTAACTTGCTAATTCTTGTAATTGGGCGCACACCTATGGTGGGTCGTCCCATTTGGCAACACGGCCGAAACTATGGGAAAAATTTCGTGTCGGAGGGTTAGGGCGCTGCGATGGCCACCATGCCCCATGTTATGAACGAGTCGCGAGATGCATTAACCGGTCTGGCCGATCCGGCGCAGGCCCGTGCCACGCTAGCGCGTTGGCGGGAAGAATGGCCGGGACCGGCAAACGCCTGCCCCATGCATGCCATGTTGATTACACTAGGTCGAATTGACACCGTCAATGTGGCGTTCGGCGAAAGTGCCGGCGATGGCGCATTAGTCGAGGTGGCGCAGCGTATCCGCCATTTCGCCGATGACGAGCTGGAGAGCAGCGTGTGGTTCGCAGCGCGGCTCTATGGTGCCAATTTTTTACTGGTTGTACGCGAAGAATGCTCGCGCGAGCGGTGGCAATGGCTGGCTGAAGCGCTGGCGGATGCACTCGCCACGCCAATCGCGAATCCGGAAGGTGGGGCTAATCTGCGTCTTTGGCCGCGGATTGCACTGATGCGGGTAACCGAGAAGGACGATGCCGACAGCATACTCGATCGACTTTCAGAGGTCGCATCGCGCGTGCAGCGCTCGAATGGTCGACGGATCGACTGGTCGAGCGGGCTCGTGGAAGCAAGCGGTAGATCGAACCGTGAGCTTGAGGCCGATCTGCTCGCCGCAATAGATCGTGACGAGATCGAGATTGCTTTTCAGCCCCAATATTCACTGGTCGACGATCGGATTATCGGGGCCGAGGCACTTGCACGCTGGCACCACCCGATAGTTGGCCGGATCGGCGCCGGCTCGCTGTTTCAGATCGCCGAGAGGGCCGATCATGTCGCGCAGCTCTCGCGCCATATCGCCAAGCGCGCGCTGGAAGAAGCGATGCATTGGCCAGCACATTTGCGCATATCGCTCAACATCACACCAGCGGATTTGGCCGTGGACAATTTCGCGCTCGACTTTGCGCGGTTGGCGGAACGAACCGGCTATCCGATGGCGCGCATCACGCTGGAGATAATCGAGCAGGTGCTGCTATCCGATCTCGACCGTGTGAGCCGCGTGCTCGATCAGCTCAAGCTGCTGGATGCACGCATTGCGCTCGACGATTTCGGCGCGGGCTTCTGCAATTTCCGGTACCTCAAGGTATTGCCGATCGACTGCATCAAGCTCGACCGTTCCATGGTCGAAGGCGTATTGGACGACGAGCGTGATCGCGCGGTCTTCCGCGCCATTATGGGTATGGCCAAGGCACTTGACCTGCGCGTGTTGGTCGAAGGCATCGAGACAGAAGGCCAGCGTGACTTCTGCGCCGCCGAGGATTGCGAATATTATCAGGGTTTCCTGCGCGCCGAGCCGATGGCGGCGAAAGACTTCCTCAAGCTCGTCGAAGGCTAAGCTGCAACTGCGCCGCGCTTGTTCGCCTTGCGCACGATTCCCGATAGCCCCTTGGTCAGCTGGAACAATCCGTTCAGGCGGCTTTCTGGCGAATTCCACGCCCTGCTGATCACCAGCTTCATGTCGGGGCGCAATTTGGCAGTGCCCTGCAACCGGTCGACATAGGCGAGCAGTCCCGGTCCATCGGCGAAGAAATCATTGTGGAAGGTTACCAGCGTACCGGCCGCGCCGACATCGATCTTGGCGATATTGGCCTCGATCGCCTGCAGCTTGATCTGGATCAGTCGGACAAGGTTCTCGGTCGCTGATGGTAATGGGCCGAAGCGGTCGATCATTTCTGCAGCCAGCGCCTCTACCTCGCCGCCGTTGTCCGCGTCGTTCAATCGGCGATAGAGTGCCATGCGTACCGCCAGATCGGGCACGTAATCCTCGGGGATCATGATTGGCGCATCGACGGTGATCTGCGGGCTGACCTTTTCGCGTTTCGCTTCAAGCCCCAGTTCGCCTGCCTTGGCCGCGAGGATCGCATCCTCCAGCATCGACTGATAGAGTTCGAAGCCGACTTCGCGGATATGGCCCGATTGTTCATCGCCCAGCAGATTGCCTGCCCCGCGAATATCGAGATCGTGACTGGCAAGCTGGAAGCCGGCTCCCAAGCTGTCGAGATCGCCGAGCACCTTCAGCCGCTTCTCCGCCACTTCGGAAAGCTGCGTATCGGCAGCATAGGTGAGATAGGCATAGGCGCGCAGTTTCGAGCGGCCCACACGCCCGCGCAGCTGGTAAAGCTGGGCAAGGCCGAAAATGTCCGCACGGTGGATGATGATCGTATTGGCGCTGGGCAGATCGAGCCCGCTTTCGACGATGGTGGTGGCGAGCAGCACATCATACTTGCCCTCGTAGAAGGCACTCATCCGTTCTTCGATCTCGCCTGCACCCATCTGGCCATGCGCGATGATGAATTTCACTTCGGGCACATGCTCGTGCAGCCAGTCCGAAATGCCTTCCATATCGGAGATGCGCGGCACCACGATAAAGCTCTGCCCGCCGCGATGATGCTCGCGCAGCAGCGCCTCGCGCATCACCATATCGTCCCATTCCATCACATAAGTGCGCACGGCGAGGCGGTCGACCGGCGGAGTCTGGATGGTGGAAAGTTCGCGCAGGCCCGTCATCGCCATCTGCAATGTACGCGGTATCGGCGTGGCGGTGAGTGTCAGCATATGCACGTCGGCGCGTAGCTGCTTAAGTTTTTCCTTATGCGTGACGCCGAAACGCTGTTCTTCGTCGACGATCACCAGCCCAAGATTGCGGAACCGGGTCTGCTTGGACAGGATCGCATGGGTGCCGACAACAATGTCGATATCGCCCTTTTCCAGACCTTCGCGCGTATCCTTCGTTTCCTTTGCAGGGACCAGGCGTGAGAGGCGACCGACCTTGAGCGGGAAGCCGTTGAAGCGGGCAGCGAAATTCTCGAAATGCTGGCGCGCGAGCAAGGTCGTGGGTGCGACTACTGCGACCTGCTGCCCGTTCATCGCCGCGACGAATGCTGCGCGCAACGCCACCTCAGTTTTGCCGAAGCCGACGTCGCCGCAGACCAGCCGGTCCATCGGCTTGCCGCTTTCCAGATCTGCCAGCACGTCGCTGATAGCGCGGTCCTGATCGTCGGTTTCTTCATATTGAAAGCGGTCGAGGAACTGGTTGTAAGGTCCGTCCTCCACTTCCAGAACGGGAGCCTTGCGCAGCGCGCGGGCCGCCGCGACCTTCATCAGCTCGCCCGCGATTTCGGTTATGCGTTCCTTCAATCGTGCGCGGCGCTTCTGCCATCCTTCGCCGCCGAGGCGGTCGAGCATGACCGCTTCCTCGGATGAGCCATAGCGGCTCAGCACGTCGATATTTTCGACCGGGATAAACAGCTTGTCGCCGCCGCGATATTCTAGCTGGACACAATCGTGCTTCGATTTGCCGACCTGAATCGGCGAGAGGCCGAGATATTTGCCGATCCCATGTTCGGTATGGACGATGAGATCGCCGACGCTGAGCGCCTGCAGTTCGGCGAGGAAGGCATCAGCATCGCGGCGCTTCTTCTTGCGGCGGACAAGGCGGTCACCCAGAATATCCTGCTCGGTGAGCAGTTCCAGCTCGCCATTGGCGAAGCTGGCTTCCAGCGGCAGCACCATCGCCGCAGGCACGCCCTTGGCGCTAAGGCCCAGCGCCTGCTGCCAGCTTTCGGCCAGTTGCAACTTTTGCCCAGCCTCTTCGAGGATCGACGCGATGCGCGCGCGGCTGCCGGCGGAATAGGTCGCCAGCAGCGGGCGCTTGCCTGCCTTGCCCAGCGCTTTCAGATGGTCGGCCAGCAGGGGATAGACATTATCCCCCCGCGCACGTTCGGGTGTGAAATCACGGCCTGAACGGAAGCCGAAATCGATAATTCTTTCGCTTTCAGGCTCATCGAAAGGCGTGGCGCGATGGGCAAGGGCCTTGGCCAGCGCGTCACGAAACTCGGCATCGCCCAGATAGAGCGCATCGGGTTCGAGCGGACGATAGCTGCCCTTGGCCTGCCCGCTGGCCGCCTTGCGTTGCTCGAAATAGTCGGAGACGTCCTTGATCCGCTCTTCCGCCGCGGCGATTGCGGCCGCATCGAACACCACCAGATCACTGGCGCCAAGATGGTCGAACAGTGTGGACAGACGTTCTTCGAACAGCGGCAGCCAGTGTTCCATGCCCGCCAGCCGTCGCCCTTCGCTGACCGCTTCATAAAGCGGATCCTGCGTCGCATTGGCGCCGAACATTTCGCGATAACGGCCGCGGAAACGCTTGATGCTCTCTTCATCGAGCAGCGCTTCGCTGGCAGGTAGCAGCAGGTGCGAATGCAGCCGCCCGGTGCTCATCTGCGTATTGGGATCGAAGCTGCGCAGGCTTTCCAGCTCGTCGCCGAAGAAATCGAGCCGCAGCGCTTCATCCATGCCGCTAGGAAAGACATCGACAATCGAACCGCGGACCGCATATTCGCCCTTGTCGATCACCGTATCGGTTCGGCTGTAGCCCTGTCGCTGGAGCAGGGTGGAAAGGCTCTCGCGCCCGATCTCCGTCCCGATTTTGAATTCACGCACGCTTTCGCGAATGCGGAAAGGGGTGAGAACGCGCTGGAGCACGGCATTGGCGGTCGTGACGAGCAATTGCCTGCCTGCCTTGCCGCTTTGCAGCCGATGCAACGCGGCAAGACGGCGCGCGGTGACCGTCAGGGCTGGGCTGGCACGGTCATAGGGCAGCGAGTCCCATGCCGGGAACTCGATCACTTCCAACTCGGGCGCGAAGAACTGCGCGCCTTCGCTGACCGCGCGCATCGCTGCATCGTCGGGCGCGATGAAGACTGCACGGCCTGTTGCCGCGCGCGCCAGATCGGCCATCACCAATGGCTGCGCACCGCGCGCGACCTGCGCCAGCGTCAGCGGCTGGCGGGCGTTCAGTATGCGGGAAAGATCGGGCATTGCGGGTGAGCGCGATAACGCCACTCCCGCTCCCGTCAACGCGGAATATCGACGTAATCGAGTTGCTGCATCGCTTCGATCAATGCACCCTGGAAACGGGGCGGTGTGGACTGGGTTTGCAACGCCCAGGCCATGATATCGACATCGTCTTCTTCGAGCAGCGCTTCGAACCATTGCAGTTCAGGCTCGCCCCATGCTTCGTGATAGCAGTCGAAAAAGCCGCCGATCATGTAATCCGCTTCACGCGTGCCGCGATGCCATGCGCGGAATTTGCAGCGGGCGAGACGACCATCGAAGGTGAGCGATTCAGGCATGGCGCGCGGGTAGGGCACTCGCCATGCGCGCGCAAGCGGCTATAGCGAAGCGATGCGCCCCGACATCCTCAACCCACTATTCGCTGAGACAGAGACGCTCGATGGTGTCGGGCCTAAGCTGAAGAAGCCGCTGGAAAAGCTGGGTCTGACGCGAGTCAAAGACGTCGCCTATCACCTGCCCGAACGTTTCGTGTCACGCCGCGCGGTGGAAAATCTCGACGCTGCAGGCGAGGGTGAGCAGATTGTCATTCGCCTCACGGTCACCGAACATCGTGGTGGTCGTTCTCCCCGCGCTCCCTATCGCGTGTTGGCGCAGGACAGTGTCGGCAATGTGCTGGCACTGACCTATTTCGGGCGCGCATCTTTTACAGCGAAGAAGCAGTTACCGGTCGGTGAGGTGCGCTGGGTGGCGGGCAAGCTCGAACGTTATGGCGATATGCTCCAGATCGTCCATCCCGACCATGTAGTGGAGGAAGGCGGCGATACGCTGCAGCGTTTGTGTGAGCCTGTTTATCGTCTGTCCGAAGGACTGACGCAGCCCAGGATCGCGGGGCTGGTCGAACAGGCTTTGACGCGCGCGCCTGAACTGCCCGAATGGATCGACAGCTCGCAATTCGGGCGGACGAACTGGCCTGCATGGCGCGACGCGTTGTATCTGGCGCATAAGGGCGAAAGCAAGGCTGCGCGCGACCGTTTGGCCTATGACGAATTGCTTGCCAACGGCCTCGCGCTGATGCTGGTGCGGACGGATAATCGCAAACGGCGGGGGCAGCCCTTGCAAGGCGATGCCAGCTATCGGTCCAGACTCGACCTGCCTTTTCCGCTTACAGGTGCGCAGAAGCGATCGATTGCCGAGATCGAAGCCGATATGGCGCAGGAAGCGCCCATGCTGCGGCTGCTGCAAGGCGATGTCGGGGCGGGCAAGACAGTGGTTGCCCTTGAAGCCATGTTGATCGCGGTGGAGGCGCGGGCCCAGGCGGCAATGCTCGCCCCGACAGAAATCCTTGCCCGCCAGCACTACGAAAGCCTGCGCCGCATGGCAGAGCCGACCGGAGCGCGCGTGGCGTTGTTGACGGGCCGCGACAAGGGCAGGGCGCGCGAAGCCAAGCTGATGGGCCTGCTCGACGGAAGCATCGATATCGTCATTGGCACGCATGCGATTTTTCAGGATGCGGTGACCTATCGCAATCTCGCCATGGTGGTGATCGATGAACAGCATCGTTTTGGCGTCGGTCAACGACTGATGCTGGCGAGCAAGGGCAAGCGCGCACCGCACGTTCTCGCCATGACTGCCACACCGATCCCGCGTACGCTGACGCTGGCGCAATATGGCGAACTCGATGTGAGCAAGCTCGACGAACTGCCGCCGGGCCGGCAGGCGATCGAGACGGTGGTGATGGGGCAGGACAAGATCCCTGCTCTGATTGATCGTCTTGCCGCTCAGATTGAGCAGGGGCGACAGGCCTATTGGGTCTGCCCGATGGTCCGCGAAAGCGACGGGCCGGATGAAATCGCTGCGGTCGAAGCGCGCTTTGCTGGGCTGGCGCACCGGTTTGGGCGCGATGTAGTCATGGTCCATGGTCAGCTTGCGCCTGAGATTAAGGACGCGGCGATGGAGCGCTTTGCGTCAGGCGATGCCAAGCTGCTGGTCGCGACCACAGTGATCGAGGTCGGTGTAGATGTCCCGAACGCCACACTGATGGTGATCGAACAGGCAGAACGCTTTGGTCTCGCGCAACTCCACCAATTGCGTGGCCGTGTGGGGCGAGGAAACGAGAAGAGCATCTGCGTGCTGCTGCGCGGCGATATGCTATCCGAAACCGCGCGTGACCGGCTGGCGCTGATGCGCGAGACGCAGGACGGTTTCGTCCTTGCGGAAGAGGATCTGCGGCTTCGCGGTGGCGGCGAATTGCTCGGCACCCGTCAATCGGGCGATACGCCGTTCACCATCGCCAGCTTCGAACAAATCACCGAACTGCTGCCCAAGGCGCATGCCGATGCGCGCAAGCTGATCGAGCATGATGGCGGACTGGAAGGTGACCGTGGCGAAGCGGCGCGCGTACTGCTCTATCTGTTCGAGCGCGATTACGGCGTGAAGACGCTGCGCGGCGGTTAGAATTCAGATATTTGGTAACCATTGCATGGTAGATCGCGGTGTGAATCGGAGTGGTCTTATGCAGAAGGTCAAATACTCTCCCGCAAGCCTTATCATGATGTGCATTGCCATGTTGGGCTTCATTCTGGTCGGCGTGATCATGTTTGGCAGCCTTCACGGGAAGGGCGCTTTCGCCGGTTTCTTGCTTCTTGCAGTCGGCCTGTTCGGCTTTCCAGTCATGGTACGCTATCTGCTGGGCGGCTGCACGATCCTAGAATACGATCACAATTTTGTGACATATCACGGTATTCTCGGTGCAAAGCGCGTTCGCTGGAGCGAGATCGAGAGTCTTGAGGTTGAAAAGCAGACCTACAACTGGATTGCCAGCAACCGCTTCCTGAAATTGCGCGGACCTTTCGGGTTACTTGGCTATGCAAGCGTCACCGAACGGTTGCTTGCACGCCAGCACAGACCGATCGAGACCCTGATGGACCAGATCGAGTCCTTTGCTGCGGGCGGGGTTGAAAACAGCGCAGAACAGCCCAGACAACCGGTAGGAATGCCTGCTCCGCGATCGACCGGTGTCATCGGTGAAGCGCCAATTGCCGTACCGTCTCGACCAATGGGGTTCGGTCGCAAGGGATTGTGACCTAGGCCTCGGATTGCGCGAGCAGCCACGCTACCAAGGCTTCGGCACCCTTTGTGACGTCGGCCCAAGTGTCTCGAAAATTGTCCTCTCCGCCATACCACGGATCGGCCACTTCAGCGCCTTCCCGTCCCGGTACCATGTCGAGCAGCATCATGATCCGCGCCTTGCCATCACCAGGGTCACGGCGAGAAATTTCGGCCATGTTCGAGCGGTCCATGCCGATTATCCAGTCAAAGCGGTAGAAGTCATCCGCGTCCAGTTGACGACCACGATAATGTGTTATGTCGATCCCATGCCGGCGCGCTTCGGCAACGCTGCGGGGATCGGGGGGGGCGCCAATGTGGTAACCGGCGGTGCCCGCGCTATCGACTTCGGTATCGAGGCCCGCTTCCGAAGCAGCATGACGAAAGGCCGCCTCAGCAAGCGGCGAACGGCAGATGTTTCCCAGACAAACGAACAGGACATTGTGGCTTTGCATTGCTGGCATCTACGCCCACAATTCCACGGTTCGCAATGACCATCAGGCCGCCAGGCCAATCCGGTCGCGCCCGCCGGTTTTGGCATCATACAGCGCCGCGTCAGCGCGGGTCATTAGGTGGTCCAGATCGTCGCCCGGGCTGAATTCGGCGATGCCGATGCTGGCGGTGAAGGGGATGATGCTGTCCTTGTGGCGCATTGGTTTCGCTGCCAGTGCAGCGCGCAATCGCTCGCAGGCGTCGGCGGCTGTATTGATGTCCGCACCCGGCAGGATGACAGCAAACTCCTCGCCGCCGATACGCCCGACGAGATCGCGCTTGCGCAGGGAATCGAGCGAGCGGACCGCCACTTCCCGGATGACATCATCGCCAGCAGGATGGCCGAAACGGTCATTGATGCGCTTGAAGTGGTCGATATCAAAGATTGCCAGGCTCAGCTTGCGTGCCGGATCGTTTTCGGCCCGCGCAACTGAGCGTTCGAGCGCTTCGATGAAACTGCGCCGGTTTGGCAAGCCGGTCAAAGCATCTGTGGAAGCAAAGCGCTGGAGTTCTCGCCGCGCCTCCGCTTCGGCATCGATTGCGCGACGGACATAGATAGTCGCCAAGCTAGCCAGAGTGAGCATCAGCAGGCCGAGACCGGCAAGCAAATACTGATAATATTCGTTCACGGCAGCGCGGCGATTGGCCAGCGCACTGCGCTCTGCAAGAAGGCGGCGCTCGAACGTCTCGACCCCTTCCAACTCGCGCAGAATAACTTCGATTGCCGCGCGATCGTCTCCCTTGCGGACGTTAGCCACGGCCCGGTCATGGCGGCCTTCGCTTTGGTCGTCGATCATTTCCGCGATCGTGGCATCGTAATGCGCGTATTCATTTTCCATCCGCCCGACACGCACCTGCTGCGCCGGGCTACCGGCGGTAAGCTGCGCAAGCCTCGCGAAGCTGTCGTCGCGTGATTTGAGGCCATTCCGGTAGGGCACCAGGAAGGTATCGTCATTTGTCAGCAGGTAGCCGCGTTCGCCACGCATCATTTGCAATGTGGCCGTCCGCAGCCGGTCGGTCTCAAGCAGTACCTGCAATGTGTGTATCTGCCAGTTTCTCGCGGCCTTGCGTTCTTGCGATGATCGCCACGCACTCCAACTCGTGCCTGCCAGCATCAATGCGAGCATGACCACGCAGCCGATAAGGAAGTACCCTCTCCAGTCGGAGCGGCGCGAGCGCCTGGTGAATTGTTTTACTAGCCACATGTTCGATGCGAACCCTGGATCACTTATGGTGCTTGGCTAGCACCAATAAGGTTAACCCGGCGATAAGCATCCGCCGCGAACTGCGCGGAGGCCCGAGGCCTACCGCGTTCATATTTCATGAGGAAATGGTCGGGGAGAGAGGATTCGAACCTCCGGCCCCTGCCTCCCGAAGACAGTGCTCTACCAGGCTGAGCTACTCCCCGACCGGATCGGCCCGCAGCGCAAAAGGCTCACGGGTGCGAAGCAGGCGCGCCTTTAGCGGGGGCGGTGCAGGCTTACAAGCGCCAATCAGGCGATGCGGCAAATTAATGCACCGTAGCAGGGCCAAGAGGCTTCAATCCGCGGCCCGTGCGGGTGTAAAGTGCCGCCAGGAACAGCGATACCGCGGGGCACAACCAGCAGAACAGTGCCCACGGAGCGAGGTCCAGCGTCGCTACACCCAGCGTTGTCGCCATGAACAGGCCCGAGACTGTCCAGGGCATGAGAGGCTCGGTGACGGTCACCGAATCCTCCAGCGCGCGGCTGAGATTTTCCGGCGCCAGTCCCTGATCCGCATAAGCGGGGCGGAACAGGCCTCCGACGACAAGCGAAGTCACACCTCCATGGCTGGTTACGCCGACCATCGTAGCCCCGGCAGCCATGGTGGCCGCGACTAGCCCGAACGCGCTCTCAACCCTTGCCAGCATGGCTTCGAGCAAACGGTCGAGCGCACCCGACACGCGCATAGCTGCGGCCAGCAGGAAGGCTGCAAAAACCATCAGAAGCGTCGGAGCCATTGAGACAAGACCGCCGCGGTTGAGCAGATTGGAGATCCGGCCGTCGAGCGGCGCGGTTGCAATGGTCTCCGCGTCGAAACCACCGACGAAAGTCGCGATTGCAGAAGCGAGCTCATGTCCTTGCCAGGCAACGCCAATGCAAAGCGCAGTGACCGCACTGGTCAGGATGACCAGTGCGGGCGGATAGCGCATGACGATTCCGATGACAGCGATCAGCAACGGGAAGGCGGGCAGCGGTCCAAGGACAAATAATTGCTCAAGCTGGTCGCGCGTCGCCAGCGCATCACCCATTCCGTTGCCGCCCTGAGCATGGCCAAACGCGCCAGCCAAAGCATAGACTGCCAGCGCGATTGCCGCAGGCGGTACGCTGGTCCACAGCATGTGGCGGATATGCGCGTACAGCTCTGCTCCGGCACCGATGGCGGCTATATTGGTCATATCGGAAAGCGGGGAGAGCTTGTCGCCAAGATAGGCGCCCGAGACCACTGCCCCCGCTACAGGTGCAAGCGGTATTCCCATTGCCTCCGCCGCGCCCATCAGGGCTACACCAATCGTCCCTGCTGAGCCCCAGGACGTGCCCGAGACGAGCGACATGACAGAAGTGGCGACGAATGCGGTCAGGGCCATGAAATGCGGGTTTACCAGATCGATGCCGAGGACGACCATTAGCGGAATGGTTCCGGCAAACATCCAGCTGCCGATCAGCACACCGATCGACAGAAGGATGAGGATCACCGGCAGCGCCTCGGCGACGAGTTTGCCGGTTTCCTCTTGGATTGCATCCCACCCTGCGCCCCGGCTTTTGGCTACCAGCCCAGCGACCAGAGCGGCAAAGAGCATGGCGAGGAGGAGAAAGTCCCCACTTGCGCCCACGGTCGCCGCGCCAAAGCCTACGGCGCCGAGCAGAGCGATGACGGGCAGAAGGGCGAGCCACAGCGGCATAGGGCGAAAGGTTTGGTCGCTCATTCAAGTGCGCTTTCAAGGTCGTCGACCAAGGCAGACAAGCCTTCAAATCCGACCGATAGACGCAGCAGCGAAGCTGGGACCGGTGAGGTGGAATCTGGGCCTGGATCTTTCTTGTGGCCGGTTATGACAAGGCTTTCCGGGCCGCCCCAGCTGACTGCGCGACCGAACAGCTGCAGTCGATCGGCTGCGCGGACGGCATCGTCGAAATTTCCGTCAATCTCAAAGGAGAACAGCCCCGAATGGCCACGCATCTGCGTGACAAGCGGATCGCCGGAAAGGGCGGGGTGGAGCACACGACGGACTCGGGAATGGCCTTGCAGGTAGTGTGCAAGCTCCAACGCATCGGCGTGGTGGCGGGCAATCCGTACCGGGAGGGTCATCAACGCACGTAGGCATAGCCAGGCAGTGAAAGGCGCCATTACCGCACCCAGCAGTAAATACGACTTGTAGAAGATCTGCTCGACCAGAGCGGCGCTGCCGATCAATGCGCCGCCGATGAGGTCGCTGTGCCCACCGATATATTTCGAGCAGGAATGCAGCACGAGATCGACACCCATCTCCAGCGGCTTCTGCAACAGCGGCGTGGCGACCGAGTTGTCGAGCATGGTGAGGACCCCGCGCTCCTTGGCCAGAGCGGCAAGATCGGCAATTGGCAGGAGGCCGAACAGCGCCGAACCGGGGCTTTCCATGTAGAGTACGCGTGTTTCGGGGCGAAGATCTGCGGCAATGCCGTCAATGTCAGTTGCGGCAGTCCGGTCCCAGCTGATCCCGAATTCCTCGAGCCGCTCCATCAATTCCAGCGTCGGGCCGTAGATCGTACCTGCGAACAACACGTGGTCGCCTGATTTGAGTACCCCCGTCAGCGCTGCGGCGATTGCACCCATGCCGCTGGCGAAACACCTGCAAGTCTCGCCGCGTTCCAGCTCGGCCAGTACTGCCTCCAGCGCCGCGACTGTGGGATTGGTCCCGCGCGAGTAGATCGGCAATTCGTGCTCGCGCCCGAATCCATCATAGAGGCTGGCCATGTCGGGTTGGCGAAACAGGCTCGCCTGGACAATCGGCGGGAGTACTGCACCACCGTTCTCGTCGCTCGGCTGATGGGCGCGCAGGCACAGGAGTTCGTCACGCGGATCGATCAGCGGCTGCGTCATTATGCTCCCTCTCTACGGCATTCCTTACCGCAATCGCCGCCCAAGTATATGGCGGGCTGTGGAAGGAAGCGGCCGCTGTGTTGCGGGTCTTGCTTCGTCACGGCAATCTGAACAAGAAGGCCGTTCCACAGGATTCCAAACGCCATGCCGGCCGATAACGAACATTTCGAAAGCCAATATCTCGAGCTGATGCAGCGCATCTGGCGTGACGGCGACGAACGCCGTGACCGTACCGGCGTGGGGACCCGCTCGGTTTTCGGAGCCATGCTGCGTTTCGATCTTTCCGGCGGTGCCATGCCGCTGATCACCACCAAGCGCGTTTACTGGAAGACCGCGACGCGCGAGATGTTGTGGTTCCTCACCGGTGATACCAATATCCGCCCGCTGGTTCTGCAAGGTGTGAAGATCTGGAACGAATGGCCGCACGCCCGCTATGTCGAAGCGACAGGCGATGACATAGCGCTCGATACCTTTGTCGAGCGGATTGCAGAGGACGAGGAGTTCGCCGCGGAGTGGGGCGATCTGGGGCCGGTCTATGGCAAGCAATGGGTCGATTGGCCAACCTACCAGCCGGTCGCGGGCGATCTCTATCGCAAGGGCCGGGGCATCAACCAGATTGCCGAAGTGGTCGAATCTCTGCGTAATAATCCGGGCAGCCGCAGGCACATTATCGAAGGCTGGAACGTCGCTGAGCTGCCGCAAATGGCACTGCCGCCTTGCCACAAGACCTATCAGTTCCACGTTTCAGGTGGTGGCGGCATGGAACCCGCGCGGCTGAACGGCCTGTTATACCAGCGCAGTTGCGACGTTGCTCTGGGGCTACCGTTCAACCTGTGGTCGGCGGCTCTGCTGCAGCGGATGCTGGCCCAGCAGGCAGGGCTGGAGCCGGGCGAACTGGTGTGGATGGGCGGGGATACGCACCTTTATCTCAACCACGAACACCTCGTGATTGAACAGCTTTCGCGGGAACCTCAGGGGCATCCACGGCTTGAGATATTGCGGCGCCCGGCAACGATCTTCGACTATGCGATTGAGGATTTTGCGGTTCACGACTACACGCCGCACGGGCCCATCAAGGCGCCTGTCGCGGTTTGAACCGGCATCTCTTGACCGTTTCTCTCTCGTGAAATAAAATAACGCCAACGCGTAAGATTGCGTCTGGGAGAGATTCTTATGGCCGATGGGCCCGCACCCAAGGACGACCACGGCGGACGGAAGGCCGGCGATAATCGCCCGGCGATTTCCCTGCATGTTCCCGAACCAAAATTCCGGCCCGGCGATGCGGTCGATTTCTCGCATATCGAGGTGCCGCCCGCTGGTGCGCAGCCGCGCCCTGATGAGACGGCTGATCCCAAGGATATGCGCGATTTCGCCTTCGGGTTGATCCGCGTACTGGGCGAGGACAACAGGGCCCATGGACCGTGGGATCCCAAGCTCGATCCCGAAACGCTGCGCCGGATGCTCGGCCACATGGCGATGACCCGCGCGTTCGACGAGCGCATGTTCCGCGGCCAGCGGCAGGGCAAGACCAGCTTCTACATGAAATGCACAGGCGAAGAGGCGACCAGCGTCTCTGCCGCGATGGCGCTGGCGGCGGATGACATGGTCTTTCCCAGCTATCGCCAGCAGGGCATTCTGATCCAGCGCGGCTACCCGATGATCGAGATGATCAACCAGATCTACTCGAACAAGGGTGACAAGCTGAAGGGCCGCCAGCTGCCGATCATGTATTCGAGCCGCGAACACAGCTTCTTCACCATCAGCGGCAACCTCGCCACGCAGACGCCGCAGGCGGTGGGCTGGGCGATGGCCAGCGCGATCAAGGGTGACAGCCGGATCGCCGCGACCTGGGTGGGCGAGGGCAGCACGGCGGAAGGCGACTTCCACGCGGCGTGCCTCTTTGCCACGGTCTATAACGCTCCGGTGATCCTGAATGTCGTTAACAATCAGTGGGCTATTTCAAGTTTCTCAGGATTCGCCGGAGGTGAACGGACGACATTCGCTGCCCGCGCAGTGGGTTACGGGCTTGCCGGCCTGCGCGTCGACGGCAACGATCCGCTGGCGTGTTACGCGGCGGAACAGTGGGCTGCGAACCGGGCGCGGGCCAATGCGGGGCCGACGCTGATCGAGTTCTTCACCTACCGCGCCGAGGGGCATTCCACCTCGGACGATCCGAGTGGATATCGCAGCGCGCAGGAGCGCAGCGAATGGCCGCTGGGCGATCCTGTCACCCGGCTCAAGGACCACCTTATCGCCCTCGGCGAATGGGACGAGGAACGGCAGGAAAAGATGGATTTCGAGGCGGCGGAATACGTCAAGAAAGTCACCAAGGAAGCCGAAGCCAACGGCATTCTCGGCCACGGCCTGCACCATCCGTTCCGCACCATGTTCGAGGATGTTTTCGAGGAATTGCCCTGGCATCTGAAGGAACAAAGCGAGCAGGCGATCCGCGAACGCGAGATCAAATTCCCGGGAGGGCTCAAGCTGTGAGCGGGGAAGAAACTAACGTCACACATGTCAATGAAGCGCTTGATTCAGGCACCGAACGCCGTCTGAACATGATCGAAGCGATCAACGAAGCGCTCGATGTCATGATGGAGCGTGACGACAATGTCGTGATCATGGGCGAAGACGTCGGTTATTTCGGCGGCGTGTTCCGTTGCACCGCGGGTTTGCAGGAAAAATACGGCAAGACCCGCGTATTCGATACGCCGATTTCGGAATGCGGGATCATCGCAGCGGCGGTGGGGATGGGGGCTTATGGCCTGCGGCCAGTGCCCGAAATCCAGTTCGCCGATTACATCTATCCCGGGCTCGACCAGCTGATCAGCGAGGCCGCGCGGCTGCGCTATCGTTCCGCGGCAGAGTTCATCGCACCGATGACGGTGCGCTCGCCCTTTGGCGGCGGCATTTTCGGCGGGCAGACGCACAGCCAGAGCCCCGAGGCGCTGTTCACCCATGTCTCGGGCCTGAAAACGGTGATCCCGGCGACGCCCTATGACGCCAAGGGCCTGCTGATCAGCGCGATCGAGGATAATGATCCGGTCATCTTCTTCGAGCCCAAGCGGATCTACAACGGCCCCTTCAGCGGCTATTACGACAAGCCCGCGCAGCCGTGGAAGCGGTTCGACGATGCCATCGTACCCGAAGGCTATTACAGCATCCCGCTGGGCAAGGCGCGACTGGCGACCGAGGGGGAACAGCTTACCATCCTCGCCTATGGCACCATGGTCCATGTCACCGAGGCGGTCTGCCGCGAGAAGGGTATCGAAGCCGACATCCTCGATCTGCGCACGCTGCTTCCGCTCGACATCGATGCAATCGTGGCCTCGGTCACCAAGACCGGCCGCTGCCTGATCGTCCACGAAGCGACGCGCACCAGCGGCTTTGGCGCGGAGCTTTCGGCGCTGGTTACAGAACATTGCTTCTACCACCTCGAAGCCCCGGTCGAACGCGTCACCGGCTTCGACACGCCCTATCCCCACAGCCTCGAATGGGCCTATTTCCCCGGCCCGGTCCGCATTGGCGAGGCCCTCGACAAGAT
>CBFGON010000003.1:0-50271 GCA_965650395.1 uncultured Qipengyuania sp. | reverse complement strand
CGCGCTCGGTGTTGATGATGTTGTTCGATTCGTCGATCGCCACCATCAGATCGGCAAAGCGCGGCTGGCTGGCGAGCTGCGGGTAGTTTTCAACCACCGTGCGCAGCTGGCCCAGTGCCTGCGTCAGCTGGTTCTGCGCGTCGTTGAACTTCTTGAACTCTTCCGGATTGGAGAGATCGTCGGTCGTGATGTTGATCGCGGTGGCGCGTGCGCGCGCGTCGATCACGCCCTGGAGGATGTTCTGCTCCGAAATGGCGGCGGCCTGGACCACGGCCACGAGGTTGGGGATGACGTCTGACCGGCGCTGCAGCGCGGTTTCCACGTTACCCCATTGGGCCTTGGCGGCTTCTTCCTTGGTCGGCACCGAATTGATACCGCAAGCCGATAGCGCCAGAGCGCAGGCGGCGACGATTGCGGTGCGGATGGCGGCAATGCGAGTCATATCGGCAATTCCCCTTGCAAACTGTCTTATGCAAATAGCACGCCCACATCAGCTTTCAAGCAATCCCGCTTGAGACACTTCAATTTGCGTGCTTTAAGGTTAACGGGGTCGCAGGGTTGCGGAGGAAGCTGCATGCTTAATGATTTCAAGGAATTCATCGCCAAGGGCAATGTGCTCGACCTGGCAGTTGCGGTGATTATTGCCGGTGCATTCGGCACGATAGTTACATCGCTCACCGAAGATTTGATCATGCCGCTTGTCGGTGCACTTTTCGGCGGTGCGGACTTCTCGAACTACTTCTTCTTGCTCAGCACGCCGGCTGGCTACGAAGGTTCGACCACCGATTATGCTGCGCTCAAGGCTGCTGGTGCTGCGATGATCGGTTATGGCGCGTTCATCACCACGATCATCAACTTCCTGATCCTGGCGTTCATCATCTTCCTGCTGGTCCGTTACGCCAAGAAGGCGCAGGACCGGATGGAAGGGCCGAAGGCCGAAGAAGCCGCCGGTCCGACCGAGATCGAACTGCTGACCGAGATCCGCGACGAGCTGAAAAAGCGCGCGTGATCCACGATTTGGCCCCCGCCCGGTGCGGGGGTCACTTCCCATTAATCGAACAATGCCTATATAGGGCCTGCCGGTTTCGGCCGGCTATGGCGATAAATGGCGGTGTGCAATAGGCACAACGGACCCGGGGGCAGTACCCGGCGGCTCCACCACCATAGGCGGGATTTCCGCTTGTGATGACGGGGCCGAACTAGGATCGACGTGTGTTGAAAGACACTGTTTTTGCCCGGGCTGAGTACCCCGTAAAACTGTTCAAAACACACAAGTGCCAACGATAACGAAGCACTCGCTCTCGCTGCGTAATGTGATGGGCTAACGCCCTGAAGTTACAAAGCTAAAGCGCGGTTGGACCCACCGGGCAACAGAAGCGGATTCCGGGGCTCCGGGGGTAGCTAGCAACAGAAACCCCCACCTTGCATTTCATGGAGTACTATTCGGCAGAGGGAGCTTCCGCTTCTGCCTCGGCCTTCGTCCGCGCCTCATGCTCATAGCGGATCGCATCGAGAATCTTCGCGCCGCCGAGGAAGACCGCGCCGGCAGTAGCCGCCATCAGCAACCAGCCGCCAAAGCCGGGGTATTCGACCGTGTAATGCGCGCCCCGGGTCATCGCGCCCAAGGCAAGGGCGTAGATGATCAGATACGCTTCCCAGCGTGTCTTGATCACGAACAGCCGTTTCACCTTGGTCCACATATCCGGACTCATTCTCCTTCTTAACCAATTGCGAGGCAATTTCCGTGCCAGTGGCGGAATTGCGCCAATCGCAGTGGTTAATGACATGGGGAATGTAAGGCGCGCCGACAGCACGAGTCCAGCACGTTAACCCTGACCTGTGGGCTTTATGCGAGAATGTCCAAGGATAGGACAGTCAACAGAGCCTCGCGCGCCTCGATCACTTGCAGCGCCAGCGCCTCGCTGCCGATATCGCCAGGGTTGATCGCTTCGGGCCACATCTCACCGATAACGGCTTCGATCCGGTCGGCCTTGGCCTCATCCAGCAGGAAGCGTTGATCGACGGTGGCGGGATCGGCGACCACGCGCAGACGCAGGCAGGCGGGGCCGCCGCCATTGGCCATCGACTGGCGCACATCGACCGGAATCACCTGCCGGATCGGACCATTGCCCGCGAGCATACCCTCGCACCAAGCCCATACTTCAGCGCTTTCGCGGCATTCCTCAGGCACCACGAGCGCCATTTCGCCGCCTGCCCCAGGCCCTGATCCGGCGGTCGGAAGGCTGAGCAATTGCGCGTTGAAGAGATAGGTGCGGATCGCTTCTTCGAGGCTTACCGCGCTTTCGGGCACTTCCACCACCTGCAACGCCGGGAAGGCCGCAGTAATCGCGTCATAGGCGCCCTGCTGATCGGCAAAGGCGCGTTCGTGGGTGAACAGCACCCGCTCGTTCGCCACCGCGACGACATCATTGTGAAAAGCACCCGCAGCGATTGCGGCGGGGTTCTGCTCGATAAAGACGCTGCGTTCCGGATCGAGACCGTGGAGGCGCGCGACCGCCCGGCTCGCCTGTTCGTGCTGGCGGGCGGGAAATTTGCCGCCCTGCGTGCCATAGACGAATACCTCTACGCCCTGCGCACCATGACCTTCGCAAAAGCGCATGTGATTGGCCGCGCCTTCATCGCCGAAGCTGGGCGGAACGGCGTCATGCACGCGGAAATGCCGCTCGTCACCGAAGGCGATTTTCAGCTGCGCTTGCGTATCCTGCCATTCCTGCGCGCGATGCGGCATGGTGACGAGATTGGCCGGGGTCAGATGGCAGCGCCCGTCTGCCGTATCGGGCGCGGGGCTGACCGTTGCCGCATTCGCGGTCCACATCGAACTGGCCGACCATGCTGCGGCGAGCAGTTGGCGAGGGGCACTGGCGTCGACGGCGAGATCGCGCAGCAATTGGCCGTTCGGGCGCGGCAGTGGCAGCAGAAACCCCTGTGCCAGGCCGCGCGCCATATTGCTGCGCATCTTGGCAACGCCCTGCAGCGCAGCAGCGCGGGGGTAGGATGTGTCACCCTTGTGGCTGGCGCTGGCAATGTTGCCCAGGCTGAGTCCGGCGTAATTGTGGCTCGGGCCGACGATCCCGTCGAAATTGATCTCTTGCAGCACAGCTATTCCTTGCTCGTCATTGGGGCCGACCAAAGGTCGCGCGGCAATCCATGGGAGACTTTCATGCGAGCGGGCGGGCCATGGATCGCCGCGTCGCTACGCTCCTCGCGAAGACGGATATACGGTTACCGCGTCACGCTCCACACCTCTTCGCCTTCGCTCACGCCCAGCGCTTCGGCGCAGAGGCGGTCGATCGCGACGGTGCCGTCCTCGCCGAGCTCGCGCATCCCATAGGCGCTGCGGAATGTGTCGAGCGTTCCGGTTGCCAGCAGAGCGCGTTCGCCAATGTCGAGATCGGTCGAACTGACGCGCGCGGGCCGCGCGTCGCGCACGCTAACCACATTGTCGGTGCGCGCGGTCATCGTCGGGCCGCCGTCGAAAATGTCGAGATAACCTTCTGCGGCGAAACCTTCGTTCTCCAGCATCTGCATCGCTGCGCGGCCGGTGGGATGGGGCACGCCGATGACCTTTTTCGCTTCGTCATTGAGCATGGCGACATAGACCGGATGCTTGGGCATCAGATCGGCGATGAACTGGTTGCCATTGATGGCGTTGAAATAATCGGCTTCCTGAAAGGTCATGCCGAAGAAGCGGCCCGCCACGCCATCCCAGAAGGGGGAGCCGCCACGATCGTCGATCACGCCGCGCAATTCGGCCAGGATACGGTCGGCAAAGCGGCTGCGGTGCATGGCAATGAACAGATAGCGGCTGCGCGCCAGCAGCAGGCCAAGCCCGCCCGCACGTTCGCCCGGATGGAGAAACAGCCCGCCGACTTCAGAAGCACCTTCGAGATCGGTGCACAGGCTGAGCATTTCGGCGCGCACTGTGCGGTCGAGTTCCTGGCTGTGCTGCGTCAGCGTATTGAGGCGATAGGAATAGAATGGCCATTGTTGCCCGACCTGGCTGAACAACTGGCAGGTGCCGCGCACCTGGCCGGTGGCTGTGTTTTCCAGCACCAGCACGAACTGGTCGTCACCCAATTCGCCATCGCGGCGCGCGAAAGCGTTTTCCGCGCGTTCCAGCTTCCTGGTCAGCGCAGCGCGGTCGGCGGGCAGATTGGTGAAACCGCCGCCGGTCAGCTTGGCCATTTCATAAAGGTGTTCAAGGTCGCTGATATGCGCAGCGCGCAGGCGAAAGCTCACAAATGGTCTCCCGTGGACAGCCTCGTCAGAAGGAGGGCCGACAGGGCGGCGCGCTCTTTCAGCGAAGGCACTATCATGAATTCGTCAGGCGAATGGATCGCCCCGCCACGCACGCCCATGGTATCCACCACGGGCACGCCGCAAGCGGCAATATTGTTTCCGTCACACACGCCGCCGCTGGGTATCCAGCCGATCGTCTGGCCCAATGCTGCGCCGCAATCGCGGACCAGATCGAACAGGCGCTGCGCCTTTTCGTCGACCGGCTTGGGCGGGCGGGTGACACCGCCGTGGCGGTGGATGCCGACTTCGCGTTCTGCTTCTATTGTGCGCAGCAAAGCGTTGAGTTCGCTGTCGAACCTTTCCATAGCGCCAGTGGTTTTGGGGCGAATGTTGAAGCGCAGAACGGCCAGATCGGGCACTACATTATTGGCGCTGCCGCCTTCGATCCTGGCCGGGTTCACGGTGATGTCATCCGCTTCCAGCGCCTTGATCCGCAGCACCAGATCGGCCGCCGCAACTAGCGCATTGCGTCCTTCGTGCGGGTTGCGGCCTGCGTGGGCAGAACGGCCAGTGAAAGTGATCGAGTAATTGCCCGTCCCGCCGCGCGCATGGGCCAGCGTGCCATCGGGCAGAGCGCTGGGTTCATAGGTCAGCGCGGCATATTTCCCGCGCGCAAGCTGTTCGATCAGGCCGCGGCTGGCGAGGCTGCCGGTTTCCTCGTCGGAATTGATCATCACGTCATAGCCGATGCGGGCAGCGTCTGGCGTGCGTTCAAAGGTGCTCAGCGCGTGGAGGATCACGCATAATCCGCCCTTCATGTCAGCGGTGCCGGGTCCGTTGATTGTATCCGCATCGATCCGGCTGACCTGCTGGAAGCTGTGATCGACCGGGAACACTGTATCCATATGCCCGGTCAGGACCAGCCGCCGCTCGGCTTCAGGGCGCACGCGCAGCACCATATGCTTGCCATGCGGTTTTTCGAATTCGCGGCCATCGGCACCAATGGCGGTGACACGGCCCGGCTCGACCAGTTCGACCTCGCCCGGCAAAGCGGCAAAGCTATCGGCCAGCACATTGGCCATCTTCGCCAGGCCTTCCATGTTGGCGGTGCCCGTGTTGATGCTGGCCCAGCTTTCCACCTGACGCAGCATGGCATCGCTGTCGATCGCGTCGTGCAGGGTTTCGGGGGCACTATCCGGTTTCATCGGCAACTTCCTTAGCTGCGCGCGGTGCCAAGTCCAGCCCACGCCTTGCAATCGTCAACCACTGCCGCCATAGACCATCTCACTCCTCCCCGGGTCCCTATCTGCGATCGATTACCCTTGAGGAGTTCCATGACCCACTACGTGACCCGCGCCAATATCGAGGTCGATCCGGCACTGGCCGCCTTCATCGAAAGCGAAGTCCTGCCTCCGCTTGGCCGCGACGTCGAGCAATTCTGGCTGGGTCTGGCCGCATTGCTTGGGGAGTTTGCCCCGCGCAACCGGGCGCTGCTGGAACGGCGCGATGTATTGCAGGCCACGATCGATGGCTGGCACGAAGGGCGCAAAGGGCGGCCACATGATGCGGACGCCTATCGCGCCTTCCTCGAAGAAATCGGCTATCTCGTGCCCGAACCGGGCGCGTTCACCATCGGGACGCAGAACGTCGATCCCGAGATAGCCACTATGGCCGGGCCGCAGCTGGTGGTGCCGATCCTCAATGCGCGCTTCCTGCTCAATGCTGCCAATGCGCGTTGGGGCAGTCTCTATGATGCCTTTTACGGCACGGATACGCTGGATGCGCCGCCCGCGACGCCGGGTGGCTATGACGAGCTGCGCGGGGCAGCAGTGATCGCTGCGGCAAAGGCCTTCCTCGACGAAGCCGTGCCCTTGGCTGACGGCGCGAAATGGGCCGACCTTGGCGATCCTTCGGGCGGTATCCCCATCGCCGATCCGTCGCAATATGTCGGCCAGACTGCCGCGGGCAGGCTGTTCCGCAACAACGGGCTGCATGTGGAAGTGCAGTTTGCCGATACGCAGATCGGGCGCGACGATCCCTCGGGCATTTCGGACGTCCGGCTGGAGGCCGCGTTGACCGCTATTGCCGATTGCGAAGATTCGGTCGCGGCGGTCGATGCCGAAGACAAGCTGCTGGCCTATCGCAACTGGCTGGGCGTGATCCGCGGCGATCTGTCAGAAAGTTTCGAGAAGGGCGGCAGGAACCTCACCCGTACTCTGGCAGAGGATGTCACTTATACCGCGCCCGATGGCAGCCAGCATTCGCTACCCGGTCGCAGCCTGATGTTCGTGCGCAATGTCGGCCATCTGATGACCAATCCGGCGATGCGCTGGGACGGGCGCGAGATCCCCGAAGGTATCATGGACGCGGTGATCACCTCGGCCATCGGGGCGCATGATGTCGAAGGCCTCGGCACATTCGGCAATTCGCGCAGCGGCTCGATCTATATCGTCAAACCCAAGATGCACGGGCCGGAGGAATGCGGCTTCACCAATGATCTGTTCGATGCGGTGGAGGATCTGCTCGGGCTGAAGCGCCACACGATCAAGGTGGGCGTAATGGATGAGGAACGCCGCACTTCGGCCAATCTGGCCGCCTGCATCCATGCGGTTAAAGATCGGATCGTGTTCATCAACACCGGCTTCCTCGACCGCACGGGTGACGAGATCCACACTTCGATGCGCGCCGGGCCGATGCTGCGCAAGGGCGCGATGAAGTCGTCTGCGTGGCTCAAGGCCTATGAAGCGCGCAATGTCGGCATCGGACTCAGGCATGGCCTTTCGGGCAAGGCGCAGATCGGCAAGGGCATGTGGGCCGCGCCTGATCTGATGGGGCAGATGATGGCCGAGAAGATCGGCCATCTGCGCGCGGGCGCGAACACGGCCTGGGTGCCAAGCCCGACCGCCGCAACGCTCCACGCGATCCACTATCACCGCGAAGATGTATTCGCGGTACAAAAGGGGCTGGGCGATGTCGCTCCGCTGGACGATCTGCTCGCCATCCCGTTGGCCGACGGGGTGAACTGGAGCGCGGAGGAAATCGCCGAGGAGCTCGACAATAATTGTCAGGGCCTGCTGGGTTATGTGGTGCGCTGGGTCGATCAGGGCGTCGGCTGCTCCAAGGTGCCCGACATCAACGATGTAGGGCTGATGGAAGACCGCGCCACTTTGCGCATATCCAGCCAGCATATCGCCAACTGGCTGCTGCACGGCGTGGTAAGCGAGGAGCAGGTACTCGCCGCGCTCGACCGCATGGCCGCCAAGGTCGATGCGCAGAACGCTGGCGATCCGCTTTACGAACCGCTGCTGGAAAACCGCGACGGGCCCGCCTTCAGCGCCGCGCGTGATCTGATCTTCAAGGGCGTCCAGCAACCCAGTGGCTATACTGAACCGCTTCTGCATGCCTGGCGACAGCGGAAGAAGGCTGTGAGCTAGGGCAAGCCGCGCCGCCCTCATCAAGAATCCGGTAAACTTTGATCCTTAAGGCTGGTGTCACAACCTGTAACGGGAATCGCAATTTGGCCGCCGGAGCCCAGCGCCATCGCCGCGAAGAGCGGATCGACCTGCTTGTCAGAGCCAGCATGCATGCCGATGCATCGGGTGGCACGGTCAAGCTGTGCAATATCTCGCCGATCGGCGCGCTGATCGAAGGCGATGCGCTGCCGCAGGTGGGCGAGGAAGTAGAGCTGCGCCGTGGCCCGCTGGCGGTGCCGGGCCGGATCGTTTGGCGCGGGGGTGAGCAGGCCGGGGTATCCTTTGCCGAGCGCACCGATGTGGAAGACTGGCTGCCGAGCGCACACCCGCAACGCGTGGTCGACCGCGTTTTCCAGCGGATAATGGAAGAACACCGCGCGGACGAAGCTGGCGGGGCGACCATCGCACCGCTCCACGCTTCCTTCATCACCGTTGACGACATGACCCGCGCTGCCGCTGCGCTCGACGAACTGGCCGATGCGTTGTCAGACGATGATGCCATAGTGATCCGCCATGCCACCAATCTGCAATCGCTCGATATCGCCGCGCAATTGCTGAGAAAGTTGGCCAAGCGCGACGATTAAAGCGCCCCCACCTCGATCCGGGCGCGGCCGTTGTTCTTGGCGGTGTAGAGCAGGCGGTCGGCGGCTTCGATCAGTTCCATCATCCCGCCGTCCTTGTTGCAGATTGCCGTGATCGAACCGATGCTGGCCGTGACCATTTCACCTGCCTGCGATCCCTCGTGCGGCATCGCCAGCGCGGCGATGGCCGAGGCGCAGTCTTCTGCCTTCTGCTGGGCGCCGTCCTCGTCTGTATTGGGCAGCAGCATGGCGAACTCCTCGCCCCCGAAACGTGCCACCAGATCGCCCGAGCGATGCGCCACATCCGCAAGCGCAGATGCAACCGCCTTGAGGCATTCATCGCCGCCGATATGGCCGTAGTGATCATTGTATTGCTTGAAGAAATCGAGATCGAGCAGCAGGATCGAAAGCGGCGCACCGCTGCGTGTGGCGCGGTTGAATTCCTCGCCCAGCCGCTTGTCGAACAGGCGGCGGTTGGCGATGCCGGTGAGCCCGTCGGTCAGCGACAGCCGCTCCAGCTCGCGCTGGAGGCGGAGCAGCTCCTCTTCGGCTTTCTTGCGTTCGGAAATATCGAACATGAAGCCGATCAGGCAATCAACCTCGCCATTGTCCTTACGCACCACATGGACCACATCGCGGATCCAGACATAGCTGCCATCGGCCGTCAGTGCGCGGTAATCGGCTTCATGGTCGACGCCTGCCTGCGACTGTGAAACGCAGAAATTGACCACATAGTCGCGGTCGTCCTCATGCATGCGGCTGGCCCAGTCCTCAACCGTGGTCCAGCTGTCCTGCGCCCAGCCGAGCAATTCTTCGATCTGCGGGCCGATATAGGCAAACTGCATGGTCGCCCAATCGATCTTCCACGGAATCGCGCGGGTCGATTCCAGCAGCGTCTTGTAAACCGCCGCATCCTTGGCGAAGTCATCGGCCTCAATGGCGGCAGCGTCGAGCCCCGCCTGATTGACAGTCATATTCATGAGAATTGCCCCTTGCCGCTATTCGATAGCGGTAGGGGGCATAATGTCTAGGCGGGGTTAACGCTGCGCCCGGTTAATCCCCATTTTCCTGCAAAATCATCGTTATACTGAATTAACGAGACAGCAATCGCGCGATATTCACGAATTCGCCGACGCTGACGGTCTCGGCCCGTCGCTGGGGATCGACACCGAGTTCCTCCAGCGCATCTACGGCGCCCGGCATACCCTTGAGGCTCTGTCGCAGCATCTTGCGGCGCTGGCCGAAGGCAGCTTCTGTCAGGCGTTCCAACACGCGCGCGGAAACGCCTTCGGCCATGGAGCCGGGTGTGACATGGACGATGGCGCTCATCACCTTGGGCGGCGGAGTGAACGCGCTGCGATGGACTTTCATCGCGAGTTTCGCCTGCGCGCGCCACTGGGCGAGGACGGCGAGGCGCCCGTAAGCGCTGGTATCGGGCTGTGCGACAATGCGCTGGGCAACTTCCTGCTGGAACATCAGCGTCAGCGAGGTCCACAGTGGCGGCCAGCTCTCACCACCCAGCCAGCGCACGAACAGGGCGGTGCCGACATTATAGGGCAGGTTGGAAAGCACGGCGAAGGGTTGACCGCCCATCAGTTCGGCATGGTCGAGCTTGAGCGCATCGCCTTCCACCACGCGGAGCTGGCCGGGAAATGCTTCGCCAAGTTCGGCAAGTGCAGGGAGGCAGCGGCGGTCCATCTCGATTGCGGTAACGCGCGCGCCTGCTCGCAACAGCGCGCGGGTCAGCCCGCCGGGACCGGGTCCAACCTCCAGCACCTGCCTGCCCGCAAGATCGCCCGGTATGGCGGCGATACGGTCGAGCAATTGCTCGTCGAACAGAAAGTTCTGCCCCAGCGCCTTGGACGCGGAGAGGCCGTGGCGGGCGATGACTTCGCGAAGAGGGGGTAGTTCGGCCAACTGGACTCCGTTCGTGCTGATCCTGCCGCAGCACGCGCTCGACGCCTGCCTCATCGCGTGGCCTTCGACAAGCTCAGGCTGGGCGGATCAAGCGCTAATTCGCCGTCCAGCCATCTCGCCCGCCATCTTCAGTGCAGCAATCATCGCGCCCGGATCGGCCAGATGTTTGCCTGCAATGTCAAAGGCGGTGCCGTGATCCGGGCTGGTGCGCACGATTGGCAGGCCCAGCGTGACATTGACCCCGGCGTCGAAATCGAGTGCCTTGAGTGGCACGAGTGCCTGGTCGTGATACATCGCCAGCGCTGCGTCATAGCCAGCACGGGCGCGCGGGGTGAACAGCGCATCGGCAGGGTGCGGGCCAGATACGTCCAGCCCCTCGTTGCGCAGAATTTCGATCGCCGGGGCGATGATCCGCGCTTCCTCGTCACCGAACTTGCCGCCTTCGCCCGCATGGGGATTGAGCCCGCAGACCGCGATACGCGGCGCCTCGAGGCCGAAATCCTGCTCCAGCGCCTGCGCCACGATCCGCACACGATGGGCGATGAGCTCGATCGAGAGCAGACCGGGCACATCGGCCAGCGCGCAATGAACCGTAAGCGGCACGGCGCGCAGGCTTGGCCCGGCAAGCATCATCACGGCATCGTCATGCGCCAGATTGCAGGCATCGGCTAGAAATTCGGTCTGGCCGGGCTGGGTGAACCCGACGGTCGCCAGCCAGGCCTTGGAAATGGGCGCGGTGACCACGCCTGCAGCTTGCCCGGCCTGCGCAAGAGCGGTGGCATTGCGGAGCGAGAACAGTGCCAGTTGCGCGCCGCCAACTTCAGGCTGGCCAGGCAGGTAGTCGCTGTCCTCGGTGCCAAACACGGGCAGCGCGCGGCCCCATAACCCCAGCGCTTGCCGCGGCGATTCGATGATCTCCACCGGCACGTCCAGCCCGCGCAATGCCGCCGCGGCGGCCAGAATGCCCGCGCCACCGACTACGAAGAACGGCGGCACACCCTGGCTGTCACGCCGTGACCACGCCTCGGCGATAATTTCCGGCCCGATCCCCGCCGGATCGCCTAGCGAAACAGCGAGAGGGAGCGAAGGCTGGGTCAATTATAGACGATGTAAGCGTCGTTACGCAGGTCGCGCAGGTAACGCTGGGCGGCCTTGCCGATACGCTCATCCTCGATCTGCGCCATCAGCTCGTCAAAATTGGGGCCGGCTTCAGCCTTCGGGTCATCGCGACCGCAAAGCATCAGCACGCGCACGCCTTCCTCGATCGAACCGAACGGCGGGGTAGTCTCGCCGATATTCAGGCCGAGGATGAGGTTCTGCAGCTGCTCTGGCAGAGCCCGCGCACGGATCTGGTCATTGGTGACGACATTGGCGCCAATTGCAGCGGCCGATTCTTCTGCACTGCCGCAGCCCTTGAAGCTTTCCACACCGCGCATGAAGCTTTGCAGCTTGGCGTCGTTGACGGCCTTCGAGGCATTGGGATCGAAGCCGATCTGAATCTGTTTGAGGCTGAGCATGGCGTCGCGCGGGTCGGCAGTCAGTACCTGGCGCTTGTCCCGCAGGAAGACGATCCAGTAACCGCCGGTGATGCCGATCGGTCCGATCAACTGGCCGGGCTGCATCTGGCCCACTACGCCTTCGAGCTGAGGATCCTTGAGCTGCGGCAGGTGGATCCACCCAAGGTCGCCGCCAACAGCAGCGGTAGAGGCTTCGGAGAATTGGCGAGCATAGGCAACGAAGCTGCCGCCCTGGCGCAGCTGCTCGACGATCTTGTTGGCATTGGCTTCGACGGCTGCGGCATTTTCAGGCGTCGCGCCAAGGAAGATTTCCCATACCCAGTATTCGTCAGTGCCCTTGGAAGCGTTGAGCCGCTCCATCAGTTCGTTCACTTCTTCTGCCGAAACATTGACGAAAAAAGCGACCTTCTGGCGCAGCAGGCGCTGCCAGGCGAGTTCGCCCTGGATCTGGCGCTTGAGCGAGGCTGTGGAAGAGCCGATCGAATTGAGATAGGCATCCATGTCTTCGGCCTGACGGTTATTCTGCGCCGCCACGCGGGCAAATGTCTGGTCGATTTCGGCCTGGTCGATGACGATTTCCTCGGCCGTGGCGGCCTGGATCTGCAGTGTCTCGTCGATCAGATTACGCAGCACCTGCGCCCGCACGCGCTGCATTTCCTCGGCATCGATTGCGCCGCGGTTGGCGTCGACCAGCAAAGCGACGCGCTGGTCGAGATCGGTGCCCGTGATGACATGCCCGTTGACCACCGCAGTCGCCTTGCGGACGTTGGGGTCGGGGTTGGTGAGCATGTTCAGCTGCTGCGGCAGGTTTAGCGGATCGATGGACGTGGCAGCGTCGGCATCCTCGGCGGGAGCCTGATCCTGCGCCTGCGCGGCAATCGGCGCGACCGCAAGTGCCATGGTTGCGGCAAAGCCGGACAATTTCGAGACGATATTGGCGTTCACTAATGTCGTTCCTTTACGGCGCCTGTTGCGCCCGATTGGTGCTGCCTTGCGGCCAATTGGCTTAACCTTAGCTGATTGCGAGGCCGGATAGCCGCTTTGCCCGCCGCTGCCAACAAGCCTAGCGGAAGCCCAGGTTCTTGAGGCTGAAATAGAGCTGGAAAGTATCGCCGCGCTCGGCGTCGCCGGCCGAAATATAGTCACGCCGCCAGGTCACGCCCATTTCCAGGCAATCGTCCTGATAGGCAACGCCCAGCCTTGTGCGGATCGGGTCGAAACCGTCGCTCGAAAATGTTGCATCCTCTTGGGCATTGGTCAGGTTGAAGACGCCTGAGCCGAATACCGACCAGTAATTGGCGAAGGCCACACGCACGGCGGCGCGCAATTCCTCGCGGTCCTGCAAATCCTCGACTTCGGTGATGTCGCGATTGAGCCGCAGGTAGCCGATTTCGCCATAGGTGCGGCTGGAGCCGACCGTAGCGTCGATCTCGTTCCGGCGCACCGCCAGATTGTCCTTGTCGAGCCGGAAGCGGTGTGTGAACTTCACGAAATCGCGATAGCGCACTTCGGTCCGGCCGACGAAATCGCTGACCTTTTCCGACAGGCCTGTTCCATCGGGGAAAATGTCGCGGTCGGTGTCGAGGCGATAGGACTGGCCGAAGGTCGAGTTTACCTCCCAGTTCGGCCGCCGCAGCTGCCAGTCGAAACCATAGGTAACGCGTGCGCCGTCTTCCACCCGATCATATCCGGGAAAACGGTTGAGCGCGAAGAGGTTCGAATCTTCCAGGTCAATCGCGCGCGCATCTTCGTTGGGGATAGCGAGATTGCGGATCGGCGGCGTGACAACCAGCTGCACGCGCGGCGTGAACACCTGCTCGCCGCCCAGAAATTCACCCACAAAGGGCCATTCGACATCGACCGCACCCAGCGCCACACCACGGCCCTGCCAGCCGCTGTCACCGCGATAGGATACGGTGTCGGTCAGCGCGTTATCGCTCGAATGATAGACATCGCCGCGCAGCAGGCCGGTAACTGTGACGATCTGCCCCATCGCGGTAATCTGCTTGAGATCCCACTTCGCGCGGGCAAAGGCGCGCTGGGTGTCCTGCCCTTCGTCGCGCATGATCGCCAGGCTGTTGGCCTGCAATTCCACCTTGCCGCCCAGTATCGGATCATCGAGCCGCAGGCGGTAGTCCATCGCCGGCAAGGCGATCGGCACCTGCCCCTGATCCTGGTTCAGCCGCAGCGTCTGGGTGGCCCAGCCGGCGAGGGAGAAATAGGAGCGCGAATCGATCCGTTCGAGGTCCACCATCGAGCGCAGCCGGTCATCGCGGCTGATATCGTACCGGCGCAGGAAAGTGCGGTCGCTGGCGCGGCGGATCGAGGCGGTCAGGCTCCAGTAGGGATCGAACTGGAAGCGACCATTGGCGAAAATATAGCCGCGCAAATCCTTCTCGCCCTCAACCGTCTCGCCGGTGAAGTCCGAGATGCGCTTGCTGTGCGTCAGATAGCCGGTGATCTGGTACGCGCCCTTGTCGGTCAGGTGGCGCCACTGCCCCGAGACCATCGGCGGAGCCTTGGTGAAGAGATAGGTCGAAAGCGTCAGGTCCTTGTTGTCGGCCAGCCGCACGTAATAGCTGCCCGAAACCTCGACCCCGTTGCTTTCCGAAATCCTGAGGTCGGGCTGGAGGATGCCCGAAACCGCCCCGCCATCGGTGCGGATCGCCAGACCCGGCAGAGGCAGGATTCGCGCGCCGAACAATTCGAGATAGGCACCCTGGAAACGGACCTGCGAATCGTCCGGATTATAGGTGACGCGGTCGGCAGTGATGCGCCAGCTTGGCTCTTTGGGGCAGCCCTGCGGCGTGACGACCGCACAGGCCGAATAGGCAGCTTCGGTCAGCGTTATCGTGCCGTCGCTCTCGCGCATGCCCTTGTTGGCTGCCAGCCGCCCGCCTTCGCGCAGCGCCAGCAGCAGATCTTCCATCGCGCCCGCTTCGAACTCGTCGGTCAGTTCCACCTTCTCGGTGAACAGCTGGTTGCCGTTCTCGTCCACGAAGCGGACATTGCCGCTCGCCAGGATCACGCCGGTCTTCTCGTTCCAGCTGACCGAATCGGCACGCAGCGACCGGTCTCCCGATTGCAGCAAAACATTGCCTTCGGCGTTCATCTCGCCGGTTTCGGCATTGTAGCTGAGAATGTCGGATGCGAAGGATATCTGCCGTTCGCCTGCGGCGTTGAATTCGGGCGCGGACGGAAGGTCGGGCGGCGTCTCGCTGCCCGGCAGATGCTGCATCAGCGGATCGGATTGCGTCGCATCATCCTGCGGTGCCGGGCCATCGGGACTGACACCCTCTGGTTCTGCCACAGTGCCCGAACCGGTCGCCGCGCCTTCCTGCGCCGCCAGCGGTGAAGCAGCAGCCAGCGCGAGCGCCGCGGCAGCGGTCCCGAAGGAGTGAAGCACGACTGAGCTGGGATTAGCGCGACCCGGGACCATCGCTTGCCTATCGCACCAGCCACGCCTAATCGCAATCGCCATCCTTGCCGTTCGGGCCCCTTTTGCCCGATCCGCATTATCCAAGAATTCGGGAGATTTCATGCAAGTCCAGTTCAGCCAGGCCCGTCCTCAAGCGGCGCGCCTCATTGCGCAAACCGTCGATCAGGGCAAGCTTCCGGCAGACCTTAATGCAGCCATGAGGGCAGGTGCCGAAGCAGTACGCTTCAAGGGCAGCGTGGGCCAGACATTCGACGGTTTCGTCGAGAAGGATGGTTCGGTCGCGCGGCTGGCGCTGGCCGGGCTTGGCGAAAAGTCGGACGAAGCGCGACTGGCGAATTGCGAGATGGCCGGTGCTGCGCTGGCAGGCAAATACCAGTCGACCGGTGACGAGGAACTGGTGCTCGACTTCACCGAAAGCGGACTGACCGCTGAAGAAGCCGCGCATGTGCTGCTGGGCCTGCGCCTGCGCAACTGGCGTTACGACATCTATCGCACCAAGCTGAAGGACGAGCAGAAGGTCACGCTCAAGCGCGTCACTGTGGTTGGCGCGCCTGACGGTGCAGAGGCTGCATGGCAGACCGCCACCGCTTTGGCCGAAGGCGTAGAGTTCACCCGCGAACTGGTCACCGAACCGGCCAATATCATCTATCCCGAAAGCTTCGTGGCGCGCTGTCAGGAAGGCTTCAAGGATACCGGTGCGGAGCTGATCGTACTCGACGAACCAGCGATGGAAAAGCTCGGCATGGGCTCGCTGCTGGGTGTGGGGCAGGGCTCGGCGCGCGATTCGCGGATCCTGGCGATCCGCTGGAACGGCGGCACATCGGGCGAACCGCCCGTGGCCTTCGTCGGCAAGGGCGTGACCTTCGATACCGGCGGCATCTCGATCAAGCCCGGGCCGGGCATGGAAGACATGAAGTGGGACATGGGTGGTGCCGGTGCAGTTGCCGGCGGCATGCTGACGCTGGTCAAGCGCAAGGCCAAGGCCAATGTGGTTGGCGTGATGGGCCTTGTCGAGAATATGCCTGACGGCAATGCGCAGCGCCCGGGCGATGTTGTGACCAGCATGAGCGGGCAAACGATCGAGATCCTCAATACCGATGCCGAAGGCCGCCTGGTGTTGGCCGATGCGCTGCATTGGACGCAGGAAGAATTCCAGCCTTCACGCGTGGTCGATTTCGCCACGCTGACCGGCGCGATCATCATCTCGCTGGGCAATGAATATGCCGGGCTTTTCTCGAATGACGACGCATTGTCGCAGGAACTGGCTGAAGCTGGCGAGGCAACCGGCGACAAGGTCTGGCGGATGCCGCTGGCCAAGGCTTACGATAAGATGATCGACAGTCCGATTGCCGATATGAAGAACATCGGCGGCAAGGGCGCCGGCTCGATCACTGCCGCACAGTTCCTCCAGCGCTTCATTGCCGATGGCACGCCCTGGGCGCATATCGACATTGCCGGCATGGCCTGGGCGGACAAGCCGGGTCGTACCTGGGGCAAGGGCGCAACCGGCTATGGCGTGCGCCTGATCGACCGGCTGGTTTCCGATACGGCGGAGAAGTAATCGCACGTCATGTCCACCCGGGTCGATTTCTATCAGCTGAGCCGCGATCCGGTGGATGTGACGACCGCCAAGCTGGCGGCCAAGGCGCTGCAGGCGGGCGAGCGGCTGCTGGTGGTCGCCGGTGACAACGCCTTGCGCGATAAGATCGGTTCGGCCTTGTGGAGCTTCGGCACTACGCAGTTCCTTGCCAACGGCCCGGCCGATGGCGCTCATGCAGCGCGCCAGCCGATCCTGATTGGCGAAAGTTGCGATGCGGCCAATGGCGCGCGCATTGCGCTGATTGCCGATGGCCAATGGCGCGCCGGCGCGGAAGGTTTCGAACGGGTCATGCTGCTGTTCGACGAGCAGGCGACTGGCGCGGCGCGCGATCTGTGGCGCGAACTCGATGCGCGCGAGGATATCGACAACCGCATTTACAAGCAGACCCCGCAGGGCGGCTGGCGCGAAGGGCGCTAGGCACGGCGGAACCGACGGCCTATTCGTCCGTCGATCCTGAATGCGACGCGCTTTCGCTCTCCTGATTGGCCTTGCCGCACTCTTGACGGTGTGCAGTCAGTATCGCGTGGGAGAGCCCACCCGTATCGCCCGCACGCGGGACAATGGCGCCGATATCGGCACCTACGCCATTGATCCGGAAGACGGTGCAATCACCGCCAGCAATATCGACGGGTCGGGCGTCGCCACGATCCTGCGTTCGGGCGAGACAGTGCCGGCGGTGCTGCCGCTGCCCTTCAGGCTCTATCCCGAAGCGCAGGTTCTGCACACGACCAGTGTGGAACAAGGCGAGGGGCGCTACATCACTGTCGATTTCATTACGCCCGACGACCGCGCGACTGTGCTCGGCTTCTATCGCCAGCAGGCGGCACGGGCGGGGATCGACACGCAAATCGACGTGCCCGGCGATGTCATCACCACCATTGGCGGCCGCAGTGCGGACGGCAGCTCGCATTTCTCGCTTCGTGCCACCGACAAGGACGAGCAGACCCTCGCCTCTTTGACCATTGTGACCGGCTTCGAGTGAAGTCTTGCCCGCGCGCGCGTGCGGCGCTAGGGGCGCGCGCGAGAAAACTCTCCCCCATCTCTCCTAATCTCGAGGAACTCATCATGGCGGTTACCCGCACCTTTTCGATCATCAAGCCCGATGCCACCCGTCGCAACCTGACCGGCGCGGTCACCAAGATGCTGGAGGACGCCGGCCTGCGTGTCGTCGCTTCCAAGCGCATCCACATGACCCGCGAACAGGCCGAAGGCTTCTACGCAGTTCACAAGGAACGCCCCTTCTTCGGCGAACTGGTCGATTTCATGATCTCGGGCCCGGTCGTGGTCCAGGCACTGGAAGGCGAAGACGCCGTGAAGCGCAACCGTGACGTGATGGGCGCCACCAACCCGGCCGATGCAGACGAAGGCACCATCCGCAAGACCTATGCCGAATCGATCGAAGCCAATTCGGTCCACGGTTCGGACAGCGATGAGAACGCCGCGACCGAGATCGCTTTCTTCTTCAACGAAGACGAGCTGGTCGGCTGATCGGCATCAGGTTCGGCGCTTCCTGCGCCGAAAAGCGGGCGCTCTCCAGACCGGAGGGCGCCCGTTTTATTTGCAGAATTCGATTGCATATAACCTTTGTTAATTTCGGACTGGGCACCGTCGTGGTAATGACTTTCAATTGGTTACCAAGGGGTCGGGGTCGTGTTCTGGCGTAAGAGGCGCGAAAAGCAGCTCGCGATGCGCATTGCTGCGCATTTGAACGCGCGCGAATATGATGCGCTGCTCACTTTGCTCAGCGATGACTTTACCTATAGCGATGCGGTTGGATCGCGCATCCAGGGCGGTGAGGATTTCATCGATGCAGTACGCTTGCTGCATCTCCACGCGCCTGACGAGACAATCCACTTCAAGGAATTCGCTCGCGACGGCGATACGCTGCTGATCAAGGGCGAAATTGCCTCGCACCTGCCCGAATTCTCATGGCCCAGCCTGTGGAAGGTGGGTTTCTCGGACGGCAAGGTTTCCGAAGTAGAGGCTTTCCGCGAAAATAACGCCGTATCGCTTCCCGCACTTTATCACCGTTTCCAGGCGCAGGCGGAGCGGGCAGGAGCGCTCTAGCCGTCGCTTTTGTCGCGATTGTTGAGCAGGCGGCTCACCAATGCGCGCAGAATATGCGCTCCGGCAAAGACGCCGATCACCACCATCACAGCGCGCATCGGATCGACCGGCTCCTCCAGGGCAGAATCTCCCTGCACTGCGATCAATGCGAAAGCCGCACCGGCGAGCAGGAAGAAGATATAGGGCGTCAGGCGCTCGCGCATCAGAACTGGCCTGCCACATCCATCAGCCGGGTTGCACTTTTCGGTGCGACACTGCGCCAACTGCGTTCCAGCCAGTCGGCGACATGATCCCAGTCGAGCCCCGGGCGGTTGAGGATCACCCCGATCCACCCGCTCGCACCATAATAGGCGGGTTTGAAATAGGCCTGCGGCTGCGCCTCCACCAGATCGAGCAGTTCGTCCATGCTGCCGGTCTTCACCAGCAGCGCGATATGTTCGACACCGTGATGCTGGTCGCTGAAATAGGCGAAGAACTTGCCCGATTTCTCGCTCCCCGCACGCCAGCCGGGCGAACCGTGGCTCTCGCGCTCATGCGTCTCGGGCAGGGCGAGGGCAAGCTGGCGAACCTTCTCCAACAGGAACGTCGGATCGTTCCCGCGCGATACAAAATCGGACACAACGCGCGGATAGAGCTGGTGTTCGGCGTGTCTGACGCGTTCGGCGAGTGAATCAAGCGCTTCATTGACATCTATGCGCACAGCAATCTGGCCCAGAACCTCGCCCGCATCGAGCTCAGGCGTCACCAGATGGACCGACGCGCCCGCATGGCTATCGCCCGCATCAATCGCCCGCTGATGGGTGTTGAGGCCAGTGTATTTCGGTAGCAGTGAGGGGTGGATGTTGAGCATCCGCCCCTCCCACCGCTCGACAAATCCGTCCGTTAGAATCCGCATATAACCGGCTAGCGCAATGTATTGAGCGCCTGACTTGAGGGCCGCCTTTTCCATCGCAGCATCGTGTTCGATGCGGCTTAAACCTTTATGATTCAATGAGAAAACTGGCACACCTTCCGTCTCGGCCAATGCCAGACCCTCTGCTTCAGGATCATTGGCAGCAACCAGCACTACCTCATAAGGGCAGTCGGGCAGACGGGAGGCGTAAAGCAGCGCGGCCATATTGCTGCCGCGCCCGGAGATGAAGATGGCGAGTTTCGCCTTCTCACCCATGATGCGTTGCCGACCAGTCCTCGCGGCCGGACCAGGTGCCTGCCGAACCGCGCACGGTGCAGCCTTTATCGCCCTCGACGATCCGGCCTATCGTAAGCACTTGTTCTCCCTCGGTTTCCAGCCTGCTGCGGACTTCCTCGACTTTCGCCGGATCGACCGCCAGCACCATGCCCACGCCGCAGTTGAAAGTGCGTGCCATTTCGGCAGGTTCGATATTGCCCTGCGCCTGCAGGAACGCCATCAGCCCGGGCTGCTCCCACCCATCGGCATCGACTTCTGCATGCGCCCCAGCCGGAAGTACGCGCGGGATATTCTCCAGCAGACCACCGCCGGTGATATGCGCCATCGCATCAATCAGCCCGTCTCGCACCAGCGGCAGCAGTGTTTTCACATAGATACGCGTCGGTTCGAGCAGCGTCTCGACCAGCAGCCGGTCCTGATCGAACAGGGCAGGGCGGTCGAGCTTCCAGAACTTGTCTGCAGCTAATCGCCGCACGAGTGAGAAACCGTTGGAATGAACGCCCGAGCTGGCAAGGCCCAGCAACACATGACCCGGTGCCACTTTCTCGCCAGTCAATTGTTCGCCGCGCTCCACCGCGCCGACGCAGAAACCCGCCAGATCGTAATCGCCTTCGGCATACATGCCCGGCATTTCCGCCGTCTCGCCGCCGATCAGCGCACATCCGGCGATTTTGCAGCCCTCGGCAATGCCCGCGATCACAGTCTCGGCGACGCCGTTCTCCAGCTTGCCGGTGGCGAAATAGTCGAGGAAGAACAGCGGCTCTGCGCCCTGCACGATCAGATCGTTGACGCACATTGCGACAAGGTCGATCCCCACTGTTTCGTGCCGCCCGGCGTCGATGGCCAGTTTGAGTTTGGTGCCCACGCCATCATTGCCTGCCACCAGCAGTGGGTCCTTATATCCCGCCGCGCGCGGATCGAAAAAGCCGCCAAAGCCGCCAATCTCGCCATCGGCACCGGGGCGCATGGTTGCTTTCACCAGCGGACCGATCGCCTTGACGAGGCGGTTGCCGGCATCGATCGAGACCCCAGCCTGTTCATAGGTATAGGAAGGCGTATTGCTGCTCATGTAACGCCCCTTGCGCATTCGCGCTTGGATTTCCAGAACCGATTGGGCAAAAGGCCCCCAGATTTCCCCATGCGGCCACTTTTGCACCTTTCCCGACCCCGCCGTCTCGCTCTGATTGTCTCCGGCCTTGCGCTGGCTGGCGGCACGGGCTGGCTCGTCTATGCACAGGTGGGTGGGGAACGCGGCATCGCCGCAGTGGCTTCGACCACCGATATCCAGGTGAACGACATCGAGGTTGATGTCAGCGCCAGCAGTGGCATCGAAGCGCGCGAGAAGGCCTGGACCGAAGCGCAGGCCAAGGCGTGGGCGAAGATCAATGGGCCAAAGTTGCCCGATTCGCAGATTTCCAGCCTCGTTTCTGCAATCGTGATCCAGCGCGAACGGCTTGGTCCGCGGCGCTATATCGCCACGCTGGGCGTGGTTTTCGATCGTCAACGTGCCTCACGCTACCTCGGCGCAGGCGGCGAAGCGGCACGGTCCGTGCCAATGTTGCTCCTGCCAGTAACCGTTACTGGCGGGACTGAACTGATGTATGAGCAGCGCAATGACTGGCAGCGCGCCTGGGCGGAATTCCAGGCCGGGTCCAGCCGGGTGAATTACGTCCGTCCTGGCGGTGCGGGCGGCGATTCGCTGATGCTGACCTACGGCCAGACCACGCGCCGCAGCCGCACTTGGTGGCGCGATATTCTCGACGAGTTCGGTGCGGCCGATGTGCTCGTGCCCATAGCGCACCTGCGCTACACCTTCCCCGGCGGGCCGGTGGAGGGCACTTTCACCGCGCGTCACGGGCCTGACAATGACTATCTGGCCGGGTTCAAGCTGAGGGCTTCGGGGCCAGAGCATGTGCCTGCAATGATGGAAATGGCCGTGAAGCGCTTTGATACCATCTTCCAGCAGGCGCTGGCGGATGGACAGTTCAAACCTGATCCCACGCTCAACGTGGGCACAGGCGAGCTCAATCCGGCGATTGCGCGGCTGGTCGAGCTTGGCCGCCAGATGCGTTCGCGCGATGTAGCGCGGGAAGTGAACGACGCTGCTCCGACCGAGGCAAGCGACGGGGCGATTACAGCTGCGCCGATCAACCGCCCGCCGCCAGAAGGTTCGGTGGCGCTCTATACCGTGCAGTTCGTCACGCCAGATGCAGGTGCCTTCGACGCCATACTGTCCTCGGTTCGTGGCACCTCGGGGGTCAAGGCAACCGGGGTTCGCAGTACGGCCATTGGCGGAACGTCCGTGATGACGGTAAGCTATCAGGGCTCAATCGGGCAGCTTGCGGACGCCTTGCGGAACCGCGGGTTCAATGTGACCCAGGGGGCCACCGCGCTTTCGATCAGCCGTTGATCACGAGCGGGCTGTCCACATGAGCCAGATCGCGCTGCCATTCTCGCAATCGGGCGCTAGGGAACCCGCCAGCATTGTAATCGGCCAGGCCAATCGCGCAGTTGCCGATGCGCTGGCGGCATCCCACGACTGGCCGTTCCACACTGCTGTTCTGGCCGGTCCGCCAAGATCGGGCAAATCGCTGCTGGCGCGCTGGTTCGCTTCACATACTGGCGGCGGCGCCATCGACGAGGCCGACAAGCGCGACGAGACAGAGATATTCCACGCCTGGAACCGCGCACAGGAAGATGGCTATCCGCTATTGCTGACAGTCAGCGGAGAGGGTTGGGCCATCGAACTGCCCGACCTGCGCAGCCGCATGGGCGCCGCACTGCAGTTGGAAATTGGCGCGCCCGACGACGATATGGCCGCCGACCTCATCCTGAGCCATGCAGCGCAACGGGGGTTGGCGCTGGGCGAGGGTGCGCCTGCCTATCTCGTTCCCAGGATGGAGCGCAGTCACGCTGCAATTGAGCGGATTGTGGTAGAAATCGACCGTTTGAGCCTTGAACGGATGGCGCCGGCCACCATGTCGATCTGGCGCGACGCGCTGGAGGCGGTTCAAGGGCCGTTGCAGGGTCGCTTGCTTTAATCCGCGCTTGGTGGGAGAATCACACTCATGTTGGACCGGCTGCTCGCCTATCTCGACAGCGTGAAGGCACGCGATCCCGCGCCGCGGAGCCGGTGGGAAGTGCTGCTTTATCCCGGTGTCTGGGCGCTTGCCTATCACCGCGCGGCGCATTGGCTGTTTGAGGCAGAGCTGTTCTTCCTCGCCCGTCTGGTCAATCACTGGAGCAGGATGCTCACCGCAATCGATATCCATCCGGGTGCAAAGATCGGGAAGAACTTCTTCATCGATCACGGCTTCTCCGTAATCGGCGAGACCGCCATTATCGGCGACAATGTAACGATTTACCAATGCGTGACGCTGGGCGGCACCAATCCCACCAATGGCGTGGGGGGCAAGCGCCATCCGACGATCGAGGATGAAGTCATCATCGGTTCGGGCGCGCAGGTAATCGGTCCTATAACCGTAGGTCGCCGGGCACGAATCGGCGCCAATGCGGTAGTGACTGAGGATGTGCTCGAAGGTGCCACCATGATCGGCCTCAAGGCGCGCAGCACGCTGGTTCCGGCAGAGGAATGGGTGCGCGAGTTTATCCCCTATGGCACGCCGTGTGACGATCCTTGCGGCCCTTCCAGCCGCGACTGCATCGAAAAGCTGGAAAGCGAGCTCAAGGCGTTGCGTTCGGAAGTGGCTGCGCTGCGGGCGGAACGCGAGCCGGTGGCGCGGAGCGGGACTGACGATTGATGAATTTCCTCGGTGACACAATCGTCGCCTTTCCCGGTCGCAAACCGCTGCAAGTGGGGTTCACCCGCGAGGAACTGACCCGCATTCTCGACCTGTATGGTCGCATGGTCGCTGCCGGACAGTGGCGTGATTACGCGATGGATTTCGCCCGCGATGCGGCCAGCTTTGCCGCGTTCCGGCGAACTGCAGAACGCCCGCAGGCGCGGATCGAAAAGCGCCCCGACCTGCGCGGCAAACAGGGTATGTGGACGCTGTTTGGCGAGCATGGGCAAGTGCTCAAGCGCGGGCATGAACTGCCCGGCGTTCTTGCGCCGATGGAGCGGCGGCTCGTCAAGGCAGTCGACGGCTAGGCTCGTCGCCCTTCACGATAGAGGAAGGCGACAGTGATTATTGTCGGGATGATAAAACCCTTCAGATAGGAAAGAGCGCCACGGTCTGCTGTGAAATCGACCGGCACATTGCCGAAGTGCGCCCAATAATGTGTCGCGATCAGCCCGGCGATGCTCAGCCACATTGACCACAAGGCCTGTCGTTGGCCGAGAACTACGGCAAGCAGGCTTACAACGATGGCGAACCGCAAGGTGCCCTGGACAGCATTGTAAGTTGCATCGGTACTCAACCCTTGCCCCATATAAAGGTCGCGTAGCATGATGACGTGGTAAGCGACCAATAATCCTGCGAGTGCAAGTATGATCAGCTTCGAGGCCAGGTGGAGTATTCCCGTTCTTGTAGGGCGGAAGAAGCTCAAGTGATTTGCTTTCCTCAGTCTTGGGCAAAAGGGAAAGGCCCGCAATGAATCGCGGGCCTTTCCCTTTTTCGGCATCTTCCGAGATCAGGCGGTGGCGGGAAGCCGTGCCCGCATGTCACCCGGAAGTGCATTGACCACCCCGCGGCGGATCGGAGTCCACAACGCACTAAGTGTCAGCAGCGCCGAACCGATTACCAGCGCAGTCAGCGCGAAGTTGAGCTCCACCGCCCCGAATTCGCGGAACAGGAAGGTCAGTGCAATCAGCACATACGCGAGCGCCGAAACCAGCAGTGCCCTGCGGTCAACCGCCAGAGCGACGAGGCCGAAAACCACATAGACGGCGATCACGGCCACGGCCGAAGTCAGCGCGATATTGGTGCCGTCGGTCACGCCAAGCATAGCGAAGATCGGATGCGCGATCATCGGCGCAGCCAGCAGGTGGAGCCAGAAGGCCACATCGCTGCGCCGAGTCTCACGCTGCGGGTCGCTGGTGTCCCAGCGCATCGCGAACGCGAAGATCACCAGTCCGGCCACGAAGACCAGCGACAGCAGGATCTTCTCCATGTTGGCATTGTTGGGCCCGATTGCAGCGACGATCAGCGCAATTGCCGTGCCCGCCAGCGCAGCGGTTCCTGCGGCGATGGTGATTGGCACCATGAAGCGGCGCCAGTGGAGCCAGGCGGCACCTGCGGTTACCAGGGCGGCACCGCCTAGCAGCAATACGCCAAGCTGTTCGGATCGTTCTGTACCGTCATCGAAGATGGAGACGAGGAAGCCGACCTGCGTCATGAACACGCCGCCCACGAAGGCGAGCAGCAGGATGATGCTGGGCAGCGCCATGCGCCGCTTTGCGGTGAAGAATTCGGCCAGCATCCATGCCGTTCCTGCAACAAGTGCGGCAGCGATGGGCGATGGGCCATCGACGCTGCGCCAGATTGCATCGCCGATTGCCGCCATCGCAAAGAGCATGATGACAACGCCAATGCTGACGAAAATGTCGTTGAAGCCGGTGATCAGGCGGAAATGCTCTGCATCGGCGGTTACGGCATGGCGTTGCGCAGCCACATGAGCCCTTAGCGCGTCTGCCGCATCTTCGGTAATTGCTCCCGCAGCAACGGCGGAATTCAGGTCTTCCTGGCTATACATGCCATTCTCTCCCCACTGTTTGGTTGGAGGGGAATAGCCTTACTGTATTACTACGTCAATACGCCTCGGCTCTCAGCCTCGCACGACGTTTACGGTCATGCGTTTGGGTAGATCCGGTGCAGGCGCAGACTCGGCAATCTCCGGCAGGAACTCGAATTGTGCCGCAGTTACCTTCCGCGTCAGCCCGGCAAACAGGATCGCCCCAACCAACAGCAATACAAGTGCGAAGGCGACGATGGCGAATTCCATCCAGATGGGCGTCATGATGATGAGATTCGACCCTATATCGAGGATGAATTTCACAATCATTGCGCTGAAGATCAGCAGGCCCACGATAACCGCAGTCCACCAGGCAGTGACATCCTCGACGCCTGAATGGGCGAAGTCTTCCGGCTCGCCATGGCTGCGATTGTGAAGTTCGCGCATGGCTTCGAATGGCAGGATCAGGTTCACGACGGGGATGAGATAAACTGCAAGCGCCTTGCCTGGTCCAAACTTGGCCCGCACGCCTGCTTCCGTCAGATTGGAATGGGCGCGCCACACCCAGACAAGTGCCGCAACGAGGAAGCCGATGCCTGCGAACAACAACACCAGTAAGGCAATGACTGCCGGATCGCCCAGCGACAGACCGTCAGAGGCGGGAATGAAGCGTCCTTCATAAAAAAAAGCTGAGCTCGAGCGGGTGTACTCCGCATTGATTGCCGCCTGCTGGGCCTGATAGCCGTAATACTGACTGGGGCGGGTGAGTTCTTCCAGCTCCGCGATCCGCCGGTACTCGTCCTTGACCGCAACCACGCCGAGCGCGATCTGCACCAGACCGGCAATCAGCAACAGTATCGAAAATGCGGTCACTACCAGCGAACTGGTGCGCAGCGAGCGCAAGCTGGCTTCGATATTCATGCAGACCCCCAACAAAAACCCCGCATCATTCTGCAATGACGCGGGGTTTCCTGCAATGTTGCTAGTGAACTTTATCCGCGGGCAGAGGACGGGCCGGTGCCGGTGACCTTCTGCATCGCGGTCAGGATCGCGCCTGACTGTTCGGCACCCGACTGCGGGGCTTTCAGGTTGGAGAATTCGCTGATCTTGTCCCAATTGGCGGCAAACCCTTCGACGGTGCGTTCGCCATCAGGCAGCCAGACCGCGTCGTTCATTACTGTCCATGCGCTGTGGAAACCGCCTGCACCTGCGCCGACGATGGCATTGGTCGGCGCATCCTCGCTGACGAGGAATAGCGCGGCCGGAACCACATTGACCGGGTCGAACAGCTTGAAGGCTTCTTCGGGGAACAGGTCTTCGGTCATGCGCGTGCCGGCAACCGGGCTCAGTGTGTTGACGCGCACGTTATACTTCGCGCCTTCAAGCGCCAATGTCTTGGTCAGACCCGCAAGGCCCAGTTTGGCTGCACCGTAATTGGCCTGGCCGAAATTGCCGAACAGGCCGGTCGAGGACGCGGTCATCAGAATGCGGCCATAGGCCTGCTCGCGCATGGTTTCCCACGCCGCCTTTGTGACGAATGCCGAACCGGTGAGGTGAACCTTGAGGACGAATTCGAAGTCCTCCGGGCTCATCTTGGCGAAGGTCTTGTCGCGCAGCACGCCGGCATTGTTGATGAGGACATGCACGCCGCCCCATTTCTGCTTGGCGTCGGCGATCATCTTTTCCATCTGATCGTATTCGGTGACGCTACCGCCATTCGAGACAGCTTCGCCGCCCATCTTCTCGATTTCTTCGACTACCTGCAGTGCCATGTCCGAATGGCCGGTGCCGTCCCGCGATCCGCCGAGATCGTTGACCACAACTTTCGCACCTCGGCGCGCGAGTTCGAGTGCATATTCGCGACCCAGACCGCCGCCCGCGCCGGTGACGATGGCTACCTTGTCCTTGAAGTCGATGCTCATGGGGCTGCTCCTGCTATGTCGTTTACGTAAAGGTCAATTGGCGCGTGGGTTGGCACGTTCGCTTCGCACATGCAACACTGCAGTCGGTGAGCCGCCATGCCGTAAGGGCAGGGCAGTGACCTATAATGCCTCGAGCGCGGGGATCAGCTGGTCGAGCGAATCGATGATTGCATCGGCGCCGAATTCCTCGCGTTCCATGTCGCAATAGCCATAGCATGCCGCGACAAACGGGACATCAGCCGCACGCGCGGATTTCAAGTCATAGCTGCTGTCACCGATGAAGACGATGGAGCCGCCACCGCATTGCTCGCGCGCGTGCCAGATCAGATCGGGTGCAGGCTTGGCACGCCCCTTGCCCAGCGTGTCGCCACCAATGATGCAGTCGAACCGGCCTGCCAGATCGAGTGCTTCGAGCACACCGCGGGCGAACTCCTCGAACTTGTTCGTCACCACAGCGAGCCGCACACCGCGCGCTGCCAATTGCTCGAGTGCCTCCACTGCGTGCGGATACGGACGAGTATGAACCGCGAAGTTCTCGCCGTAATAGGCCAGCATCAGCTTGTAGAGCCGGTGAAATTCGTCATCAGGCAGGCCGCCTTGCGCATCGACCGCCTGTTGCAGCATGACCTTTGCCCCGCCACCGATCAGATCGGTCGCACTTTCGATCGGCACTTGGGCGAATCCGCCCAATTCCAGCGCGTGGTTGACCGCCGTGCCAAGGTCGCGGTGCGTTTCGAGGAGCGTGCCGTCGAGGTCGAAGGCGACAATGTCGAAGGGAAATTTGGCTCGTGTCATCTGGTGATGGCTTCTGCCTGCGATTGGCCTATCCTGCAATTGGCACGGTGGGAGAATTCGCCATGAGATTGCGCGCAAGTTTGGGCTTGGCGGCATTGCTGGGTCTTTCAGGATGTACGACCGCGCAGCCGCCAGCCATCGCATCCGTTGACGTTTCCAAGGCGATCGTGCGCGATGCGGCAGAGACTGGCCAGGCAGTGGCGGGATATGCAGCTTTTACCAATTTGGGGCCGACTACGGCGATAGTTGCGGCGGAATGCAGCTGCGCCGAGCAGATCGAGCTGCATGTTGTGCGACGCGACGGCGGGCAAATATCGATGGATACCGATTGGCCGCTCACGCTGCCTGAGGGTGAGCGAGTCGAAATCAAGCCAGGGAGCCCACGTCACCTGATGCTGGTTGGCACTACTGTACCGATTGCCGTGGATGAAGAGGTGATTGTGCGTTTTCGTCTGCAGGACGGTAGCTGGATTGAAGCACCATTTGTCGCAGTGGCAGACAGCGCCGCCGGATGGAGTGCGCAGGAGACGATTGCAGAGCGTTGATCGCGCTTGGCAAAGCCTGCGCTTTGCTGGCAAAGCCTTACCCTATGACCATTACCCGCGAATTCGCCGCAATCATCCTCGCCGCAGGCAAGGGCACTCGCATGAAGAGTGCTCTGCACAAGGTGCTGCACCCGATCGCAGGCCGCCCGATGATCGATCACCTGATGGCGACCGTCGACAGCCTTTCGCCAGAGCAAAAGGTTGTGGTGGTCGGGTCAGGGCGCGAGCAGATCGAAGCGGCTATGGCTGGCCGCGCTCAGACATGTCTGCAAGAGCCGCAGCTTGGCACCGGCCATGCTGTTCAGCAGGCGCAGACCGCGCTGGCCGGCTTCGCCGGCGATGTGTTGATCATGTATGGCGATGTGCCCTTCGTTCGGGCGCAAACCATGGCGGCGATGCTCGAGCGGCTGAACGGCGATGATAGCCCTGCCGCCGTGGTGCTTGCCTTCGAACCGGCTGACGCACTCGCTTACGGTCGTGTGATTGCAGACGTAGACGGCCGCATTGCCAAGATGGTTGAGTTCAAGGACGCGACCGAGACTGAACGCGCCACACGGCTGTGTAATTCGGGCCTGATGGCTGCCAAGGCGCAGGACTTGTGGGCACTGCTAGACCGCGTCGACAACGACAATGCGCAAGGCGAGTATTACCTTCCCGACATCGTCAATATTGCCATTGGCGATGGCCGTATCTGTGCTGCCGTGACGACTGATGATCCCGATGAAGTAGCCGGGATCAATTCGCGCGGCGAGCTGGCTGCAGCCGAAGCACTCTGGCAGCAGGAACAGCGCGAACATTGGATGGCCGAAGGCGTTACGCTGCGCGCCCCCGAGACGGTGTTCTTCAGCTATGACACTGAACTGTCGGCAGATGTGACGGTGGAACAGAATGTCGTATTCGGCCCTGCGGTCTCAATCGCCACGGGCGCAAAAATCCGTGCCTTCAGCCATCTCGAAGGCGCGACTGTAGGCGAAGGCTGCGAAGTCGGTCCCTATGCTCGCCTTCGCCCCGGTTCGGTGATGGCCAAGGGCAGCAAGGTCGGCAATTTCGTCGAGATGAAGAAGGCCGTGCTGGGCGAAGGCGCCAAAGCCAATCATTTGACCTATCTCGGTGATGCCACCGTCGGTGCACACGCCAATATCGGCGCAGGCACGATCACCTGCAATTATGACGGCTATTTCAAATATCAGACAACGATTGGGGAGCGGGCCTTCATCGGCTCGAACAGCGCCTTGATCGCGCCTGTTTCCATCGGTGCGGATGCGATAGTCGCCGCCGGAAGCGCTGTCAGCCGCGATGTGGCGGCAGGCGAATTGCGCATGGTGCGGGCGGAACAGATGGTCAAACCCGGCTGGGCCGACCGCTTTCACGACACGATGAAAAAGAAGAAGGCTGCCGATAGGAAGGGCTGAGCAAGCCTTGCCTCATGCGAAATGGGCGGCCTCGCAAGAAGCCGCCCATTCTGGTTGCAAGGCGCCGATTATTCGCCCTTGTTGTCATCCATCAGCCGCTGCATCAGATAAACCATTTGCAGCGCCTGCAACTTGGCGCGCTGGGTGTTGTCGACGCCGCCCGAATGGCCGCCGGTCATGTCTTCGTAATACCAGTAGGGCTGGCCGAGCGCCTTGAGCTTTGCGGCACCCTTGCGCGCGTGGGCAGGATGGGTGCGGTCGTCAGCGGTTGAAGCCCACAGGAATGGGGCAGGGTAGTCGACCCCCGCCACGATCTTTTGGTAAGGTGAATAGCCTTCGATCCAGGCGCGTTGTTCAGGGATGCGCGGATCGCCATACTCCCCGATCCACGAAGCGCCTCGACCGATCAGGTGATAGCGCAGCATGTCGAACAGAGGGATCTGTACAATGGCTGCATCGAACAGGTCAGGCCGCTGCGTGAATGCCGTACCGACCAGCAATCCCCCTTGCGACCCACCCTGGATCCCGAGGTGATCGGGCGTAGTGATTCCGCGCTTCACCAGATCTTCGCCCACGGCGATGAAATCGTCCCAGGTGCGCTGCTTGTTCTCGCGAATTGCGCTCTGGTGCCAGTTCGGTCCGAATTCTCCGCCGCCGCGCATGTTGGCGAGCACGAAGGCGCCGCCCTTTTCCAGCCAGAGCTTGCCAATGGTGCCTGAATAGCTGGGCAGCTGCGAAACCTGGAAGCCGCCATAGCCATAGAGCAGGGTCGGCACTTTGCCATCGCTTGCCATGTCCTTCGGCTTGACGAGGAAATAGGGGATCTTGGTTCCGTCGGCGCTGGTCGCTTCGAGCTGTTCGACTTCCATGCCAGCCGCGTCGAAATAGGACGGCGAAGTCTTGATTACCTCAGGTTCGCTGCTGCCATCCGTGTAGTAAAGCGTGCTGGGGGTGAGGAAATTGGTCGAGGTAAACATGATCCGGTCATCCTCGTCCGAGGACGCCGCAATGCCGAGCGTGGCATTGTCAGGTAAAGCGACGGCCCTCTGGACCCATTTATCGCCATCGAAATCGATGCGGACCACCCGTCCCTTAACATTGTCGAGCAGGCTGACGAACAGGCTGTTGCCGGTGATCGATCCACCCTGCTTTGTCTGACGTTCGCCCGGAGCCCAGACCAGCTCCAGCGCTGCGCCATTGGGGTCGGCCTTCCATTCATCCAGATTGGCGGCAACCAACGAGTCAGCGGGGAAGGTCTTGCCCTGCGTTTCCCAGTCGACATCGGTCGAGAACAGGATGTGGCCGTCAACCACGCCGTAAATCGAGGATTGCTTGGGAAGGTCGAGTTCGAGCCATTCGCCATTGTGCCAGACGTAATCGATGCTTTCGTGGAAGCTGATTCCGCGATTAGCCGTGCGTGCGTGCACTGTGCCCTTGGCATCGCGCAGCAGGCTTGCGCCAGACCAGACATCGCTCTTTTCGCCGCGGAAGATCTCCGGCGCATCGGCAAGCGAAGTGCCGCGCTTCCACAGGCGGGTAGTGAAGGGATATTCGCTTTCGGTGACCGTATTGCCGCCGAAATCGCGACCTACCAGCAGCGTGTCCTTGTCGAGCCACTCGATACCCCCTTGGCTCTTGTCCTCGATCACGAAGCCGCCGTTTACGAACTGGCGGGTCGTCATGTCGAATTCGCGAAGGATGGTCGCATCCTCGCCTCCGTCAGACAGGGCGATCATGCACAGTCGCTGTTCGGGCGGCAGACAGGTGCTGCCCTTGTAGACCCATTCCTTGCCTTCGGCAGCGGCCAGCGCGTCGACATCGAGAACGGTTTCCCAAACCGGCGCATCTGAGCGGTAGCTTTCCAGTGTGGTGCGGCGCAGCAGGCCCTTGGGGTTCGCTTTGTCCTGCCAGAAATTATACAGGCCATCGGGGCGGATCGAGACAAAGGGAATGCGATCCTGGCTATCGTAGATTGCCAGTGCTTCGGCCTGCAGTTGGGCAAAGCGCGGGTCTTGCGACATTTGAGCAAAGGTCCGGTCGTTCTCAGCGCGAACCCAATCGAGCGCTTCATCGCTGCGAGCCTCTTCGAGCCAGATGTTCGGATCTTCGGCAGGGCCGGGCACGCCGTCCTGCGCAAATGCATTGGTGGTCATGCCAAACGCCATGGCGGCACCAAGCGCGAGTGTCGATACGAGTTTCATGATTTGGAGACCCCTCACATTTTGTGTGACAAGTCTTGCCGCTGAGGGGCGGGGACGCAACGACCTTCGCCGGTTGCCAAATGCCGTTGGTCGAACGAAAAAGGGCGACCCCGCGGGGCCGCCCTCTTGCGATTTGCTCTGCCGCGAAATTCTAGCCTTCGACGTGCTCTGCAAGGACGGTGAGGCCCTTTTCGCTCACTTCAGCAAAACCGCCGCGGACTTCGATCATTTCGGGCGTTGCGCCTTCGCTCTTGAAGATCTGAACCGCACCGTCGCGAATGGTCGACATGAAGGGCGCGTGGCCCTCGAGTACGCCGAATTCGCCTTCCGTGCCGGGGACGACCACCATGTGGACTTCCTCGGAGCGGACCAGCTTTGCCGGCGTGACGAGTTCGAAGTGGAGGGCCATATGCTTAGGCGTCCTCGGCCAGCTTCTTGGCCTTTTCGACCGCCTGGTCGATGCCGCCGACCATGTAGAAGGCTGCTTCAGGCAGGTGGTCATATTCGCCATCGACGACTGCCTTGAACGACTTCACTGTATCTTCCAACTGGACGAACACGCCCGGGATGTTGGTAAAGACTTCAGCAACGTGGAACGGCTGTGAAAGGAAGCGCTGAATCTTGCGCGCGCGGGCGACGGTCAGCTTATCTTCTTCCGACAGTTCGTCCATGCCGAGAATGGCGATGATGTCCTGCAGGCTCTTGTACTTCTGCAGCGTTTCCTGAACGCGGCGAGCGGTCTCGTAGTGCTCTGCACCGACGACGCGCGGTTCGAGAACGCGACTGGTCGAGTCGAGCGGGTCCACCGCCGGGTAGATGCCCAGCTCCGAAATAGCGCGCGACAGCGTGGTCGTTGCGTCCAAGTGTGCGAACGAAGTTGCCGGGGCAGGGTCGGTAAGATCGTCGGCGGGAACGTAGATGGCCTGAACCGAGGTAATCGAGCCCTTGGTGGTGGAGGTAATGCGTTCCTGAAGGTTGCCCATGTCGGTCGCCAGCGTCGGCTGGTAACCCACTGCCGAAGGAATACGGCCGAGCAGCGCCGACACTTCCGAACCCGCCTGGGTGAAGCGGAAGATGTTGTCGACGAAGAACAGCACGTCCTGGCCTTCGACGTCACGGAAATATTCCGCCATGGTCAGGCCCGAGAGAGCGACGCGAGCGCGTGCACCCGGAGGCTCGTTCATCTGGCCGAATACGAGCGCCACCTTCGAACCTTCGCTGATCGCTTCGCCAGCTTCGTTCTTGGCGATAACGCCTGCGTCGAGGAATTCGTGGTAGAGGTCGTTACCTTCGCGGGTACGTTCACCGACGCCTGCGAACACCGACACGCCGCCGTGACCCTTGGCAATGTTGTTGATCAGTTCCTGAATCAGCACGGTCTTGCCCACGCCGGCGCCGCCGAACAGGCCGATCTTGCCGCCCTTTGCGTAAGGCGCGAGCAGGTCGATGACCTTGATGCCGGTGACCAGAATTGCCGCTTCGGTCGACTGGTCGATGAACAGCGGGGCTTCCGCATGGATGGGCGAGGTCGATTCAGCACCGATCGGGCCGCGCTCGTCGATCGGCGCGCCGACGACGTTCATGATGCGGCCGAGGGTCTTGGGGCCGACGGGGACCGAGATCTGCGCGCCGGTGTTGACCACTTCCTGGCCACGGACGAGTCCTTCGGTGGCGTCCATCGCGATCGTGCGGACGGTGTTTTCGCCAAGGTGCTGAGCGACTTCGAGGACCAGCGTGTTTTCGCCGTTCTTCGTTTCTAGAGCGGTCAGAATCGCCGGGAGTTCGCCCGGGAAGGCTACGTCGACGACAGCGCCAATGATCTGGGCGATAGTGCCGTTGGGGCTCTGGTTAAGCTTGGGTGCGGTGGCCATGATGTTTATGTCCTGCCTTGCGGTTTACTTAGCGCCAGCGGCGCAAACGGTTTCGGAATCCTTGAGGGTCCAGTCACCCTCACCAGCGGTCAGAACCGCCTTGTTGCGGAGGTAAGTGTCCTCACCCAGGCCATATTCGCACACGACATCGGGCGAGCCCATACCAGCGCGCTTGCAGACTGCGGTGTTAACCGGCTTTGCCTCTGGGCAAGCGGCCGCCAGAAGTTCGGTGAACTTCGCCTGGTCGGGCGCGGGCAACGTTGCAATCGGTTCGGGCGTAGCAGCGGCTGCTGTTTCGACCGGCTGGGGTGCCGGTTCCTGACCGCAAGCGGCAAGCAGGGCGATCGGGAGGAGGAGGGCGAGATGCTTCATGGGTATAATCCGAAAGAGTTAAGCTCGGGGCAGATGGTTACAATGCGCTCACGATTTTGGAGATACGGTCCTTGTCAGCGGGTCTTGACCATATTTTGAGACCGGGAATCGTTCCACAGGATACGTAGCCGGTTTCGGCGAAAAACGGGCCGCAAGTGTCGTCATTGTCTTCCACAAGGATGACGGGTGAGCACCGCTCAATCGTCTTGGCGGCGCCTTTGAGCGCGTGAAGTTCGAAGCCCTCGACATCGAGTTGGAGCAACGTCAAATCATCAAGTTCGAGCGCGTCGATCTTGAACAATGAAGTGGCCTGCCCAGAACGTGCGATGTGCGAGCTGCCACCGCGGTGTTCCTGATTTTCGCCACCGGTGTCGACAAACGCAGGCGCGATTTCAGTGCCGAGACCTGCATTGGTCAGCACGACATTGGTCAAACCGTTTGCTTCCACACCCAGCTTTGCGAGAACATAATTCTCGAGCACCGGCTCGAACGCATATAGCGTCTTGGGGCAAGCCTTGGCGAAGGTCGGCACCATGTCGCCGAAGAAGGTTCCAGCGTGAACCATGCTTCCAGGTCGGTCTTGAAGCAATTGCTTCACCAATACGTGTGTCGCCGGTTCGTAGAGTTCGCCGTTGCAAATTGCTTTGGCTGCAGGGCGATGTTCTGCATACGCGGGTACAAAATAGGCGTTGTCGTTAAATTCGATTCGCCGATAAGCGACCGAAAAGGCATCGTCCTTAGCAAGGGACAATGCATAACGCTGCGCCTGATTGGCAGACTTGCTGTCCGCCAACTTACGGGCAACGCTCCACACGATCGGCGGCGTTATGGCTTTCAGCGCTCTTCTCATCAGAGCGCTTCTGCGCCAGCGATGATTTCGATGAGTTCGGTGGTGATCGCGGCCTGGCGACTGCGGTTGTACTGAATCGTCAGCTTGTTGATCAGGTCGCCGGCATTGCGCGTTGCATTGTCCATCGCGGTCATGGACGCGCCCTGTTCCGAAGCCTCACGCTCGATCAGCGAACCGAACAATTGCGTGCGCACGTAGCGCGGCAGCAGTTCCTCGAGGATTTCTTCCTCACCCGGTTCATATTCGACCACGGCATCGCCCGATGTACCCGCTTCGCCTTCGCGCGATGGGACGGGGATCAGCTGTTCGACAACTGGATCCTGCACGAGCGCAGAACGGAAGATCGGATAGACGAGATGCGCGACATCGAACTGGCCGGCGTCGAACATTTCTATCAGGTCGGCGGCGATAGCTTCGGCTTCTTCGAAACCGGGCTGGCGCACGTTCGACGTGTCGAACTCCCTGCCGATCAGATTGGCGAAATCGCGTTTGATCGGCGCGCGGCCTTTTTTGCCGACGAGGTAGAACTGCACGTCCTTGCCTGCTGCGATCAATTCCTTCGCCTTCAGCCGGGCGGCCTTGACGATGTTGGAGTTGAGACCGCCGCACAGGCCCTTATCGGTGTTGACCACAACCAGAAGGTGACGCTGGTTGGCGCCATTGCCTGCCAGTAGCTTGGGCGCACCGTCACCACTCACCTTGGCGGCGAGCGAGGCCATTACAGCCGACAGGCGTTCGGCATAGGGGCGCGCAGCTTCGGCAGCTGCCTGGGCACGGCGCAACTTGGCCGCTGCGACCATCTGCTTGGCCTTCGTGATCTTCTGGGTCGATTTGACCGAGTTGATCCGGCCCTTGAGTTCTTTCAACGAGGCCATGACGGCTCCCTATTCAGGCTCGGGGGGCTCAGGCGAACTGCTTGGCGAAAGTCTTGAGCGCGTCGACGACCTTGTTCTTCACATCGTCCTCGAACTTGCCCGTGTCGCGGATGTCCTTGAGCACGTCGGCGTGTTCGGAGCGCATGAAGCTGAGCATCTGCTCTTCATAGGCAGTCACGCGATCAGTCGGGATGGCGTCAAGATAACCGTTTGTACCGGCAAAGATCGACACAACCTGTTCTTCCACCGGCATCGGCGAGAACTGCTTCTGCTTGAGCAGCTCGGTCAGGCGGGCGCCGCGATTGAGCAACTTCTGCGTTGCAGCATCAAGGTCCGAGCCGAACTGCGCGAAGGCAGCCATTTCGCGATACTGTGCGAGGTCGAGCTTCATCGAACCGGCGACCTTCTTCATCGCCTTGGTCTGCGCCGCGCCGCCCACACGCGACACCGACAGGCCAACGTTGATGGCCGGACGGATGCCTTGGTAGAACAGGTTGGTTTCGAGGAAGATCTGACCGTCGGTGATCGAGATCACGTTGGTCGGAATATAGGCAGACACGTCGCCAGCCTGGGTTTCGATGATCGGCAGTGCGGTCAGCGAACCGCCGCCATTGGCGCCGCTCATCTTCGCCGCACGTTCGAGCAGGCGGCTGTGGAGATAAAACACGTCACCCGGATAGGCTTCGCGGCCCGGAGGACGACGCAGCAGAAGCGACATCTGGCGGTAGGCCACGGCCTGCTTCGAAAGGTCGTCGTAAACGATCACGGCGTGCATGCCGTTGTCGCGGAAATACTCGCCCATCGCCGCGCCGGTGTAAGGCGCGAGATACTGCAGCGGAGCAGGCTCCGAAGCGGTTGCGGCGACGACGATGGAGTATTCCATCGCACCGTTTTCTTCGAGCTGCTTGACGATCTGTGCGACCGTCGAACGCTTCTGTCCGACCGCAACATAGACGCAGTAGAGCTTCTTGCTCTCGTCCCCGCCCGCGTTGAGTTCCTTCTGGTTGATGAAGGTATCGATCGCGACAGCGGTCTTGCCGGTCTGGCGGTCACCGATGATCAGTTCGCGCTGGCCGCGGCCCACGGGAACGAGTGCGTCGATCGCCTTGAGGCCCGACTGCACCGGTTCCGAAACCGACTCACGCGGGATAATGCCGGGCGCCTTGGTTTCAACGCGGGCGCGCTGATCGGTGATGATCGGGCCCTTGCCGTCGATAGGATTGCCGAGAGCGTCGACCACGCGGCCGAGCAGACCCTTGCCGACGGGAACGTCCACGATGGTGCCGGTGCGCTTGACGCTGTCACCTTCGCCGATTTCCTGATCGGAACCGAAGATAACGGCACCGACATTGTCAGCTTCGAGGTTGAGCGCCATGCCCTGAACGCCATTGGCGAATTCGATCATTTCGCCAGCCTGGACATTGTCGAGGCCGTGGATGCGGGCAATACCGTCACCCACCGACAGCACGGAACCGACTTCGCTGACTTCGGCTTCAGTGCCGAAATTGGCGATCTGGTCCTTGATGACCTTGGAGATTTCTGCGGCGCGGATATCCATGTGTATGTCCTTTGATCAGGCCTTCATCGCCTGGGCGAGGGAATTGAGACGGGTGCGGATCGATCCGTCGATACGTTTCGAGCCGATGGTAACGACAAGGCCGCCTAGCAAATCGGGATCAACCTTGGTGGAAATCTTTACAGTGCGGCCCTCTCGCGCGGTCAGCTTGGTCTTGAGCTGGTCGAGTTGCGCGTCGGTCAACGCATGGGCGCTGGTGACTTCGGCCGAAACTTCGCCGCGCTGTGCAGCGGCGATGGCACGGAAGGCGCGGATTATGCCGGGCAGTTGCGACAGGCGACGATTGTGCGCCAGCGTGCCGAGGAACTTCTGCGTCAATGCGCTGAGACCCATCACGCCGCCAACAGCGGCGAGGGACTTTTCGGCAGCTTCACGGCCAACCTTGGGGCTGGTGGTGAGCAGCTTGAGTTCACCCGATTCGGCGATGCCGGCCTCGAGCTTGTCGAGGTCCGATTCGACCGCAGTCACGGTCCCGGCCTCGCTGGCCAGATCGAACAGGGCCGAGGCATAACGCCCTGCCAGGCTAGCCTGAATACCGGCGGAAATATCCACGCGTCTCTCGTCCTCTACGGGTCGGAAAAAGGTTCTGTGTAACCATGCCGATTGGCGGGCGAAATGAGTCGCCCCGGCAAGATTGGCGCGCGCCTAGCAAAGGGGTCTGTGTATGGCAACCCGACTCTGGCGCGGAATGATGAGACTATGGTGCAATGCGGTAAGAAAGTGACGGGTGATTGAAGCTCACTGGCCTAGCCCGCGCAGCCGCCGGTACTTTCAATGCCAGCAATTGCTTCCCCGCGTCTAATCCGGGCAACTGTCGAGTTGACGGCTGCATTGGCGGCATCGCCAGCCGCACGCATCGTCGCCTCGTCGATATCTTCACGTCCGCCGGTGTTTCTATCAAAGGCCGTAGAATAGGCAGCTTCGACGGCGATGGCTTCCTTGTCTGTGCAGATGCCGGGAATGCCATATCCCGTCACGATGCATTTCTCGCCTTCATCAGTGGCGATACAATCCATTTCGGTTGAAACGGGTGCACATGCGGTCGCCATCCCGGCGATTTTGTACCTCGATGTCGCGGCTTTGTATTCTGACCAGCATTCCGCTTCAGAGGTACCGGTCCGCTCACACTGGCAACTTGCGGTCGCCATTTCCTGCAGTCGAACCTCGTCGACAGCTTCCGCAGGAGTATCAGGTTCGTGGTAGGGATCGTCCCAATTCTCCTCAACAACCGTACCCACGTTCGAGGTGTTTAGCCGTTCGACTAACCACCAGCCAACCATTCCTGCAACGACTAGCGCAACGGCTACGAGGATGGCCGTCCGCTTGCTCATTTTCTCGCGGAACACTTATACACCAGCCGCTCGTTCGGTTGCTGGGGTAGCTGGCCGAGTACTTCGCTCTGCAGATCGCCCAGCTTTGCGGCGGCGCCTTCAACGCCGCACTTGGGTGCTTCATATTTGCCGCGCGCTGCTCGGGCCTCGTTCATGGCGCTGCGCGCGAGGAGGTAGCGTTCGGTGCGGAAGGTGCGGCGGTCGGGGTCGAAGCTGTTTACAGACACGGCATCTTCCGAATTAGGCACGAACACGCGCGACCAATTGCCCGAGGCATATCCATATTGCGTGCGCGCGTTGATGCAGCCGGCGGCCGTCCAGTCGAGTGCGATGTCGGCAGTCTCGCCACTGGTGACACGGCTGCGTTCCGGTACCAATTTGCAGATCAGCGCAAGATCGCCGCTTTCTTTACCGGAGAGAGCGGCAGTATTGCCTTCGCCGTCCTGCATTTCAGCGGCGACGCGACGGTCGAGCTCATCAAGACCAGGGCGAGTGAGGTATGCAATCAGCGCAACCACCACCAGGAAACTGGCGGCTGCAAATGCCAGATTGACCTTCTTGCGTTGGACTGCCGTATCAGCTGTCTCATTGTCGATCCGTTCGCGCTGCGAGAACGCCCATAGCGCCAGCCCGAATGCGGCAAGCATAAGCACGAAAGCGAGCGCCATTCGGTCTTCACGCTCCTGTGCCACGGCCAGTTGCGCCTTTACCAATGCGCGTTCGCGGCGCTGGCGGGTTTCCTCGCTCCGTTGGGCGAGGCTCTGGCGCGCCTCCATCTGCTCGCGCTCGATCCGGTCCCGCTCCGCCGCATCGAGATCGGCAAGCGAGCGGCAGGGCAAATCGTTCAACCGCGGAGTAACATCGTTCTGCTTCAGGAATGGCAGCAGCTCGCGACCCGAAACCGCGAAGAAGAATTCCGCATCGCCGCTGTCATTATCGGCGCCGAAGCTGTTTACACCGAGCACGCGTCCACAGCCGTCGAGCAATGGCCCGCCCGAATTGCCGCGCGCGATGGATGCAGTGTGGAGGATGGTGTCGAACTGGCGACTGGGTCGCGTTCCCGAAATAAAGCCGCGGCTTTTCACTGGAGGCTGGCTGCGGAACAGGTCGGCGATCTCCAGCCCCTGCGCGCGGTCGACATTCATCGGATAGCCGACGCTCGTAACCTCGCCGCTGTCAGCCACCGGGCCCGAAGCCAGCGCCAGCGGCGGCAAACGCAGATCGCCTGTCAATCGCACCAGCGCGAGGTCATTGCGCGCATTGACTGATACAAGCTGGCCATAGACTGCCTCGGCACCACCAGCAGGCACGATGCCAACCCGCAGATCGGGGTCGTTCATCGCATCGCGCACGACATGTGCATTGGTGACGATCATGGTAGGCGTAACGGCAAAGCCGGTACCGTGGCTGACAGGATAAAGCTCCGCGCCATCGTCGCTGCCGATAATCACCACGCGCACTACACCGCGTGCGGCTGCGTCGATATCGGCAGGTTCGGCATAAGCCAGCGCAGGCGCAAGCGTGGCAAAAAGCGCGGCGAGGAGTGCAAGAATACGTCCCATCTGGCTGCGCTTGTGCAATCCAATTGCTTTGACCGCAAGCGGCGGGAAGCGCGCTTCTCGATTTCCCTCCACAAGGTTCTATATGATTTAAGGAGCTTGTGATGATCGACGACAACAATGCCTGGAACGCCGTCATGCGACGCGACCGCGCCTTTGACGGGCGATTCGTCACCGGCGTGCTGACCACAGGGATATATTGTCGCCCGTCCTGCGCTGCCCGGCATCCGGCACGCGCCAATGTGCGCTTCTACAGTGATGGTGCGGCGGCGCGTGCGGCCGGGCTACGGGCTTGCAAGCGCTGTCTGCCCGACGATGTATCGCGCGATGAAGCGGCAGTGAAAGCGGCGATCGAGGAAATCAAGCTGGCGGAGGACGTGCCTTCGCTCACTACCCTTGCAGAAATTGCGGGTTATTCGCCCACACATTTCCAGCGCGTGTTCAAGCGCGCTATCGGGCTCTCGCCCGCTGCTTATGCCCGCGCGTTGCGCGATGAACGGGCACGCGATGCGCTGACCAATGAGGAAAGCGTGACAGGGGCTATATATGAAGCAGGCTTTTCCGGGCCCTCACGCTTCTATGACAATATGAAAGGCAAGATGGGTATGACGGCGAGCGCTTGGGCGAATGGCGGTGCAGGGGCAGTGATCCATTGGGCCGTCGTCGAAACGTCGCTCGGGAGAATGCTGGTCGCTGCGACCGATAAGGGCGTGTGTCGGCTGTCCTTCGATGAAGGTGCGGATGCATTGGAGGCGCGGTTCCCTAACGCTCAACTGGTCGAGGGCGGAACTGAGTTCGAACGACTGCTCGCCGATGTCGCCGCCAGCGTCGAGGCGCCGGGCGAAGGATTCGACCATATCCCGCTGGATGTGAAAGGCACCGCATTTCAGGAAGCCTGCTGGAAAGCATTGCGCGAAATCCCGGCTGGCGAAACGCGCACTTATGCTGAAATCGCAGCTGCGGCAGGCAATCCAAAGGCAGTACGCGCTGCAGGAAGTGCCAATGCGCGCAACAATGTCGCGGTGCTGATTCCCTGCCACCGCGTTATCAGGACAGGGGGCAATCTGGGCGGCTATGCCTATGGCCTCGATATAAAACGCGAACTGCTAGCGCGGGAGACGAAGTGAAATGACGAGCAAGGTCGACCAATTCCGTGCGCTGCACGCGCCGGGCAATCCGCTGGTGCTGTTCAACATCTGGGACGCCGGCAGCGCCAAGGCCGTGGCCGGGGCGGGGGCACAAGCGATTGCCACGGGCAGCTTTGGCGTTGCCGAAGCGCAGGGCTTCAAGGACGGCGAGACCTTGCCGCTCGACGTGGTGCTCGAAAATCTGCGCCGAATCCTTTCAGTGACCGATCTGCCGGTGACGCTCGACATGGAGGCGGGTTATGGCGACATGCCCGAACAGGTCGCGCATTCCGTCGCTAAAGCATTCGATCTGGGCGCAGCTGGGATAAATATGGAAGACCGGCTGCCCGGCCAGTCCGCGCTGCTCGCACCCGAAAAAGCGGCCAAGCGGATCGCAGCGGCGGCATCGACCGGCATCTTCGTCAATGCTCGCACCGATGTCTATCTTGGCAAAAAGCCGGAAGATTATTCGCTCGCGCTGATCGCCGAAGTGATCTCCCGTGCCAAGACTTATGCCGACGCCGGGGCGGGTGGCCTGTTCGTCCCCTTCCTCGGCGACCATTCGGTGATTAGGCAAATCTGCGAAGGCTCGCCGCTGCCCGTCAATGTGCTGTGGGGCCCGGGCCGCGGCACCCACGCCGAACTCGCCGCACTCGGTGTGGCGCGGATCAGCTATGGCCACGGTCCTTGGGCGGCGGCGATGGCCTGGCTGGGCGAACAGGCCAAAGCTGTGTTTGCAGGCGACGGCGCTCCATACGCGCGCTGAGTCTTGGGTGCGGCAACAATTGAAAGCATTGTTTCGAGTTTAATTTCTGGATTAGACCACCTGGCATGACAGAAATTGCCCTTCCTCCTGTCCGATCCACATGGCGCGCAATTTGGGAATTTCCCCTCGTTGCATTGATTTGGCGTTGTTCGCAATCGCCGTGCCTAGTGCCGCGTTTGGCTGGGGCATCAGTCAATTCTTGTCACTCGAAGACCTGCCCAGGTGGCTGGGAGCGCCTTTGACGGTCATCATCGGTGTGTCACTGGCCGTTCTGATATACAAGCTGGTGGTGGTCCGGCTGGGCGAAGAGCCGCGCGATGATCTGCCATTTGATGCTCGCGCCTTCGATGCCGTGCGGGGGACCGCTGTCGCAGCAATATTGATGTCTGCGATTGTCGCGGTAACGGCATTACTTGGTGCTTACCGGATTGTCGGCTGGGGCGGCAGTACCAGTTTTGTATTCCTTCTCTTCGGCGCAGGCATCCAAGCGGCTATAGTTGAAGAAATTGTTTTTCGCGGCATTCTGTTCCGTTTCCTCGAGGCATTTGGCGGGAGCTGGTTTGCGCTGGCATTCAGTTCTGCGCTGTTCGGCTTCGGCCATATGATGAACGACAATGCGACTGTGTTCTCATCGGTGGCAATTGCCATTGAGGCGGGATTGATGCTGGGTGGCGCTTATATGCTCACGCGCAATTTGTGGCTGGCGATCGGGCTGCATTTCGGCTGGAATATGGTGCAGGGCCTCATTTGGGACGTGCCGGTTTCGGGCAATGCCGTCGATGGGCTGGTCGAATCGCAAATTGCCGGGCCGGAATTGATTTCCGGCGGGATGTTCGGGCTGGAGGCTTCGTTAGTCGCTCTGGCCATCGCCACTCCGCTGGGCGCATGGTTCGTGATCCGCGCAGCGCGGGAAGGCAAGCTGGTGCGGCCTTGGTGGGTGCGGCGCAAACAGGCCAATCAAACAAAGCTGTAAGGGTCCACATCCACGGCCACGCGGACGCCGGGCGGGTGGTCGATGCGGCTCAGCCATTGGCGGATGACGTCCTGCAATTGCACGCTGCGGCGGGAGTTCATCAGCAGGCGATAACGATAGCGACCGCGTAACAGCGCCATTGGAGCGGGCGCGGGGCCGAGGATCATACAATCCTCCACCTTTGGGCGCGTATCTCCGATCCGGCGGGCAGCTTCGCGCGCTTCGGCTTCGTCTTCGCTCGATACGATGATCGATGCCCAACGACCGAAAGGCGGCGCACCGGCCTGGCGGCGCATTTCAGTTTCGACGTTGTAGAAGGCATCGCGGTCGCCTGCGGCAAGCGCAGCGATCACGCTGGCTTCCGGGTGGCGTGTCTGGATCAGCACTTCGCCCGGTTTCTCGCCGCGACCGGCGCGGCCGGCAACCTGCGCGACTTGCTGGTAGGTCCGCTCGCCCGCGCGCAAATCGCCGCCTTCAAGCCCAAGATCCGCGTCGACCACGCCCACCAGCGTCAGTTCGGGGAAGTGGAACCCCTTGGTGACGAGCTGCGTGCCGACGATCACATCGACCTCACCTGCTTCGACCAGCGCGATAAATTCTGCTGCGCGACCCGGCGAATTGAGCGTATCCGAAGTGGCCACGATAACGCGCGCTTCCGGCACCCGCTCGGCCACTTCGTCGGCGATCCGTTCGACGCCCGGACCGCAAGCGACAAGGCAATCCGGTTCGCCACATTCGGGGCAGCGGTCGGGGCTGGGGGTTTCGTGCCCGCAATGATGGCAGGCGAGCCGACGGGTGAAGCGGTGCTCTACCAGCCAGGCGCTGCAATTAGGGCACTGGAAGCGGAAGCCGCAATTGCGGCACAGCGTCAGCGGGGCATAGCCGCGACGGTTGAGGAACAGCAACGATTGCTCGCCCCGTGCCAGCCGCTGCTCGATGCCGTCGATCAGCCTCTGTGCCAGCCACATTCCGTGCGGCGGCTTTTCCTGCGTGAGATCGACAGTGTCTATGGCGGGCAGTTCAGCCCCGCCAAAACGGCTCGGCAGGTCGAGCTTGGTGTAAATCCCGCTCTCCGCCATCTGCAGGCTTTCAAGCGCAGGCGTGGCGCTGGCTAGAACAACCGGCACACCTTCAAAGTGGGCGCGCATCACAGCAACGTCGCGCGCGTTATAGCGCACGCCGTCTTCCTGCTTGAAGCTCGTTTCATGCGCTTCATCGACCACGATAAGGCCGAGCTTGCGGAAGGGCAGGAACAGCGCCGAACGCGCGCCGACCACCACTTGCGCCTCGCCGCTCGCCACGCTGCGCCATGCGCGGCGGCGCTCTGTCGATTTGAGCGAGCTGTGCCATTGCACCGGTGCCGCGCCGAAGCGTTCCTCAAAGCGGTGAAGGAAGTTCTCCGTCAGTGCGATTTCAGGCAGCAGGACCAGCACCTGCCTGCCACTGCGCAATGCCTCTGCCACGGGTTCGAAATAGGTTTCGGTCTTGCCCGATCCGGTGACGCCATCGAGCAGAAAGGGCGCAAATTTCTCCGCCCGCACAGCTTCTTTGAGGGTTTCGGCGACCTGCTGTTGTTCGGGACTAAGATCGACAGTGACGAAATCGGGTCGCGCTTCATCATAAGGGCGGTCGCAATCGACCTCGACGGGTTCGAGCACTCCCTGATTGACCATGCCGCGCAGCACCCCTTCGGATACGCCCGCCAGACCTGCCAGTTCGCGGATCGTCGCCTGCTCGCCCTCCAGTGCTTCCATTGCGGCCAGACGCTGCGGGGTCAGTCGTTCGGGCATACCGCCGGTCAGGCGATATTCGGTGATGCTCGCTGGACCTTTGAGCGCGCCGCCCGATGAAAGAGCCATCCGCGCCACGCCAGCCAGCGTTCCGACGTAATAATCGGCAGTCCACTCGATCAGCCGCCGAAGAGGGGCCGAAAGTGCCGGGACAGGCAGGATCGCGCGCAGATTGCGCAGCTTTTCTGGCGGAACATCGGTGCCGGGCAGCCGTTCAGCCTCCCAGACAATGCCAACCACGGTACGCGGGCCCAGCGGACATTCGACCACCTGGCCCAATTCGACCACCATGCCTTCGGGCACCTTATAGTCGAGCGGGCCGAGAGCAGCATTGAGGACGAGGCAGCGCACGCGGTTCATGAACCAGCACATATGGGCGGCCTATGCATTATGAAACAAGGGTGGGACCTGTGAGGAGAACAGATATGACCGACATTCTCGTAAGGCCCACCGGCCGCCGTGCCTTTCTTGGTGGAGTGGCACTTGGCGGCGCTGCTCTGACACTGCCTGGCTGCGCCAGCTATGGCGGTTTCGGCATGGTCGATGCGATCCAGCGTCTGCTGTTCCTGTCGAGCGAGCGTGCCTTTGCACGTATGCTGGACCAGGGCGGCTATTGGGACCAGCAGGTCGCCACAGTTGGGCTCGACGGGTTTCTGGGTGCGAGGGGCGGGGTGCTCAGTCGCATCCTGACTTCTGCTTTGTTCAAAGACCGGCTTTATGATGCGTTCGGCGACATTGCCTATCGCGGGGCAGAGCGCGCCGCGCCGCTGGTGACCGATGCCGTGCGCGTGATCGGCATCCAGAACGCTGTTGATCTCGTCAATGGCGGGCCGACCGCCGCAACTGCATTCCTGCGCGGTTCGATGGGCACGACGCTGATCGACGCGATGGTGCCCGAAGTCGGGACCGCTATGCGCGTGGCGCAGGATCCTTTGGTGGGCCAAGCCCTCGCTGCCCTGACCGGGGTGGACGTGCCGCAGGTTGCGGGCCGTGTCTCGACCAATATCGACAACGCCATCTGGAACGAGATCGGGGTCGAGGAAGCCGCCATCCGCCGCGATCCGCGTTCGACAAATGACGCTCTGATCATCGGCGTGTTCGGGGCAGCGTCGCGCCTCTAGCCGCCAAGGCCCTGCATCGCTAAGGCTCCGGGGGAATCGCAAATCTCTCCCCCGGAGCACTGAAATGAAATTCTTCGTCGACACCGCCGACATCGCCGACATCAAGGAACTGGCCGAAACCGGCCTGCTGGATGGCGTCACCACCAATCCCTCGCTGATTGCCAAGTCGGGGCGCGATTTTCTGGAGGTAACAAAGGAAATCTGCGGGCTGGTCGATGGCCCGGTCAGCGCCGAAGTGGTCGCGCTCGATCACGCTACCATGATGAAAGAGGCTGAAACCCTCCGCAAGATCGCCGACAATGTGTGCATCAAGGTGCCGCTGACGATCGATGGCCTCAAGACCTGCAAGAAGCTGACCAATGATGGCACGATGGTCAATGTCACGCTGTGCTTCAGCGCCAATCAGGCGCTGCTGGCGGCCAAGGCAGGTGCGAGCTTTGTTTCGCCCTTCGTCGGCAGGCACGATGACAATGGTTTCGACGGCATGTCGCTGATCGAAGATATCGTCACCATCTACAGCAATTATGGCTACGAGACCGAAGTGCTGGTCGCCAGCATTCGCAACCCGGTCCATGTGCTGCAGAGCGCGCTGATCGGCGCCGATGTCGCCACCATGCCGCCAGCTGTGATCAAGGGGCTGTTCAAGCATGTCCTGACCGACAAGGGCATCGAAGGCTTCCTCGCCGATTGGGCCAAGACAGGCCAGAGCATCCCCACCAGCTAAATGACCGAACAGACGCCCCTCGACCGCTTCAAGCAGGTGCTGACCGGCACAGCGCGCGCGCTTGCGCATGAGCCGGAGGTCGAGGTGGCGTGGAGTGCGGACAGCCCGGCGCAAAGCGGCAAGAATTTCCGCGTTCCACTGCCAGGCCGCACGCTGCCGCCCGATCAGGCGCGCGAGGCACGCGGCTTTGCCGACAGTTTCGCGCTCAGGCTGCGGCATCACAATGAAGCGATGCACGCGCGCGGCGCTCCGCCCGAGCCGATTGCCCGCGCTGCCTATGACGCGATCGAGCGGGTGCGGTATGAGGCGCTGGGCTCCACACGCTACAACGGCATTCGCGACAATCTGAACTCGGCGCTTGAACTGCGCACTGCCAGCGATCCCATCGCGCGCGCCGAAATGGCCAATGAAGTGCCGCTGCCCACCGCGCTTTCGCTGATGCTGCGCGAGGCGCTGACTGGCGAGCCTGTGCCTAAGCGCGCGCGCGCTGGTGTCGACATGGTGCGCGGCGATATCCTTGCCAAGATCGGCACCGATATGGACGGGCTGGCAGGCGCGCTTGACGACCAGCGCGCGTTCCAGAACCTCACGCTCGACATGCTGCGCCACCTTGAGCTGACGCTGCCCGATACTCCCGATTCCACCGACAATGAGGAAGGCGACGGGGAAGAGGGCGAAACACCCGAGGATCAGGAAGGTGCTGACGATGAGGACGAAGGCGCAGCCCAGCCGCAGGAAACCGACGCGCGCGGCGAAGTGGTCGATGGCGAGGCCGATGGCGATGCCGAACAGGACGTCGAAGGCGAGCAGGAAATGTCTGACGCCGACCCGTCCGACGATGGCGAGGAAGGGATGCAACCCGTCCGCCCGAACCGCCCCTGGACCGATCTGCCAGAAGATTTCGATTACAAGGCCTATACCGACAAGTTCGACGAAGTGGTCGAAGCACCCGAGCTGTGCGACAATGAAGAGCTCGACCGGCTGCGCGCCTATCTCGACAGCCAGCTGGCGGGGTTGCAAGGCATCGTAACAAGGCTCGCCAACCGGCTGCAGCGGCGGCTGATGGCACAGCAGAACCGCAGCTGGGATTTCGATCAGGAAGAAGGCCTGCTCGATGCCGCGCGGCTGACCCGCGTTGTGGTCAGCCCCGGCCATGCGCTGAGCTACAAGATCGAGCGCGATACCGAGTTCAAGGACACGGTCGTCACCCTGCTGATCGATAATTCGGGCAGCATGCGCGGGAGGCCGATCTCGATTGCCGCGATCAGCGCCGATATCATGGCGCGCACGCTGGAGCGGTGCGGGGTCAAGACCGAGATTCTCGGCTTCACCACCCGCGCATGGAAGGGCGGGCAATCCAGAGAGATGTGGCTGGCCGATGGTCGCCCTGCCAATCCCGGCCGCCTCAACGATCTGCGCCACATCATCTACAAGAAGGCCGACGAGCCATGGCGCCGCGCGCGCCGCAATCTCGGCCTGATGATGCGCGAAGGGTTGCTGAAGGAAAATATCGACGGCGAAGCGCTGCTGTGGGCGCATACCCGCCTGCTGGCGCGGCCGGAGGATCGCCGCATCCTGCTGGTGATTTCCGACGGTGCGCCAGTCGATGACAGCACTCTGAGCGTCAATCAGGCGGGCTATCTCGAAAGCCATCTGCGCAAGGTGATCGACTGGATCGAGAAGCAGTCACCGGTGCAACTGGCCGCCATCGGCATCGGGCACGATGTCACTCGCTACTACAAGCGTTCGGTGACGATCATGGATGTCGAGCAGCTTGGCGGGACGATTATCGAGCAGCTTGCCGGGTTGTTCGAGGTGGAGGGGTGATGCGAAGCGCTTCCTTAGCTCTTGCTATCGCGGCTTTGAGCGGATGCGCGACGACATCACCGAGCGTTAGCGAAACAGATTGCTACGATTTGAAGGTCCGAGCGAAGCCAATCGGCCAATTTCCTACGCCATTCCCGAATGATCCCAACTATATAGTCATAAGCTGGCCGTGGTTCGTGGACTTGGAAGTGTCACGAGTGATCGATGGCAGCCTCAGTGACCCGAAAATTCCAGCCCTCGCCGTGCTTCACTCCGGTTACGTCGATAAATCCCGGACATGGCTTCTTCGAGAGAATACCCTCGGAGAATACAACATTCTCCGTTTGGCCGAGCCGGGAAAGGCCAAACGATGTTCTCAAGGTGTAGATCGACCTGAACCTTATATGCGACCTTCCGAGGGCGAAACTCTGGAGAGCTTGAGGCAAGCGGCCATCGCCGAATGGGAGGCTGAAATGGAAGCTGAAGAGCGGTGGTTAAGGTAAAACCCCGAAGATGAAGACTAGCAAATGACCCCTACCGAAGCCGTCCAGACCCGCCGTTCCGTCCGCGCTTTTACCCACCAGGCAGTCGATCGTGCTGTGCTCACCCGCATCCTCGAAAAGGCCCAACGCGCGCCTTCGGGCGGCAACACCCAGCCGTGGCACGGCATCGTACTGACGGGCGATCCGTTGCAGCGCCTGTTTGCCCGTATCGCGCAGGACCTGCCGCGCGGGCGCGAGGCGTTTGCGCCCGAGTATCATGTCTATCCGCCCGCTCTTGACGGGGCCTATGAGGAGCGGCGCAAGGGTGTGGGCGAGGATATGTACGGCGCGCTCGCCATCCCGCGCGAGGACAAGGCATCGCGGCTGATGTGGTTCGCGCGCAATTTCCAGGCCTTCGGCGCGCCCGTGCTGATGCTGGTCCATACGCCAAAATACATGGGCCCGCCACAGTGGAGCGATATCGGCATGTGGCTGC
>CBFGON010000002.1:0-51865 GCA_965650395.1 uncultured Qipengyuania sp. | reverse complement strand
CCTCAGCGCCGGGGTGGCAAGCAAGGGAAAGCCCAGCGCGAACATGCTGGGCTGCTTGAAGCAGCGCGCATAGCTTGCCAGCAAGGCGATGCCACTATGGCCGAGCGGATAGCGTGCGCCGATACGCGGGCTCCAGCGCGCCTGCCTGCCATCACTGCCATGCTCGGGCCAGTCGACGCGCAGGCCTGCCTCGATCGAAGGCGACTGCCTGTCGCCCAACCGCGCCGTAACGAACAGTCCGGGCATGGAACGTTCAAGAGTGTAGTCCGTCGGGATCGGAAAACCGAAATCGAGAACACCGGTGCTGGTCCCATCCTCGCGCACCAAATTTGCGCCCAATGTCGCTTCGGCTGCAGATGAAAGCGCAATCGACGCTGCAGTGGCCAATTCAAAACGTTCGAACCGGCTGTCACTGCTGATAGGCGGAACGCCATCGAGAGCACCCGGCGCAATTCCGGGAGAATCAGATTGCAGATCACTACGCGTCCAGCTGGCGCGCACCTGCGCCGTCAGACCTTGCGACAGGGATGCAGAAAGCGTTGCGCCAACCACACGTAATTCGCGCTTACGGGATTCCTGTGCATCGGTTGCAGCGAAATGCGGGCCGCCACTGTCTTCAGGGTATCCGTTACTGTCACTGTCGCTGGCCATGGCAAACAGATCGATGGCAATCGCATCGCCAATGCGCGGGCTTGCGGCCAGCGCGGCCGTCCTTCGGCGCGCTGTCGAGCCCTCCATCCACGCGCCGGTATCACCCTGGCTTGCACCGATCCAGAATCCCGCTGCGGAATAGCTGGCTCCCAACTCATATCGATCGTCGCTTCCGTAGCCGGCCCTTGCTCTCGGGCCATTTCGTCCGTCACCCAGCCCCAGTTCGATCGCCACGATTCCCGAGAGCGCGTCGGCCCCGTAAACGGTCGAGGTGGGACCGGTGAGCACGTTGATACTGGCGACATCGGCTGGCGACAGCAGCGAAAAGTCGAACCCTCCACCTGAAGATTGTAGCGGGTCATTCACCCTTACGCCGTTGATGGTGACTAGCGCAAAATTGGGCTCGCCACCGCGAACAGAGAGATAGCTGCCTGCTCCTGCCCCACCCTTTTCGAATGCGACGACACCTGGCAGGCTCTCGAGCGTTTGCAGCAGGCTGACCGGATTGAGCGCGTTGGCTTCTTCAGCGTCGAGCGAATATGCACCGCCAACTCCGTCGGCCAGCGGATCGTCGAGCGTGGCCGTCACGATTATCGGGGGTTGAGCCTCCTCAACCGGCGGTTGCCCGCCAGCTTGCGCCGCCAGCGGAAAGGACCATGCGGCAAGGCTGGCGCCCGCAAGACTGATGCAGGTGGCTCGGAATGTAGTGATTTGAAGCATCGGCTGGTGTTCGTTTTCTCTACCGAAATGTGGATACTACGGCTTGTGTGCATCGTTGGTAACGATATTCAAGGCAACTGTCTGAAAACCGGCAAATGGAGAGCCGGTCATTTGCGCGCGTGGCATAGTCAGCGGGGTATGGGGAAGCAATGCAACGTTTCTGGTCGGTAGCACTCGGATTGGGCATTGTCGCATTGGCAATTGCCATTGGAGCAGCGGCAACGGACTATACGCACAGGCTGATCCGCCTTCTGCTGCCCCTGCCTTCGGTTGGCGTGACGGGCGAGTTGATTCTCACCGCAGGAACCTATGTCCTGGTCGCTAGCCTGATTGTCTTTGCGCTGATCGCCTGGCGCAATCCGACGAGTTTGTTCTCAACTGCGCGGCGAACGGCAATCCAGTGTTATGGCTGGGGTGCTGCATGGGGTTTCGGGTCGCTCTATCTGTTCCTGATGAGCAGTAATGTGTTTCCTCACCAAATGCTTGTGGGCGCATTCATTGCCGGACTGCTGCTGTTCTGGCTTGGCTATGCGTCATTCAGCAAGGGTGACGGGGGCAGATCCTTCGTATCGCGGCTCCAGCAGGTGGTTGTGGCCATGTTCGGGCTGCTCAAGAAGCCTTTGGCGTGGCTGGCTGTACTGCTGACGATTGCTCCACTGGTTGCTGCAATGCTCTATGTAGTAAGTCAGGATTTCCGCGATGCCATTGCCGATTTTCGGATTCGGCAGAATGTCTCGGTGGAAGGCGACTGGATTACGGTCCCGGCGAATACCAAGACCCAGTTGCTCCAGCCGATCATGATCCGGATGGAGCCGGGCCGACCTGACAGCATGCTGGTGCTGGAACGTGCGGGAAAGCTCTATCGCATGGGCTATCCCGACAATGGTACCAAGGAACTGCTGCTCGATTTCTCGGAGCAGGTCGGCGAGGTCAATCTGGAGAATGGCGCGCTCGGCTTTGATTTCGATCCCGAATATGCGCAGGGCGAACGGCCCTATGTCTACATCTATTTTACCAGCTGGACTGCGCAAAAGCAGACCAATTATCTTGCCCGTTTCGACATTGCTCAGCCCGATCCGGCGGCACGCCTTGCATCGCAATCAAACCTGATTGCACTCGACCGCCCAGCCACGCAGTATCACAATGCCGGGCATGTAGAGGTTGGCGCCGACGGTTTCCTATACCTGTCGATCGGTGAAATGAGTCTGCCGGAATACAAGCAGTCCGTTGACCGGTCGATGGTGGCAGGGATCCTGCGTATCGACGTTCTGCAGCAAGGCGGATCTGTGTCCGCTCCGATCGCCAAGCAGCCGGAGAACGGCCGGACGCAGGGCTATTTCATCCCGCGGGATAATCCATTTGCGAACCGGCCAGGTGCCATAGGCGAATATTACGCACTGGGGCTGCGCAACCCCTTCCGTTTCACTATCGACCGGCAGACCGGAGATATATGGGCGGGCGACGTGGGATCGACCGTGTGGGAGGAGGTCAATCTGATCAGAAAGGGCGGAAACTACCAGTTTCCCTTCATCGAGGGCCGCGAGCGCCAGCCCGGAATAGAAATGCCTGATCCGGTAATGGGACAACAGCACGGGCCGGTATATACATATCGTCACACTGCTTACGACCGTTCGGTCATCGGCGGTATCATCTATCGCGGCGATCGCTGGCCGTCTCTGAAAGGCAAATATCTGTTCGGCGACAATTATTCAGGCAAGTTCTGGGCCATGCCGGCCGTACCCGGTGAAACCGGCAAGGTCGAAACCCTTGGACAGGCAGACCAATATGCACAGCGCGGCTTCACTTCGCTGCTAGAAACTCCCGATGGCCGCATTCTGATAACGATAATGGGTTCGGCCTCGACACCTAATGGCGAAATTGTCGAACTTGTCCCGGCCGCTGGCGGGGCGGCGCTGAGTTCTGCCGGCAAGGGCGCGGTATCTGCAGGTGCCGCCGCGGGGCCCGAAAAAGTGGACGTCGCAGCGCTCAAACAGTCATTTGTGACCAATTGCGCCCGATGCCACGGCGAAACGGGTCACGGCGATGGGCCCGACGCTCAGATACTCAGGGAACAACTGGGCGCCGCGCCGACCAACTTCCACACACCCGCATTCAAGGCACGCAGTCGGGCCCATGTCCACAAGGTGCTTGTCAGTGGCGGTGAATCGGTCGGCCTCTCCCCTGGCATGCCGCCGTGGGAAGGGCTGCTGACGCCCGAGGAAATCGACGCGATGACCGACTATGTGATGAAACTGCCCGAAGAAGGCAGTCAATAGCAGTCTAGCGGGTCTATAGATGCAGCTCTGCAGCAGACCCGATTTCTAGCGGTTCAAGATGCCCGGCAGGTTGAGCCCCTTCTCGCGTGCACAGTCCTGCGCGATGTCATACCCTGCATCGGCGTGGCGCATGACGCCGGTGGCGGGATCGTTCCACAAAACGCGTTCCAGCCGCCGCGCAGCATCCTCAGTTCCGTCGGCAACGATCACCATGCCAGCGTGCTGGCTGAAGCCCATGCCCACGCCGCCGCCGTGGTGCAGGCTGACCCAGGTCGCCCCCGAAGCAGTATTGAGCAGCGCGTTGAGCAGCGGCCAGTCGCTGACCGCATCCGATCCGTCCTGCATCGCTTCGGTTTCACGATTGGGGCTGGCGACCGATCCGCTGTCGAGATGGTCGCGACCGATCACCACCGGGGCTTTCAACTCGCCGCTGGCAACCATCTCGTTGAAGGCGAGGCCGAGGCGATGACGATCTCCCAGACCAACCCAGCAGATCCTCGCCGGCAGGCCCTGAAAGGCGATGCGGTCGCGCGCCATATCGAGCCAGTTGTGCAGATGATGATTGTCGGGCAGCAGTTCCTTTACCTTGGCATCGGTCTTGTAGATATCCTCCGGATCGCCCGACAGCGCGGCCCAGCGGAACGGGCCGATACCGCGGCAGAACAGCGGTCGGATGTAGGCTGGCACGAAGCCGGGGAAGGCAAAGGCGTTCTCCAGCCCTTCGTCGAGCGCGACCTGACGGATGTTGTTGCCGTAATCGAGCGTGGGAATGCCAGCATCCCAAAAGGCGAGCATGGCTTCGACCTGCTTGCGCATCGAGGCGCGCGCGGCCTTTTCGACCGCCTTGGGATCGCTTTCGCGCTTTTCGCGCCATTCGGCCATTGTCCAGCCGAGGGGCAGGTAGCCGTTGACCGGGTCATGCGCGCTGGTCTGGTCGGTGACGATATCGGGGCGCACGCCGCGCCGTACAAGTTCAGGAAACACATCCGCAGCATTGCCCAGCAGGCCGACCGATTTGGCTTCACCGGCAGCGGTCCATTGTTGGATTAGCGCCAGCGCTTCCTCCAGGGTTTCAGCCTTTGCGTCCAAATAGCGGGTGCGCAGGCGGAAATCGATGCTTTCGGGATTGCATTCGACCGCGAGACAGCAGGCACCGGCCATTACTGCGGCGAGCGGCTGCGCCCCGCCCATGCCGCCAAGCCCGCCGGTGAGGATCCATTTGCCCTTGAGATCGCCGCCATAATGCTTGCGCCCGGCTTCGACGAAAGTCTCGTAAGTGCCCTGCACGATGCCCTGCGTGCCGATGTAGATCCATGAGCCGGCGGTCATCTGGCCGTACATCATCAGGCCCTTCTTATCGAGCTCGCTGAAGTGATCCCAATTCGCCCAATGCGGCACGAGGTTGGAATTGGCGATCAGCACGCGCGGCGCATCGGCATGGGTGCGGAACACGCCCACCGGCTTGCCCGATTGCACCAGCAGCGTCTCGTCATCGGACAAGGTCTTGAGGCTGGAGAGGATGCGGTCGAAATCGCCCCAGCTACGCGCCGCCTTGCCGATGCCGCCATAGACCACCAGCTCGTCAGGGTTCTCGGCCACTTCCCGGTCGAGATTGTTCTGGATCATGCGGAACGGCGCTTCGGTCTGCCAGCTGAGGCAGTTGAGTTCGGGGCCGGTCGGGCTCTTGACCTCGCGAGCGTTGCGGATGGTGTCGGTCATGCAATATCTCCAATTGCCCGGCCAAGTCCGTCAAGGACCTGCGCCAGCACCGCACGCAATGCGGCGCTCTTGGTGGGGGAAAATTCGTAAGGCAGCGCTTCGGCGCTGAGATAGGCACGCTGGGCGATTTCCATCTGCACTGCGTGGATGCCCCTGGCCGGATCGCCGTAATGGCGCGTGGTCCAGCCGCCCTTGAAACGGCCGTTGAGGACCGAGGTAAAGCCTTCCGCCGCTTCGCAGGCCTGCACCACCGCGCGTTCCAGCTCCGGCGCGCAGGACGCGCCCGAATTGGTGCCGATGTTGAGATCGGGCAATTGCCCGTCGAACAGGAACGGCACCCGCGAACGGATCGAATGGCAATCGTAAAGAATGGCGAAGCCGTGACGCGCCCCTGCCCGTTCAAGCGCCTGTTCCAGCGCGGCATGGTAGGGTGCGTGATACAGCGCCAGGCGGCGCGCGATCTCGTCCTCGTGCGGCTCTTCGCGCCAGATCGGCTTGCCGTCGAAATCGACCAGCGGCACCAGTCCGGTGGTGTTCTGCCCCGGGTAAAGCGATGCATTGTCCGGCGGCCGATTGGCGTCGATGACATAGCGGCTGAAATTGGCGCGGATCACCGTGGCATCGGGCACCAGCCCTTCATACAGTTCCGGGATGCGCCAATCCGTATCGTGCAGTGCGCGCGCGTGGGTTTGCAGCATGGCCGCAATTTCATCGGGCAACCAGGTGCCCGAATGCGGCTGCGCCAGCACAATCGGCCCATCGCCATGGATGATTGTTACCGGGTTCACGCTTCCAGCACGCCAGTAGTCGCAGACCCGATACCGTCGGCCAGAACACTGCTGCCGACCAGCGCGGCCATCGCGGTAATGTCGGGTTCCATCAGGCGATCTTCGGTCAAGGCGGGCGAGGCTGCACGGATGCGTACCATTGCCGCTTGCAGCGTGGCGCTGGTGGCCAGCGGGGCGCGGCATTCAATGCCCTGCGCCGCAGTCATCGCCTCGATGCCCAGGATCGCGGCCAGATTGGCGTTCATCTCGTGCAAACGCCGCGCGCCGTGACATGCCATCGAGACATGGTCTTCCTGATTGGCCGAAGTCGGCGTGGAATCCACCACCCGCGGATTGGCCAGCGCCTTGTTCTCGCTCATCAGTGCCGCGCTGGTGACTTCGGCGATCATCAGGCCCGATTGCAAGCCGGGATGCGGAGCGAGGAAGGCAGGCAGGCCGAAACTGAGCGCGGGATCGACCAGCAGCGCGATCCGCCGCTGGGCAATGGCGCCAATCTCGGACAGCGCAATCGCTATCCCGTCAGCGGCCATGCCGACCGGTTCGGCATGGAAATTGCCGCCCGATACGATGGCCCCGTCGCTCATCACCAGCGGGTTGTCGGTCGCGGCATTGGCTTCGATACGCAGCACTTCGCCAGCATGGACAAGCTGGTCGAGACAGGCGCCGATCACCTGCGGTGCGCAGCGCAGGCAATAGGGGTCCTGCACGCGCATATCGTCTTCGCGGTGGCTTTCGCGGATCTGCGACCCGGCCAGCAGTTCGCGCACGATCCGCGCCGAAGCAATCTGCCCGCGATGGCCGCGCAGCGTGTGGATTTCCTCGCGGAAGGGCGCAGTCGATCCCATTGCCGCATCGAGCGACAAGGCGGTGGTGACAAGCGAATTGATCGCCAGCCGCCAGCTATCGAACAATGCGGCCAGCGCCAGCCCGGACGAAACCTGCGTGCCATTGAGCAGCGCAAGGCCTTCCTTGGCCTCCAGCACCAGCGGTTCCAGCCCGGCGCGCTGCAGCGCCGCACCCGCTGCCATGCGCTCGCCGTGATAGAAAGCGTCGCCTTCGCCAATCAGTGTGGCCGCGACATGTGCCAGCGGCGCAAGATCGCCCGATGCACCGACCGAACCCTTTTCAGGGACAACCGGCGTAATTCCGGCCTCGACCAGCTGCTGCAATCGTTCAACCACAACCGGACGGACACCCGAGGCACCGCGCCCCAGCGAAAGACATTTGAGCGCAATGATGAAACGCACGATTTCGGGGGCCAGCGGTTCGCCGAAGCCCGCGCTGTGCGACAGCACGAGATTGCGCTGGAGCGTGCCCAGATCATCCGCGTCTATCCGCACGCTGGCGAGTTTGCCGAAGCCGGTGTTGACGCCGTAGATGGCATCGCCTGTCGCCACTGCGGCCCCCAGCCGCGCTGCCGATTGGGCGACCGCTGCCATCGCCGCATTGTCTATCCGGAAGGGCGCGTCCGAACGATAGAGCGTCTCAAGTTCGGCAAGGCCCAGCGTGCCGGGTGACAGATCATGCATTGTGATAAATTCCTGCGACAAGGCGTCCGCGCAGCAGGTGGCCGCCAATCCAGTAAGAAAGAAAATCGGGATGCGGTGCGTCCCACACCGCAAGATCGGCGCGCATCCCGGGTGCAATGGTGCCGTATAGATCGCCCAGCCCCAGCGCCGTTGCCGCATGGCGAGTAGCCCCTGCCAGCGCTTCTTCCGGAGTGAGGCGGAACAGGGTGCACGCCATATTCATCGCCAGCCGCAGCGAAGACAGCGGCGATGAGCCCGGGTTGCAATCGCTTGCCACCGCCATCGCCACGCCATGTTCGCGCAAGGCGTCGATCGGCGGCAATTGCGTTTCGCGCAAGGCGTAGAAAGCCCCCGGCAGCAGCACGGCCACCGTCCCGCTTTCAGCGAGACGCGGCACGTCCTGAGTGGCGAGATATTCCAGATGGTCGGCTGACAGCCCGCCAAACTCGGCAGCGAGCACTGCGCCCTTGAGGTCGCTCAACTGTTCGGCATGGAGCTTGACCGGAATACCCAGCGCCTGCGCGGCATCGAACAGGCGGCGGATCTGCGCAGGCGTGAAGCCAATATTCTCGCAAAAGCCGTCAACCGCATCGACCAGCCCGGCACCATGTGCCGCAGCAAGGCCCGGGATCGCCACTTCATCGATATAGGCATCGGCACGGTCGGCATATTCGGGCGGCAGCGCATGCGCGGCCAGCCAGCTGGTGACGATCCTGACCGGGCGGTGCTGTTCGATGGTGCGAGCGACGCGCAGCATGCGCATTTCGTGTTCGATTGTCAGGCCATAGCCCGATTTGATTTCGATCACCGCCACGCCATCGGCCATCAGATCATCGACACGCCGCAGTGCTGCCTGCAGCAGCGCGCCTTCGTCAGCAGTGCGTGTATGGCCGACGGTGGAGCGGATACCGCCGCCTGCGCGCGCGATTTCTTCATAGCTCGCACCTTCGAGCCGCAGCGCGAATTCGCGGGAGCGGTCGCCGCCGAATACCAGATGCGTGTGGCAATCGATAAGGGCGGGTGTGACCAGCGCGCCGCCGAGATCGGTGCCGCGCAGCCTGGCGTATTCGCGTGGCAGATCGCCCCGTGGCCCGACCCAGGCGATACGCCCGCCCTGCACCGCAATCGCACCGTCCTCGACCAGCCCGTAAGGGGCACCGGCGACCATCGTGGCCACCATGCAACCGCTGTAGATGTGATCGCCGGCAGAATCGCTCATGGGCTTGCGCTGTTCCTCTTTCCGTGATTATGTATGCACATAATATTTCGAAGGTGCAACCGGAAATGACCAGCACAATCTCGGCGCGCAACATCCTCACTCCGGCGGGCTGGGTCGCCAATGGTGTGGTCCATATCGATGCGGACGGCACCATTGCCGAGGTATCCGGGCGCGGTTTTGACGCTGCCAGTGCAGTCGGCACGCTGTTGCCGGGGATGGCCAATGTCCACACGCACAGCTTCCAGCGCGCCATGGCGGGGCTCGCCGAAAGCCGTGGGCCCAGCGGGGCTGATGATTTTTGGACCTGGCGGCAGGTAATGTACCGCTTCCTCGAAGTGCTGACGCCCGAGCATATCGAAGCGATTGCCGCGCTGGTGCAGCTGGAAATGGCCGAGGCCGGCTATACCGCTTCGGCAGAATTCCATTATCTCCACCACCAGCCGGGCGGCGCGCATTATGCAGACGTGGCTGAAACCGCGCATCGCATCATGGCGGCGAGCAGCGAAACCGGCATCGGCCTGACCTTGCTGCCGGTGCTCTATACCTATGGCGGGCTCGACGGGCGCGCGCTCAAAACCGGGCAATTGCGGTTCGGCTGCGATGTGGCGGAATTCGAGGCGCTCCATACGCGGATCGCAGACCGCACCGCCGCCATGCCCGCCGATTACCGGCTGGGCGTGGCCCCGCATTCGCTGCGCGCAGTCGACCGCGCCGGACTGGACGCCTGCATGGCGCTGTGCCCCGACGGCCCGATCCACATCCACGCTGCCGAACAGGTCAAGGAAGTGGAGGAAGTCGAAGCCCATCTCCATGCGCGGCCGGTGCGCTGGCTGCTCGACAATTGCCCCGTCGACACCCGCTGGTGCCTGATCCACGCGACGCATCTCGATGAAGGCGAAGTGGCGGGCCTCGCCGCATCGGGTGCGGTGGCGGGATTGTGCCCCACCACCGAAGCGAACCTTGGCGACGGTATCTTCCCCGCGCGCGACTATCTCTCCCAAGAGGGGCGCATCGGGATCGGTTCGGATTCGAATATACGCCTGTCGGTGTCCGAAGAATTGCGCATGCTCGAAGTCTCGCAGCGGCTCGCGCATCGCCAGCGTGCGGTGCTGACCAGTGATGATGTCCGTTCGAATGGCCGCAATCTCTATGAAAGAGCCGCACGCGGCGGGGCGCAGGCAATCGGGCGCAAGGCAGGGGCAATTGCGCCCGGCATGTTTGCCGACCTTGTGGCCCTGCGCGACGATGTGCCGTTCCTCGACTGGCCGCAGCCCGACCAGCGGATCGACGGATGGATTTTCGGTGCGGAGCAGAGGGCTGTCGACCATGTCTGGTCCGCCGGGCGCCATATCGTGCGGGATGGCGAGCATATTCGCGCTGCAGCGATCCGCGCCCGCTTTGCAGCCGCGATGAAACAGCTCGCGCAGGCGCTGTGAACTCCGCCACCCATCACTCCATCCGCGAGGCGATCCGCGCCCGGATCGTGGCGAGCGAATGGCAGCTGGGCGAACTGATCCCGGGCGAGGCCGATTTCGCGCAGGAATATGGCTGTTCGCGCACCACCGTGAACCGCGCTTTGCAGGCGCTGGCCGAGGAAGGCATTGTCGAGCGCAAGCGCAAGGGCGGCACGCGGGTTCGCCCGCTGCCGGTGCCGCAGGTGCAATTGCGCATCCCGATCATCCGCGAAGAAGTCGAAGACACGGGCAAAGCCTATGCCAGTCGCATCATGCAGCGCGAATTGAGCGCACCGCCGGCCGGCATCGCGGCCCGGCTGGGCATGGCCGCGGGTGAGCGCGCCGCCTATCTCGAAACGCTCCACACCGCCGATGGCGCCCCCTTCGCCTTCGAGCGGCGCTGGGTGAACCTTGGCACCGTGCCCGAATTCGAGCATGCCGATTTCGGCGAATTGAGCGCGAATGAGTGGCTGCTGCGGATGGTCCCCTTCTCGCGCGGCGAAGTGGCCTTCTCCGCCAGTATCGCTGACCCGCGCCTTGCCGAGATGCTGCTGGTCGAGCGTGGAGCGCCCTTGTTCACGATGGAGCGCACGACCTGGTTCGAGCAGGCCCCCGTCACCGCCATGACATTGCATTACGCACAGGGCTATCGCCTCGAATTCGCGATCTGATCCGGTACCGCGCACAGTGCTGTTGCCAAGCGGGCGCGGCTGCATCTAGAGCTTCGCCTGCATGGACAAGGCCAGTCTCGAAGCGGATCACAGCCCGCGCCAGTCGAACCGTTTCCTCGCGCTCTATGCCCTCGCCGCAGCTGGCGGATCGGCCACCTATGCCCCCTTCCTGACGCTGCTGCTGCCGGTCCATGTGACGGCCATCTGGGGTGACGAAAGCATCCGCATCCTCTCCTATTGCGCCTTTGCCGGGGCGGTTTCGGCGAGCGTTTCCAGCATAGTGTTCGGCTGGCTGAGCGACCGCACGGGCAATCGCAAGCGATGGATCCTTGCCGGCCTCATCCTGTCGAGCCTGCTGCTCGTATCGATGCGCCGTGCCGACACTGTGGAACTGCTGCTGGCAATGATCGTGGTGTGGCAGGTGGCGCTCAACATGATGCTCAACCCGCTGCTGGCGCTGGCGGGCGATTTCGTGCCCGACAACCAGAAGGGCACGCTGGGCGGGCTGCTGGCCTTCTCTCCCGCTTGCGGGGCGCTGGTGGGGGCGCTCATCACCATGCCCGGCGTCGCTGGCCCCGATGTGCGGCTGGTGCTGGTGGCGGGCATCTCGGCGGCGATGGTGCTGCCAGTGCTGCTGGTCGGCAGACCGGCTGCGATGCCGCAACTGATGCAGGCAGAGCAGGATGACATCGCGCCCGATGGCGGGGTGGCAATCAAGGCCGGACGGGCGGTGCGGCGAATGTGGCTGGCACGTCTGCTGGTGCAGATCGGCGAAGCGGCGCTGTTCGCATTCCTGCTGCTGTGGATGACCAGCCTCGACGATACGCTGACCGACAGCTTCACCGCGCGGCTGTTTACCGCAGTCCTGTTCACCTCTGTCCCGCTGGCATTCCTTGTCGGGCGCTGGTCCGATCGCAACCGCCATCCGATCCTGCCGCTGGTTGTGCTGGCGGGAGGTGCGGCCTGCGGCATGTTGGTGCTCTCAACCGCGACGACGCCCACCGAAGGCATTATCGGTTACATGATCTTCGGAGTGATGGCGGGAATTTTCCTCGCGCTCCATTCGAGCCAGACTCTGCGGGTGCTGCCGCGCCCTGCCACACGGGGGCGCGATCTCGGCCTGTTCAACCTCACCAATACCTTGCCATCGCTGATTATGCCCTGGCTCACGCTGGCACTTGTGCCGGTTTTCGGCTTCAACGGGCTGTTCCTCGCGCTGGCCTGTTTCTGCGCACTCGCCTGCCTTCTGCTGGCGACCATGCCGAAAGGCTAATTCGCAGCGGAAATGGTGGCATTGTTAACCGTTTTCATTACAACGCTGGCATGGCGGGCACATGGTAACGATCAGGGAAGTCGCGAAGGCGGCAGGCGTTTCGGTGGCAACCGCTTCGCGTGCCATGAACGGCCTTTCGATCGTCACGCCCGAAACGCGGCGCAAGATCGAAGAAGCGGCCAACAGGCTCAATTACGTTCCGCATAGCGGCGCCCGCAGCCTGACGAAACGCACCACCGATACCATCGGCGTGATCCTGCCCGATCTGTTCGGCGAGTTCTTCTCCGAGATGATCCGCGGCATCGACATGGCGGTGCATGGCGCAGGCAAACACCTGCTTCTCGGCAATATGCACGGCAGCCCGGAAGAGACCGTTCTGGCGATCAAGTCGATGCGCGGGCGGGTTGACGGGTTGCTGGTGATGCCGCCCAATTCACGCGCCGAAACGATCGAGGATTCGGCGAATATGCAGATCCCCACGGTCCTGCTCAATGCAAGGCCCAAGACGGCTGGAACACCTTATGTCACGGTCGACAATTATGCCGGCGCGCGTCTGGTGACCGAGCATCTGGTGGAACGCGGGGCACGCAAGATCGTCCACATTTCCGGCCCGACCAGCAACCGCGATGCGAGCGAGCGCATGCGCGGCTACCGCGATGTACTGCGCGAGAAATTGCAGGTGACCGATCCGATCATCCTGCCGGGCGATTTCCGCGAGGACGCCGGGCGGAGCGCCGCACGCATGCTGCTGAACGGCGATTTCGCCTATGATGCAGTCTTCGCAGGTAATGACATGATGGCCATCGACCTGATGACCGAACTGCGCGAGGCTGGCGTGAAGGTAGGGCAGGACGTGCTGATCGCCGGTTTCGACGATATCCCGCTCGCCCGCTATGTCTCCCCCCAGCTGACAACGGTGCATTCGAATATCACCCGCGTCGGCTCTGCCGCTGCACTGATGCTGCTGCGGCTGCTCAAGGGCGAACCGGCGGGCGAAGATACAGGCATGACCATTGCCCCTACGCTTGCGATACGCGGATCGACTGCCGGGCTTATCGGATAGACGATGATCCGCAGCATTCTCGCCCTGCTCCTGGCCACACTGATCGCCGCTTGCGCCACGCTGCCGCGTGCATCAGGCGAAGCGATGCAGGTCGAGGCTATGACCTTCAACATCCGGCTCGATCTCGCATCGGACGGGCCAAACGCCTGGCCCTATCGCAAGGTGATGGCGGCAGAAGTCATCCGCCACGAAGCTCCCGACCTTATCGGCATGCAGGAAGTGCTGCTGCACCAGAAACGCGATCTCGAAGCGGCGCTTCCGGACTTCGCCTTTGCAGGCGTAGCGCGCGACGACGGGATGGAAGCGGGTGAATTCTCCCCTGTCGGCTGGCGACGCGAGCGTTTCGACATGTTGGAGTCGGGCACTTTCTGGCTCTCCCCCACTCCCAACGTTCCGGGCAAGGCCTGGGACGCAGCCTATCCGCGCGTGGCCAGTTGGGTGTTGCTGCGCGACAAGACCAGCGGACGCCGGCTGCGCGTGCTGAACACCCATTTCGACCATGTCGGCGCGCAAGCCAAGCTCGAGAGTGCCAAGCTGATCGCCCAATGGGCGAAGGAGCCGCGCTTTGCAGGTGTGCCTGCAATCGTGTTGGGCGATTTCAATTCGACACCGTCCAGCCCGCCGCTGGCATTGCTCGCCAATCATGTTGAGAGCGGGTTGCGGCTGGCGAAGGCCATCAGTCTCGCCCCGCCCTACGGCCCGCCCGGCACCTTCAATGGGTTCAGGATCGATGCCGCCGATGCGGAGCCGATCGACCATATCCTCGTTTCCGACGGAATCACCGTGCAGCGCCACGCCACGCTGACGCAGCATTGGGAAGGCCGCTTGCCGTCAGACCATTATCCGGTGATCGCCGAACTCGAACTGGCGCCCCGCTAGGGCAGATTATTCGGCAGGCTGTTCCAGCCAGCCACCGGTGAAGCCGATCCGTTCCAGACCACGGCGGATATGCGGGTTCCGGCGCATGGTATTCCACACCAGTCCGCTACGATGGTTTTCCATCATCGCCAGGATCGGCCCCTGATCGATGCCGAGATGATCCTTGGCCACCCAGCCTTTGACCGGGTCCACGTCGCCGCTGGTCGATCCCGCTTCGGTGAAGGTGAAACTGGGATTGAACGCGTCCTTGAAGCCATAGGCAGTGTAGAGCCGCTCGCCATATCTGTCCTTCATCGCCATCAATGCGGGGATGGTGATTTCGGGCGCGAACGGCACCGATCCGCCAGCAGCGGTGGGCACGATGGTCCCGTCATCGACTACGCGGATCGCGCTGACCCCGCGTGCCGAATAAGTCATGAAATTGCGTGGCTTGCCATTGACCGAATACTGCCCTTGAGAGCCCGCCGGCCCGTCCGACGCGGTCCAGCCCCAGATATCGGCACTGTAATCCGTCCAACCGTTTGGATTATCCGCGCCATAGGCGCGCTGGCTCAGTGTCGCGAGGCGGCTGTTCTGGAAGTAATCGCTTCCTTTGCCGCGCATAAAGGCGTCCTGGATGCCGCGGAAGTCGATCCAGACGTGGCTGTACTGGTGGCCGAACAGCGGCTCGAACTGGAGGTGCTGGTAGCCATAATAGCTGCCCCAGTCATTATCGAGCTTCTTTGCCCAGCCATGGTCCCATGCGTCCTTGCCGACCGGGTGTGTGGGCGAAGCGAGCGCCAGCACATAGACCAGCATGCCTTCATTATACCCGACCCAGTCCTGCTTTTCCCATCCCTTCTCGGGATACCAGCCCATGGTAATGCCATGCGAATTGGCGAGATTGCTTGCTTGCGTGCCGGTAGTGTTGCGTTGCGCCCAATCCCATTCGACGCGGCGATAGATCTTTTCGGCCAGATCGCGGATTTCGGCTTCGACGGGATCGCTGCGATCAAAATAGCTTTGCGCAAACAGCGCACCGCCAAGGAACAGCGTTGAATCCACGGTCGAGAGCTCGACCTGCCCGTAGCGTGTGCCATCCTCATATTTGAGGAAGTGATAGAAGAAGCCCTTGTAGCCGGTTGTGCCCTGCGCATCGGGACCTTGCGGCGCGTTCCAGTAGAAGGCCAGGCAATCGCGCGTCCGCTGTGCCGCTTCGGCGCGGGTGACATAGCCTCGCTCCGCCCCGATGCCGTATGCGGTCAATGCAAAGCCGGTCGCCGCGATGGAGGAGAAGGTGCGCGTCGGCCAGCGATCGGGCGCGAGGCAGCGTTCGGTATCGGTGGTTTCCCAGAAATAGCGGAAGGTTCGCCGGGTGAGGTCTTCGGAGAAGGCCTCCTGAGCAGTGGCGACAGGGGCTGCGGGCGAAGGCGCCAGCGGGGAGCACGACGCTGCGAACAATGCGGCGACAGGCAAGGCAAGCGATTTAGGCAAAGTCATCGACAGTCCAGATAGCGCGTTTGACAAGCGGATGCGCGGCGGGGTTTCCCCCGCCGCGCGCGACCCGAAGGATCGGACCGAAGTCCGACTCCCGCAGGGAGATCTGTCCGTGCCGCCTGCCTCAGAAACGGAAAGCTGCGCGGAACTGCACCCGGCGTGGCAACGTGAGGATGCTGTTGCCTTCAATTGCCGGATCGAGCGGGTCGGTGGCGTTGAAGAAGCCGTCAAAACCCGAATAATTGGTGTTATCGAAAGCGTTGAGAAGGTCGACCGCCAGTTCGATTTCCTTGTCCTCGTCGAGCTTGAAGAACTTCGCCAAGGTCAGATTGACCTCGCAGAACTGGAAGATGCCGTCGACGCAGGTCTTGTCCGGATAAGCCGAGGTGATCCGCAATTGGCCATTGTCGAAGCCATTGGTGGCGTCGACCACCTGATAAGCCCGTCCACTTCCAAAAGTGCTCAGCGTCGAGAAGCGCATATCCCACGGCAGGTCGACCAGCCCGGAGAGGACTACGCGGTGGCGCTCGTCACCCGGGCGCGCACGCCAGCCGTAGGAATCGGGCACGGTGCCATCGAGACTGAAGAGATCGTTGCCGTTCTGCTCGCCCTTCGACAGCGTATAGGCAAGGTTGACGCCCCAGCCCGAACGTTCGGTGTAATGCTTGTCGAGCGTGAAATAGAGCGCCTTGTAGCGCGTATCGAGCCCGTCATAACCGATCAGCACGTTGGCGTAACCGAAAGGAATAACCGGCGAGGTATCGCAGCAATTGCCTTCGCCGCCATCGCGCCGCGTGGCGAACAGGTGTGTGTAGCCGTTCTTGCCGCGCTGGTATGAACCGGTAAGCGCGGCTTCCCAATCGCCGAAGCGGTGGCGGATGCCGAGGCTGAACTGGTCGTTCACGGGCGGCTTGGCATTCTCGGGCACGGCGAACAGCTCGGGCAGGCCGGAAGTCGAGGTTTCACGCAGCGCAATCAGCCCTTCACGGGTCAGATAGCTGGGGTCCCAGGCCACCGTCGGCAAACCGTTTCGCGGCGATCCGTCTTCGGAAAAGCGGAACACGCCCACCGGATTGCGCAGACGCGCAATTTCATCGACCGTATTGCTGAAGGTATTGCGGTCGTAATACCGCCCGGCACCGCCGAAGATCACAGTCGTCTTGTCGCCGCTCAGATCGTAAGAGAAGCCGAACCGCGGCGCGAACGCACCCATGAACGGGTCGCGGTCGTTCCCGTCGGTGATGTAATCCTCCGGATCGAAATAATAGGTTGTCGGCAAGGCGCGCAATGCTGCCGCAGCCGAAGCGGGCGTCACATAGTCGTTATTGAAACCGTTCGATTCATAATCCCAGCGCAGGCCAAGATTGAGTTCGAGCCGGTCGGTCACCTGCCAGTCGTCCTGGATGTAGAAACCGAGCGATGTATTCGAGGCGGTGATCAGCGAATTGCCAAGGCCGAGACGCGCTTCAGCCGGGAAGCTGAAATCGAGATTGTTATCGGCATCGTTGAAGAAGGTATAGCGCGGCTGGACAAATGACTGGTTGTCGAAATTGATGTCGAGGATTTCGACACGCGCGCCCAGCTTGATCGTGTGATTGTCGAGCGCGGTATAGGTGAAATCGTCTCGGATCGTATAACTTTGCTGCTGTTCGCGACGGGTCGAATCCTTGCCGCCGAACGTCATCACGCCGATGTACTGGAACTGCGGCAGGTCAGGGTTCAGCGAAGTTGGATTGAACGTGTAGTCAACGATGCTGGCGCTGAACTCATTGACGAAATCATCGGCGTTATACGTCCATTTGAACAGCGCTGAATCGACGCGGTTTTTCTTGTTCTCCGCCGCTTCATATGAAGTTTCGCCACCGAAGTTCTGGATATCGCTTTCATCGCGGCGGCTGAGCGAGAGGTCGAAAATCTGGCGGTCATCGGGGGTCAGCGTCAGCTTGCCGAAGAAGAAGTCGCCACGGAAGGGGCTGACGAATGCACCTTCAAGTTCGGCCAGCGAGCGGCCCGATGCATCTTCAAATTGCGCCTGCAATTCAGGCGAGCCGCCGGCAATCACATTGAACGCGCGGTCCTGGTCATTGCCTTCGTAGGCACCAAAGAAAAACAGCTTGTCCTTGATGATCGGGCCGCCGAGTGAAATGCCGTATTGCTTGCGCTCGAAATCGGGTTCGGGAAGATCCCGGCGCTCGTTGATCGCATCCTTTTCGGACAGGCTCTTGTCGGTGTACTGGCCGAACATCTCGCCGTGGAATTCGTTGGTGCCCGACTTGGTCACCGCGGTGATGATCGCCGACCCTGCCTGTTCGTATTCGGCCTTGTAGTTCTGCGTGAGGACGCGGAACTCCTGCACCGCCAGCTGGCCGAAGGGGTTGCCGCGGCTGTTCTGCTGGCCGGCAACGCCGCCTTCGCGCAGCTTGTTCTTCAGGCTCACACCATCGATGAACACATTGACCTGGCTACGCGTCGCCGCGCCGGACTGGATGCCCTTGTCGGATTCACCGTCATTATAGACCACACCCGGCGCCAGCGCGGCGAAGGAGAGGAAGTTGCGGTCGGTCTGCGGAAGCGATTTGATCTGCTCCTGCGAGACGCTGGCACCGACTTCACCGCCTTGCACGGTGCGAATGCGGCCACCGGTAACGATGATCAGATTGTCGTCAGTCGCCTCACCTGCATCGGCCGTGTCAGCAGCACCGGTTTCTGACAGGTCGAAATCGAGCACGGCATTCTGCGCCACCTGCAGAGTGAACTCGTCGGTCTGGCGCGTGCCGTTGGGCGCTGTCACTTCGAGGCGGTAAACGCCCGGACGAAGCGATGCGAAATTATAGCTTCCGTCAGCGCCGGTAGTGACAGTCCGACTGATGCCGGTTGCAACTTCAACCACCGTAACGCTTGCTTCGCCGCCGGTACCGGTGATCGTGCCGCGCAGCGATCCGGTGCTGTCCTGCGCCATCAGCGCCGGGGCAAACGGCACGGTCAGCGCAAATGCGCAGGTGCCCGTTGCCAGCGCGACCGCCAGCTTGCGGGCGGTACGAGCAGGATTCGTGGCAGTCCGACGGTGTGAAGTCATCATTTCCTCCCCATTATCGCGACCTTTTTTGGCCGCTTCTGGCGGTTTGCGGCAGTCGCAAACGCGCCGATTCGACAATTGACGACGAGGGTTGTAACCGGTTTCATCATCGTTGTATAGATATCTCGGACGCAGGCGATTCCGGCTGGTTTTGTCGCGGCCAAAAACAGATAAGTGTTTCGATTGGGAGGATTAACATGCGCCGTCTGCACAGCACCGTTCTCGCCTGCGCCAGCGCATTGGCGCTGGCCGCCTGCTCGACGGCGAACGCCCAGACCGCTGCCCGTCCGGCAACAACGGCGACTACGGTTGCCGAGCCTGCAGCCGAGCCTGCCTGGGCGGCGCGCGATGCGCGGATGGATGCCTTTCTCAATGAGCTGATCGCCAAGATGACGCTGGAAGAAAAGCTCGGCCAGATGACGCTGTTGACCAGCGACTGGGAATCCACCGGCCCGACGATGCGCGACAGTTACAAGGAAGATATCCGCGCCGGGAAGGTCGGCAATATTTTTAACGCCTATACCGCGAAATACACCCGTGAACTGCAGCAGCTTGCGGTCGAAGGCACGCGGCTGAAAATCCCGCTGATGTTCGGCTATGACGTGATCCACGGCCACCGCACGATCTTCCCGATTTCGCTGGGCGAAGCGGCCAGCTGGGACATGGCCGCAATCGAGAAATCAGCCCGTGTCTCTGCACAGGAGGCCAGTGCAGAAGGCATTCACTGGACCTTTTCGCCCATGGTCGACATCGCGCGCGACGCGCGCTGGGGCCGCATATCGGAAGGGTCGGGTGAAGACGTCTTCCTGGGCAGCAAGATCGCGGTGGCGCGCGTCCACGGCTATCAGGGAGACGATCTCGCCGCGATCGATACCGTGCTGGCCACGGCCAAGCACTTCGCCGCCTATGGCGCAGCGCAGGCAGGGCGTGACTATCATACGGTGGATATTTCCGAGCGCACCTTGCGCGACGTTTATCTACCGCCCTTCAAGGCCGCGCTGGATGCAGGCGTCGCCACATTCATGACCTCGTTCAACGAATATGACGGCGTTCCCGCCAGCGGCAATAAATACCTGCTCACCGATGTGCTGCGCCACAAATGGGGTTTCGACGGTTTCATCGTAACCGATTACACCTCGATCAACGAAATGGTCGCTCACGGCTATGCCAAGGACCTTGGGCAAGCGGGCGAGCAGGCCATCGACGCCGGTGTCGATATGGATCTGCAGGGAGCGGTGTTCCTAGAACACGGCAAGGCATCGGTCGAGGCAGGCCGGATCGACATGGCGCAGATCGACACCGCCGTGCGCCGCGTGCTCGAAATGAAATACCGCCTCGGCCTGTTCGAAGACCCCTATCGCTATGCCGATGAAGCGCGCGAAAAGGCCACGCTCTACAAGCCCGAATTCCTCGAAGCAGCCCGCGATGTGGCACGCAAATCGATGGTGCTGCTCAAGAACGAAGGCAACACGCTGCCGCTGGTGGGCAAGGCACGCAATATCGCGCTGGTCGGGCCGCTGGCTGACAGCAAGGCCGACATGATCGGCAGCTGGGCCGCGGCGGGCGACCGCCAAACCCGTCCCGTCACCGTGCTGGAAGGGCTTAAGGCGCGCGCTCGCGATGGCGTCAAGGTCAGCTATGCCAAAGGCGCGAGCTACGAATTCGCAGATGCCGGCAAGACCGACGGCTTCGCTGAAGCGCTGGCGCTGGCGGCCAAGGCCGATGTCGTTGTCGCTGTAATGGGCGAGAAGTGGGACATGACCGGCGAAGCCGCCAGCCGCACAGATCTCGATCTGCCCGGCAACCAGCAGGCGCTGCTTGAAAAGCTCGTCGCCACTGGCAAGCCGGTGGTGCTGGTGGTGATGAGCGGGCGCCCGAACTCGATCACCTGGGCGGACGAGCATGTCCCCGCGATCCTCCATGCATGGTATCCCGGCACGTCCGGCGGCCATGCGGTGGCCGATGTGTTGCTGGGCGATTACAACCCTTCGGGCAAGTTGCCGGTGACTTTCCCGCGCACCGTGGGGCAGGCGCCGATTCATTACGACATGAAGAACACGGGCCGCCCGATCGAACTGGGCGCGGCCAATGCCAAATATGTCTCGCGCTATCTCAACACCCCCAACGACCCGCTTTACCGCTTCGGTTACGGCCTCAGCTATACCAGCTTCGCCTATTCACCGGTGACGTTGAGTGCCGCCAGCATGGGCGCAGGCGGATCGATTACCGCCAGCGCCACGGTGACCAACACCGGAAAGCGCGCTGGCGAGGAAGTGGCACAGCTCTATGTCCGCGATCTGGTGGGCTCGGTCACGCGCCCGGTGCAGGAGCTCAAGGGCTTCGAGAAGGTCGCGCTTGCTCCCGGCGAAAGCCGCACCTTGCGCTTCACACTTCGCCCCGAAGATCTGGCCTTCACCCGCGCCGACATGTCGCACGGCTGGGAAGCAGGCGATTACCAGCTCTGGATTGCCCCCCATTCCGGAGCGAAGGCGAGCACGCCCGTCACTTTCTCCCTGACGGAGTGATCGCTTGAACCTCCCCGGCCCTCGCATCCCTCCCGCGCCGGCGCTGCTTGCCTCGATTACCTTGGCCGGCTGCGCGGCGGCGAGGACCGGGGAGGTTCACCCTGACCTGCGCTATAGAACAAGGGCAGGTTTCGTTTGAATTGACGCCCGATTGGCCGGACCGCTAGGAAATCGGTGTTGGGAGCGTCAGAAATGACAGTTGATGAAGCACAAGGCTTCGTGGAAGGTTGGGTCGGTGTGCACGGGCACACACGCGACGTGCTTTTACCGCTGCTCCATGCGCTGCAGGATGAGGCGGGCTATATTGACGATGCTGTCGTGCCTGCCATTGCCGGAGAACTGAACCTTTCACGCGCAGATGTGCATGGCGTGATCACCTTCTACCATGATTTCCGCCGCACCCCCCCTGCCCGCCATGTGGTGAAGCTGTGCAGAGCCGAAAGCTGCCAGGCACGGGGCGCGGCCGCTATCGAAGCGGCAGCTGCAGAACGGCTTGGCGTGGCAATGGGCGCGACCCGGCGTGACGGACAAGTAAGTCTCCAGCCGGTCTATTGTCTGGGATTGTGCGCCGTCGGGCCCAATGCGCTGGTCGATGGCCGGCCGATTGCGCGGATCGACCAGGCGACGCTCGAACGCATCGCGCAGGCGATAGACGCGTGACGCGGATATTCATCAGCCGCGATATGGCCTCGGTCGCGCTGGGCGCAGATGCGCTGGCGGATGCCTTTGCCAAAGCGGGATGTGAAGTCGTGCGCACCGGTAGCCGCGGGCTGTTCTCGATCGAGCCGCTGGTCGAGATCGAAACCGGCGGGGGACGCATCGGCTACGGACCGGTGGGGCCGGACGATGTCGCGCTGATTCTCGACGGCTCGCACCCCAATCGGATTGGTCACGTTGCCGCGCTGCCCTTCTTTGCCGCCCAGCAGCGCTTCACATTCGCGCGGTGCGGTATCATCGATCCGCTGAGCCTGACCGATTATGCCGCGCATGGCGGCTGGACCGGCCTCGAAACAGCGCGCGCCGCATCCCCGCAAGCGGTGGTCGATACCATCAGGGAAAGCGGGCTGCGTGGGCGCGGCGGCGCAGGATTCCCGACCGGGATCAAGTGGCAGACCGTGCTCGACGCCCAGCAAGGGCCCAAATACATCGTCTGCAACGCCGATGAAGGCGATAGCGGCACCTTTGCCGACCGCATGTTGATGGAGGGCGATCCGTTCTGCCTCATCGAAGGCATGGCCATCGCCGCCCACGCCGTGGGGGCAAGCCACGGCTACATCTACATCCGTAGCGAATATCCGTTTGCCATCGACACGATGGAACAGGCCATAGCGCTGTCGGCCTCGCGCATCGCCCCCTTTACGCTGGAAGTACGCGTTGGCGCAGGCGCTTATGTCTGCGGCGAAGAGACCGCGCTGCTCGACAGCATCGAAGGGAAACGCGGGCAGGTCCGCGCCAAGCCGCCGCTGCCGGCATTGTCCGGCCTGTTTGGCAAGCCCACGGTGATCAACAATGTACTGAGTCTTGCCGCCGTGCCCTTCATCCTGACGCACGGCGCGCAGGCCTATGCCGATGTCGGCTTCGGGCGTTCGCGCGGGACCATTCCGGTGCAACTGGCAGGCAATGTGAAGAATGGCGGTCTGTACGAGATCGGCTTCGGTATCACTCTGGGCGAATTGGTCGAAGGCATTGGCGGCGGCACCGCCAGCGGACGTCCGGTTCGGGCAGTGCAGGTTGGCGGGCCGCTGGGAGCCTATTTCCCGCCTGCCCTGTTCGATCTGCCGTTCGACTATGAAGCCTTTACCCAGGCTGACGGGCTGATCGGCCACGCCGGGATCACTGTGTTCGATGACAGCGTCGACATGGCGCAGATGGCGCGCTTCGCGATGGAGTTCTGCGCGGTAGAAAGTTGCGGAAAATGCACGCCCTGCCGCATCGGCTCGACCCGCGGCGTCGAAATCATGGACCGCATTCTTGCTGCACGCGGCGGCGCCACAGAAACGCTTCCAGATCAGGATACGGCGCTCGGTACGGCGTTGGGATCGCGGGCGCGGGACAGGATCGACACCGGCCTCGAAGCGCAGACCGCTTTGTTGCGCGACCTGTGCGATACGATGAAATACGGCTCGCTCTGCGCATTGGGCGGGTTTACACCCTATCCGGTCCTGAGCGCGCTGAATTATTTTCCAGAGGATTTCGGCGCTCCGGCGCAGATGCCGCAGGCAGCGGAGTAGAAAGATGGGCTATTCCCGCGAAATCGATCATGGCACCCCGCCCGCTCCCGGGGAAGCCGCTGATGTTACGCTGACGATCGACGGCGAACGCGTGAGCTTTCCCGCCGGCACCTCGATCATGCGCGCCGCATCGATTGGCGGCACCGCCATTCCGCGGCTCTGCGCCAGCGATATGCTGGAAAGTTTCGGTTCGTGCCGATTGTGCCTTGTAGAGATAGAAGGTCGCGCGGGCTTTCCGGCATCCTGCACCACACCGATTGCCGAAGGCATGGTGGTTCGCACGCAGAGCGAACGGCTGAAGCAGCTGCGGCGCGGGGTGATGGAGCTGTATATCTCCGACCATCCGCTCGATTGCCTTACCTGCGCCGCAAACGGCGATTGCGAATTGCAGGAACAGGCAGGCGCGGTCGGTCTGCGCGATGTGCGCTATGGCTATGACGGCGCTACCAATATGGGTCAGCCGAAGGACCACTCGAACCCCTATTTCGATTTCGACCCGTCCAAATGCATCGCCTGTTCACGCTGTGTGCGCGCCTGCGACGAAGTGCAGGGAACCTTCGCGCTGACGATGGAAGGGCGCGGTTTCGACACCAAAGTCTCTCCCAGTCAGGGCGAGCAGTTCCTTGCTTCGGAATGCGTTTCATGCGGGGCCTGCGTGCAGGCCTGCCCCACCGCCACACTGATCGAAAAGCAGGTTGTCGAAAGCGGGACGCCTGATCGGTCGGTCATCACCACCTGCGCCTATTGCGGGGTCGGCTGCACATTCCGCGCGGAAATGCGCGGCGAGGAACTGGTCCGCATGGTGCCGTGGAAGGACGGCAAGGCCAACCGAGGCCATAGCTGCGTCAAGGGTCGCTTCGCCTGGGGCTATGCCCAGCACAGCGACCGCATATTGAGCCCGATGATCCGCGACAGTATCGAAGAATCCTGGCGCGAAGTGAGCTGGGAAGAGGCCATCGCCCACACCGCAAGCGCGTTCGCCCGGATCGAAGTGCAATATGGAACCCATGCAATCGGCGGGATCACATCGAGCCGCTGCACCAATGAAGAAACATTCCTGGTCCAGAAGATGATCCGCCAGCGGTTCGGCAACAACAATGTCGATACCTGCGCACGCGTCTGCCATTCGCCCACAGGCTATGGTTTGAAGACGACCTATGGCACATCGGCAGGCACGCAGGATTTCGACAGCGTGATGCAGGCCGACGTGATCCTTGTCATCGGCGCCAATCCCACCGATGGGCACCCGGTCTTTGCCAGCCGCATGAAGCGGCGGCTGCGGCAGGGCGCACAGCTGATCGTGATCGATCCGCGGCGGATCGATCTGGTCCGCTCGCCGCACCTCGAAGCGGCGCATCACCTGCCGCTGCGGCCCGGCACCAATGTCGCTGTGCTCACCGCGATGGCGCATGTCGTAGTGACCGAAGGATTGTTTGACGACGCCTTCATCCGCGAACGCTGCGACTGGGACGAGTTCAGCGACTGGGCCGAATTCGTCGCTCAGGCAGAGCGCTCACCCGAAGCGGTCGAGCCGCTGACCGGCGTGCCCGCCGCCGAATTGCGGGCAGCCGCCCGGCTATATGCCACCGGCGACAATGGCGCGATCTACTATGGCCTGGGCGTGACCGAGCACAGCCAGGGCAGCTCGACCGTGATGGCCATTGCCAACCTCGCCATGGCAACCGGCAATATCGGGCGCGACGGCGTGGGCGTGAACCCGCTGCGCGGGCAGAACAATGTCCAGGGCGCTTGCGACATGGGCAGCTTTCCGCATGAATTCTCCGGTTACCGCCATGTCTCGGACAATAATGTGCGAGCGCTGTTCGAGGGTGCCTGGGGCGTTACGCTCGATCCTGAACCGGGCCTGCGCATCCCCAACATGCTCGATGCCGCGACAGACGGCAGCTTCAAGGCGCTGTTCATTCAGGGCGAGGATATCCTGCAGTCCGATCCCAATACGCATCATGTCGCAGCGGGGCTTGCGGCGATGGAATGCGTGGTGGTGCAGGACCTGTTCCTCAACGAAACCGCCAGCTACGCGCATGTCTTCCTACCCGGTTCGACCTTCCTCGAGAAAGACGGGACATTCACCAATGCCGAACGCCGCATCCAGCGTGTGCGCAAGGTCATGGCCCCGCGTAACGGCTATGGCGATTGGGAGGTGGTCCAGTTGCTCGCACAGGGGTTAGGACTCGACTGGAGCTATACCCATCCCTCGCAGATCATGGACGAGATCGCCGCGCTCACGCCGACATTTGCGGGGGTAAATTACGCGCGGCTCGACGACGAAGGTTCGCTGCAATGGCCAGCCAATGACGCCGCGCCGGACGGCACGCCGACCATGCATGTCGACGGTTTCGTCCGAGGCAAGGGCAAATTCGTGGTGACCGATTATGTCCCCACCGACGAGAAGACCGGTCCGCGGTTCCCGCTATTGCTTACCACCGGACGGATTCTGAGCCAGTATAATGTCGGCGCGCAGACCCGCCGCACCGCAAATTCGACCTGGCACCCCGAGGACCGGCTGGAGATCCATCCGCTCGATGCCGAAAACCGGGGGATCAAGCATGGCGATTGGGTGTCGCTGCGCAGTCGCGCAGGCGAAACCACATTGCGCGCGCTGATCACCGAACGCGTGGCGCCGGGAGTGGTCTATACCACTTTCCACCACCCCGATACGCAGGCAAATGTCATCACCACCGACTATTCGGACTGGGCGACCAACTGCCCCGAATACAAGGTCACTGCAGTGCAGGTGGCGCTCTCGAACGGACCTTCCGGCTGGCAGGAAGATTATGCGGAGCATAATCGTCAGAGCCGCCGTATCGCGCCGATTGAGGCCGCCGAATGAACGGCGAGGAACAAGGCGTCATGTCGACTGGCGAGCGGTTGGTCTATATGGCCAATCAGATCGCGCGCAATCTGGCCGCGCAGGGCGGGGAAGATGCCGCCACGATGGTGGCAAACCATATCCGCGCCTACTGGGACCCGGCGATGCGCCAGCGGATTGTGCAGATTGCCGAAGATCGGCCAGGCGCGCTTTCGCCAATCGCGGCTGCGGCGATTGCGCAAATTGCCGCAGCCTGATCGATGTCCGCCAAGCTGCAATCCTTCACCCGCATCGGACATGATGGGGTGCGCACCACGCTGATCCGTGAACTGGCCGAGGAAGTGCCTGTCGCGCTCGAATTCAACGGTATCGGCTATGCCGTGCTGATGGCCTCGCCCGCCGATCTAAAAGACCTTGTCGCGGGCTTTGTCATATCCGAGCGCCTGCAGGCCCGCGACGATCCGCCACCTGAGGTTACCCTTCACACGACCGCAGATGGAGTGGTAGCACGCGCCAATCTTGCCCCTGACCACGTACATGCATTGCTCGACCGCGTGCGGCATCGCGCGACCGATTCATCCTGCGGATTATGCGGGATCGAGAATTTGGAACAGGCAATCCGCCCTCTGCCCCGCGTAACCGCTGAATGCACTGCAGATGATGCAGCCCTGTTCCGCGCACTTGGCGAAATCGACGCTCATCAGCAACTCAACGCGCGCACCGGCGCTGTCCATGCCGCCGCGCTGGTGGCCGCCGATGGCGCGATCCGGCTGGTGCGCGAGGATGTCGGCCGTCACAATGCGTTCGACAAGCTGATCGGAGCGATGCGGCGCAGCGGTATGACATGGGAGGGCGGCTTTGCCCTGCTTTCTTCGCGCTGTTCGTTTGAACTGGTCGAAAAAGCCGTGCTGGCCGACTGCCCGCTCCTCGCGACGATCTCAGCTCCGACCAGTCTTGCGATAGACCGCGCTGCGAGCGCCGGCCTGCCGCTACGCGTCCTCGCCCGGCCTGACGCGATACTGGCGACAGATTGAGGCGGTACGTGCCTTTCAATTGGTGCGCTAGTCTAGCGCCTAACCCAATTGCCGGTGGAACAGATCGCCGATCGAGCGGGCGAAATGCGATTCCATCGCAGCGCGTGCTGTGGCCGGATCGCGACCGGCAATAGCTTCTGCCACCTGGCGATGGAGGACCAGCGATTCCTCGCGCTCCTGCTCGGTTTCACGCCCAGCCCAGGCCTGCGGAATGGCGATTTCCATCATCGGCTCGAACGAGCGGACGATCTGGAAGAACAGCTGGTTACCGCTTGCTTCGGCAATTGTCTGGTGGAAAGCCGTGTCTGCCGCGGTCCGCGCGGCATCGTCGCGGCTGTGGGCCAGCGCGTGCGCGGCGGCGAGAATAGCGTCTGCCTGCTGCTCGGTGCGGTTGCGCGCGGCCAATTCTGCTGTGCGCAATTCCAGCGTGCGGCGCACGTCCCATACATCGGCAAGCGACACCTGATCGGTGTTGATCGCATGGCCGATCGAGCTGGCCATGACCGAACCGTCAATTGCGCCCACGCGCGCTTTGCGGCCATTTGCGACGTCGATCACCTTTAGCGCGGCGAGTGCGTGGAAGGCTTCGCGCATCACCGGCCGGCTGACTCCGACTTCGGTGGCGAAATTGCCCTCGCTGGGCAGCGTGTCACCCACTTTCAACCCGTTGTCGCGAATGTAGTCGCGCACAGCATCGGCAGCAGTATCGACCATCGATCCGCGCACCGGGCGTATCGCAGCGGCAGTTTTGGCAGCGTGGCTCATGCGGCGATTCCTGTGCGGCGCAGCGCGCTTGGCGCAACGCCGAAATGGCGGGTGAAGGCGCGTGTGAAGCTGGCATTGTTGAGATAGGAGCAGCGGTAAGCGACACTCGACACCGGAAGATCACTGGCGAGCAGCATGCGGCGCGCCTCGCTGAGCCGACGTTCGGTCAGCACCTCAGCGATGGTCGCGCCATAAAGCTGGCGGAAACCGCGCACCAGCTTGTCACGATTTACGCCGACATTGCGGGCGATGTCGGGAATGGTCAGTTTGCCTTGCCATTGCTGGTCGATCAGGCGGCGTGCAGCAGCGATACGGGCGACGTCCGTCTCGGCCAGGGCGCATTCGCCTTCGAGCGGGACCAGCGTCCCATCTTCCAGCGCGGCGTGGATTTGGCACAAAAGTTCGATGCTTCGCGCCAGACGCAATGCCGTGCGCAATTCGCCCGAACCTTCGCATTCGATCAGCGACAAAGCCAGCGCGCGCAATTCGCTAGGCAGGTGCCAGCTTTGCGCGGCGTGCTCATCGACACCGAACACCCTGCTGCATGCTTCCTGCGTGACGACCAGCACCAGCGGCGCATCCTCCAATCCTCCAAGGTCAAGCCGGTCACGGCACGTAAGCGTGGGTGTGGTCCCATCGGCAAATCCGCCGAACAGGAACATGATCGAACCCGATGGGGCAGGCGCATCGATAGGCGCAGCACCAATACCAACCAGCGTCGTCATTTCGTGTGAAACAATCACCGCCTCTTTCATGGCGAGAATCCTCAATCAGCGATGTTTCCAATTATCACCTATAATATAGGTGTGCAATAGCTATCTTATAGGTTTAGGTGTGAAGCAGCGGCGATGCGGGGGCACGGCGCATCGCCAGCATGAAGGCGAAGAACGACACTGCGCTCACCGAAACGCCGACCAGCGCAAGCGCTTCGGCCAGCATGTGCTCGCCGCCCATCAGCGCGCTGACCCGCGTGACGATCCACGGTGCCAGCCCGAAACCGATCAGTCCGGCAATGGCAATGAACGCACCGATGCACAGGCCGCGCAATTCGTTGGGCAGCAGCACAGTCAGCGCGACCGACACCACCAGCCCGGTCACTGCGCCGCACAGTGCCATGACGCCCAGCGCAATAGCGAAGCTGATGACGCCGGGCATCAACGGGAACAGCGCCGCCGGAACCCCGATCCCCGCCGCGATCACCGCGCCAAGGATGATGCCGCCCGGCCGCGCGCTCTTCTGCCCCAGATCGGCCGAAATCCCGCCCAGCACCGCGCCGGCCACCCCGGTTCCGAACATCAAAGCGCCGACCCAGCCCGAGAAATCCTGCGGCAACAGCCCGAAATCGCGCGAAAGTACCGGTGCGACCCACACCGTCGCAGCCACATCAGCCATCACCACCGCAACCTGCCCAGCAAACAGCGGGCCGAGGAAGGCGCGTCGTGCCCACAGCTCGGCGGCCACCACGTGGAATGGCGCACCCGGCGCGGCCTCGACTTCACGCCGCGCCGGTTCTCGCAGGAACAACAACGGCAGGAGCAGTACGGCGCTGATCGCAGCGAGCAGCACATGCGTGCCGCGCCACGGCGCTAGCCCTTGCAAGAAGGCTGGCGCGAACTGGCCCGAAAGCAAGCCGAACAGCCAGCCCGTCAGCGCAAAGCCCAGCGCCACCCCCAACGCCTTGCCCAGATTGACGATCAGCATCGCCCGCCCGCGCTGATCCGGTGCGCAAAAATCGGCGCAGAGCGAGAGTGCTGCGGTGAGTGAGCCGGTCGACCCGATCCCCACCAGCATCCGCGCAGCGGTGAGCCACGCGGCGCTCGGCGCGAAAGCGGTCAGCAAAGTGCCCAGCGTCCACAACAGCGCCAGAATGATCGTCAGCCGCACCCGGTTGCGCCGGTCGACCAGAATGCCGATGGGAATGGAGAACAGCACCATCGGCACCGCGGCGCCAAGCCCCTGGATCAACGCCAGCGCGTCGTCGCTCAGCGCCAGTTCGGCCTTTGCACTTTCCTGGATTGTGCCGAAGCTCCCCAACGCGGTGAAGCCCATCGTGGTCACCAGCGCCAGCAACAGTAGCGGCACCAATGTGCCGGCGCTGGTCAAGCGGCTCTGCCCGCTCACCGGCAGGTCTGAAGTGTCCACACTGCGCGTCGCCATCACAACGCGAAAATCTTGCCGGGATTGAGGATGTTTTGCGGATCGAACGCGCGCTTGATCACCCGCATCTGCTCCACTGCTTCGCCCAGTTCGGCGACCAGCCATTGCTGCTTGCCAAGCCCAATGCCGTGTTCGCCGGTGCAGGTACCGTCCATCGCCAGCGCGCGTTCGACCAGCCGCGCGTTGATCGCTTCGACTTCCTCGAATTCGTCCGGAGCGTTGGGATCGAGCGAGAAGACCACGTGGAAATTGCCGTCACCCACATGGCCAAGGATGGTCGCGGGCATTGATGCCGTGGCCAAATCCTTGTGCGTTTCAGTGATGCACTCGGCCAGTCGGCTCATCGGCACACACACATCGGTTGCCCAACCGATGGCGCCCTGTCGCAGATTGACCGCCGCGTAATAGGCTTCATGCCGCGCGCGCCACAATTTGCTGCGCTCTTCGGGCAAGTTCGACCACGCGAACTCGCCGCCGCCATTGGCCGCAGCCAGCTCGCTGACGGTGGCTACCTGTTCGGCGACGAAATTCTCGCTGCCGTGGAATTCGAAGAACAGGGTCGGCGTTTCGGGGTAATCGAGCTTCGACCAGATATTCACTGCGCGCATCTGCAGCGCGTCGAGGATCTCGACCCGCGCCAGCGGCACGCCGCACTGAATCGATTGCACCACTGTGTCGACCGCGCCCTGCAGCGTATCGAAACTGCATACGGCTGAACTGATAGCCTCGGGGATCGGGTGCAGCCGCAGAGTGATCTGGGTGATGATGCCCAGGGTGCCTTCGCTGCCGACATAGAGCCGTGTCAGGTCATACCCGGCGGCCGACTTGCGCGCGCGGCGGGCGGTGCGGATTACCTTGCCCTGCGGCGTCACCACTTCAAGGCCCAGCACAGCATCCTTCATCGTGCCGTAGCGCACCGCGTTAGTGCCGCTCGCCCGGGTCGATGCCATGCCGCCCAACGTGGCGTTGGCACCCGGATCGATGGGGAAGAACAGCCCCTGATCGCGCAGGTATTCGTTCAATTGTTCGCGCCGTACGCCGGGTTGGACGACGCAATCGAAATCCTCGCTATTCACTGCAAGGATCGCGTCCATCCGCGTCATGTCGAGCGAGATGCCGCCAACTACTGCCGCAGCATTGCCTTCGATCGAAGTGCCTGCACCGAAGGGTACGATCGGCACATCGGCCGCTGAACACAGATTGACCAAGGCCACCACATCGCCGGTGTTCTGCGCGAACACCACTGCATCGGGCAGCATGGCTTCGAAATGCGTTTCGCTGGAACCATGCTGTTCGCGGATCGCCATCCCGGTCTGGAGCGCATCGCCGAAGCGAGCCTCCAGCCGGTCGAGAAAGCCTGAAGGGAGGGGCTTTCGTTCTGGCAGATTGGCCGGTGCCGACATTCGATCAGAACTTCAGGCTGGCACGGACGCCATAGCGGCGGCCGTCACCCTGGATGCCGAGATCCGAGGCAGGCAGGCCGGCGAGGACCAGCGTGGTCTGCTCGATATAGCTTTCCCAATAATCCTCGTTGAAGGCATTGTTGACGAAAGCGGCGATCTCGACCGGTCCGGTCTTGTAGGTCGCCGATGCGCCCACCAGCCAATAGCTGTCGAGGAAGGTCGGCGTGGTTTCGTTGAGCGTTGCCGCCAGCCGCTTGCCTTTGCCGCTGACATTTGCGCCCAGCACCAGTTCGCCGCCACCCAGATCGAAGGTATAATCGGTCGCCAGATTGGCAGTCCAGTCGGGCTGGAAGGTCAGGCGGTCGGACGCCAAAGTGCGACCGGTGGTATCGGTATAGGCGTCGGTATTGGTGAGCCGTGCATGCATCAGCATCATGCCGCCGCTGATCGACCAGGCAGACGTCGGGCGGAACTGGCCCTCCAACTCCACGCCATAGCTTTCAACATCGCCGGTGTTGAGATCGACCGTCACCAGGCCGCCCCCATTTGCCGGAGCAATCGAGTTGAGGCCGATATAGTCCTTATAGTCATTGTAGAACACAGTGGCGGCAAGATTGGTGCGGCCGTCTGCCGAACCGTATTTCGCGCCCAGCTCATAGCTCCAAGCGCTGTCCCCCTGATAGGTGCGGAAAGGCGCGGTGGGGGCATTGAAGCCGCCGCCACGATAGCCACGCGCGACGGAGGCATAAGTCATCAGCTCGTCGGTCCAGCTGCGCTTGACGGTTAGCTTGGGCTGCCATTCATCGGATTTGATCTCGGCTTCAGGCAAAGGTCCGCCGACCGTGCCGAGCGGGCCAAGCGCGGTGAGCACCGAACCATTGGCGACCCGCTTTTCGTGGTCGTAACGCAGGCCCAGCGCGACTTCCCAATCCGGCATCGGCGTCCAGAACAGCGTGCCGAAGGCGGCGTATGTATCGGCCGTAGTCCGGTTGGTGGTAGTCCGCACGACATCGAAAGGCAGCCCCGAGAAGGCCGGATATAGCGTCGTCACATCGAGCGCATTGGTCTTCTCATTGCTGTAGAACAGCCCGAAAAGCGTGCTGATGCTGTCCGACCAATCGCTATCGAGGCGCAGCTCGACGGTCTTGGTGCGCAGCTTGTCATTTCCGGTAGCGCGGGCAAAATTGCCGGGGCCGAAATCGACATCGCTATCGGGGCTGACTGTATTGCGCGCATCCCATGCGCCGATCAGCGTGACTGTGCTGTTGATGCCATCAACCGGCACCGCAAGCCGCGCATTGACCCCGCGATATTTGTAGCGCGCTTCATTGAGCGCATTGAAAGTCAGCTCGCGCGAATAGTCCTGCGGCCCGTCGACACGGGCGTAGGGAATATTCACCGAATCGATCCAGTCGTAATAGCCGTTGACGGTCAGCTCGATATTGCCGGGCGTTGCGCGGATCGTGCCATTGATGGAATCGGTGTTGAGCGGATTGCCATAGGCATCGAGCAGGCTGTTCCAGGCGAATCCATCCTGCTCGCGGTGCGAGGCCGCAATGCGGAAGCCCAGCACATCCTCGACAATCGGGCCCGAGATCGAGCCGGCCATGCTCCACTGGCTGTCGGTTTCGGCATAACTGCCCGAGAAGCGGCCTTCGAATGTGTCGCCCGGCTGGCGGGTGATGACGTTGATCGCCCCGCCCAGCGTGTTCTTGCCGTAGAGCGTGCCCTGCGGGCCCCGCAACACTTCGATCCGCTCGACATCGAGCAGTGGGTTGTTGAGATAGGCGGTGTTGGGGCGATAGATGCCATCGACAAACAAGCCGACGCCCGGTTGCACCGATTGCACCAGCGTCACACCGACGCCGCGGATTGCCACAAAGGCGCGTCCCGAACCGTCGCTATTGATGTTGAGGCCGGGGGCGAGCGTTGCCGCTTCGCGCACCGAATTCATACCGCGTGCCGCCAGCGTATCGCCGCTGATGGCGGTGGCGGCAACCGGTACGTCGCTCAATGTTTCTTCACGCTTGCGGGCAGTGACGATGATGATGTCACCTTCGGTCTCCGCAGCAGCCTGATCGGCAGGCTGCGCGACAGTGGCATTGACATCTCCAGTGGCGTCTTCAGCGGCCTGGGCCATGCCTGCAACCGAAGCGAGTGCGGCAACACCTGCCAGAAGGGTAACGCGAACAGCGTTCATTACAGCTTCCTCTCCATCCGGCCGAATCAGTGGCCTTTCGAGAACCTGTATTACAGCTTTGAAACCTATCTTAAAGGTTGTCAATTGTGCAGATCGTCAGCGCGGCTTTGCAGATCGCCAGTGTCGGGATCTGCTCACCAACAGCTATATCCCCCATCGGCCAGCACAATGCTGCCGGTCATCAGGCTGGCCATGTCTCCTGCCAGAAACAGCACTACCGATGCTACTTCCTCCGGGTCGCCCAGTCGCGCCTGCGGTGTGCCGTCGATCCAGCGGCGGTACATTTCACCCTGCTTGTCGGCAAAGGCGTTCAAGGGTGTGGCGATATAGGTCGGCGCGACCGCATTCACCCGCACGCCGCGATTCGCCCATTCGGCAGCGAGGCTCTTGGTCAGCTGGTGCACCGCCGCCTTGCTGGCATTGTAATAGCTCTGCGGCTGCGGGCGGTTGACGATGAAGCCGCTCATCGAACCGATATTGACGATTGAGCCGCAGCCTTGCGCTATCATGTGCCGCCCGAAGGCACGGGCGCACCAGAAAGTGCCGTTGAGATTGACGTCGAGGACATTGAGCCAGTGCTCGTCCGCCACGTCTTCTGCTGCGGTTTCACTGCGAGCGATCCCGGCATTGTTGACGAGGACGTCGATCCGCCCTTCATCGCGCATCATGGCCTCTGCCGCCACATCGACCGCAGCGGAATCAGACACGTCCAGCAATTGATGGCGCACCACTATCCCCTGCTGCGCCAATTGCGCCGCCGCCTGATCGAGCGCCGCGCCATCGCGATCGGAAATCGTCACACGCGCGCCCGCTTCACCCAAGGCGTGAGCGCAGGCGAAGCCGATGCCCTGCGCACCGCCGGTTACAAAGGCCGTCCGACCGTCAAGGCGCAGTTTTTCCAGATACATGATGTGAACTCTTATGCGGGCAGGAAGTCAGCGGCAGGCATGCGGGACTCAACCAGCGTGTCGCCCTTGACCAGTTGATAAACCAGCCGGTCACCATTGAACGGGCGCCACGGCAGGCCGCCATCACGTGCAAAACCGGCCCATATGCCATGGGTGCGGGCCGCCAGTTCCTGTGGTGGATCTTCGCCCACCAGTCCCCGCTGGCCTGTGGCGATATCCAGCGTGTCAAACACAAAGGGCAGTTCGATTCCGTGACACGCACCCAGTTCGCCACCGCAGGCGGACGATCGCCAGTCACACTCATACATCCACGTTTTGCCCCGATGTGCATCGGCATATTGCCGTGCGGGCCAGCGGAACACGAGGTCGCTCATCGCGCGGGTCATCGCTTCGCCCGGCTTCACGCCTTTCTGGCCCAGTCCGTAAGCCTTGAGCGCAGCGCGAGAACGCGGCTGCGAACGCGACAGAAGCCACCAGGCGAGCAACCCCGGAATCTTTGCGCGCACGCCCGTAGGAACGAAATAGAGGTTCATCTCCTCGGCATTCGAACCGATGAGAATTTCGACATCCTTTCCTGCCCCCTGCCGCAATGCGTCGAGCGGCTTGAGCGGCAGTACATCGTCGCCCCAGACAGGTACGAAGCGGCTGATGCCATAAACCGGCTCAAACCCGTCCGCATCGCGCAAATCGACCGCCGTGGGTTTGGCAATTTTCTCCATCGCATCCGCTGCCGCTTCGAAAGGCACACCGCGAAAGCCATCGGCATCAGGCGTCACGCCCAGCAGTCTGGCGAGCTTCTTGACCAGCCGCTGTCCCACCGGAATGTCGCGCACCATCGATCCATGCCCGCTCTGGATGATCGCACGCTTGAACAGGCCTTGTGCCAAGGGCGAGGTCACAAGATCGGCAATCGCCATTGCGCCTGCGCTTTCGCCGAATACGGTCACATTGGCCGGATCGCCGCCGAAGGCCGCTGCATTTTCCTGCACCCATTGCAGCGCGAAGATCATATCGCGCAGGCCAAGGTTTGTCGGCACGCCCGGAACCGGCAGGAAGCCGTCGATGCCCATGCGGTAGTTGATCGCAATGCACACCGCGCCCGACCTCGCGAAGGCAGTCCCGTCACTTATCGGCGCATCCTTGCTTCCGACAACGAAACCGCCGCCGTGGATCCAAACCATCACCGGTGCCTTGCTGGCATCCATTGGTGCCCAGACATTGGCGCGCAGATAATCGCCGCCTCCCCCGTCGCTACCACTGCCAATCAGCGGCAAGACATCGATCTGTGGAAAATCGCGGATACGGTGCGGGGCTGTGGGACCGCGATCTGTGGCGTCGAACACCCCGCCCCAGGATTCGCGCGGTTGCGGCAGTTCGAACCGCACCGGCGGCGCCGCATATGGCACGCCCAAATATTCGACCACGCCATCGCGCAGGCGGCCCCGCACTGTACCGCAACAGGTTTCCGCAATCGCTTCTTTTGAGTTGGTCCCGCCGTCGAGGTTGATCTGCTTCATCCACACATGCTTGCACAAATCGGAGTTGCGATCATCTCTGTACGCTGTGCTCGACAACAGAGCCACTTTGCCAATCGGGCAGGAGTTGTCGCGGTTGTAGCCGCTCTATCGAGTTCCGGGCCACTTCATTTAGTGCATTCATCATCTCATTGAGAGATTGCCCGATTTGCCCTGAAGCGTTTCGACTATGCCAGTCCGGCACCGCGGAGGAAGACCTCCGTGCGGTGCCGGATCATCTCCGGTGTCGGTGTTCCGGCGATACCATGGCTGATCGCTTGCATATGCAGATCGCTGATTATCATGCCGAGGAACATTTCCGCCAGCAGTTCCGGTTCCTCCATCAGCGGGTGGCCTTCGGCCTGCCATTTTTCGAACAGTGTCCGCATCGCAAGGCGAGTGGGCTTGACGGTATCTTCATAGAAGCGATGCGCGAAACTCTGGTTCTCGATGCTGTATCCCAGAACCACGCGCACCAGGGCGATGTCGCCCTGATCCAGAAATCGTTCGGTCAACGCCTGCGCCAGCTTGCACAGCGCTTCCACCGGATCGCGCTCGTTCTCGCCGATTTCGCGAATCAGCGCTTCGCCAGACCGTGACTTCTCGAAAATGACTGCATCGAGCAGCCCTTCCTTATTGCCGAACAACTTGTAGATCGTTGATAGCGAACCGCCTGCGCGATCGACCACATCGCCCAGCGTTGTGCCTTCAAATCCCTGACTGATAAAGAGTTCGCGCGCAGCATCAACGAAGGCACGACGCCTCCGGCCAAGCCTGTCGCATACGATTTCAGTCTCCATCGACGCTCTCATTGTCCTCTCCGGGGTTGCGGCATAGTCGTGTAATGGTTATTACACCATACCTCCCTCAAGATTTCCGAAAGCTGTATGATGAAGCCTCTAGTCACTGCCTTGCTGGCAAGCCTTCTGCTTGTCGGCTGTTCCGCAGCCGAGGAAGCCCCTGCCCCCCAGGCTGTTCCGGTACGCACCCTGACAGTGACCGAGGGTCCGATTGCCAATGTCATCGAATTGCCCGGTCGGGTCGAGCCGGTCCGCACAGCAGAAGTGCGCGCACGCGTCACCGGCATCGTCGAGCAACGGCTCTATCAGGAAGGCACTGACGTGCGCGCCGGGCAGCCCCTGTTTCGAATCGACCCGCGCGAATTGCGCGCCAGCTATGCCCAGACCAAGGCCAGCCTCGACCGCGCGCGCGCAACGGCAACCAATGCCCGCGCAGTGGTGGAACGCTATCGTCCGTTGGCAGCAGAGAACGCCATCAGCCGTCAGGAATATGACGCTGCGCTTGCCGCCTCGCGCGAGGCGGATGCCAATGTAGCGCAGATCCGTGCCCAACTCGACGCCGCGTCGCTCCAGCTTGGGTACACCACCGTCCGCGCTCCGATCTCGGGTCGGGTTGGCCGCGCGGAAGTGACTGAAGGCGCACTGGTCAGCCAGACCGAAGCGACCTTGCTGACGAAAATCGAGCAGATCTCGCCCGTCTATGTCAGCTTCGCGCAGTCGGCCACCGAAGTGCTCAACATCCGCCGGGCCATCGAATCTGGCGAAATCGCGCTCGGCAAGAACGAGCGCGTGCCGGTGCAGCTAACACTGGCCGACGGCAGCCGCTACGCGGTTGAAGGCGAAATCGACTTTCTGGCCTTCTCGGTCGACCAGGAAACCGGAACAGTCGAAATACGCGCCGAATTCGCCAATCCCACAGGAATGCTGCTGCCCGGCGAATTTGTCCGCGCCCGCATCTTTGTGGGCGAAATGAAGCGCGGGATCGCCATTCCGCAGGCTGCAGTGACGGTCGGCGAGCAAGGTGGTTCGGTCTATGTCATCGACGGCAAGGGCATGGCCGCTGTCCGCCCGGTCAAGCTGGGTGCGATGGTCGATGGCAAGTGGATCATCGAAAGCGGGCTCAAGGCGGGCGATGTCATCATCACCAGCAATCTGCAGAAAATCCGCCCTGGCGTGCCGGTGAAAGCCGCCAACACGCCTACCGGCCGCTCGACGCCCGCCCGTAAGACCAGCCCCTCTGCTGCCAAGGGAAGCTGATCCATGGCCCGCTTTTTTATCGACCGCCCGATCTTCGCCTGGGTGGTGGCTCTGGGCATCTTGCTCGCAGGCTTCATCGCATTGCGCAGCCTTGCCATCGAGCAATATCCCGAGGTCGCGCCGCCCTCGCTAACGGTCAGCGTTGCCTATCCGGGCGCCGACGCCGAAACACTGGAAGAGAACGTCACCCAGGTGATCGAGCAGCAGCTAAACGGGGTGGAGGGATTCCTCTACATGTCCTCGTCGAGCCAGTCGAACGGCACCGCCAGCATCACGCTGACCTTTGAAGCCGGAACCGATATCGATATCGCACAAACCGAAGTGCAGAACCGGCTGAGCACTGTCGAAGCGCGTCTGCCCGAAGAAGTGCGTCGACAAGGCATTACCGTGCGGCAGGCCAATTCGGGCTTCCTGATGATCGTGGCGCTCACTTCTGAAAGCGGAACGCTTTCGACCACCGACCTCGGCAACATCGCTTCCAACCAGGTTGTAGACGAATTGCGCCGCGTGGCCGGCGTGGGCGACGTCACGCTGTTTGGTTCGCAATATGCGATGCGGATCTGGCTCGATCCCGAGAAGCTGGCTTCCTATAATCTCTCGCCCGCAGCTGTGCTTGGAGCGATTCAGGAACAGAACAGCCAGACAGCTGGCGGTTCTTTGGGCGCGCTGCCGATCGTCACCGGACAACAGATCACCGCGACCATCTCCACCGAAGGCCGCTTCACCACCGAAGAGGAATTCGAGAACATCATTCTGCGTGCCAATACCGGCGCGGCAGTGGTCCGGCTGGGCGAAGTGGCGCGGGTGGAAATTGGCGCGCAGAACTATTCAACCTCGACCACGCTCAACGGCCAACCGATGGCCGGTATGGCAGTGCAATTGGCGACCGGCGCCAACGCTCTGGCAACCGCCGAAGGCGTCAAGGAAAGGATGGACCAGCTGAGCGCCGGACTTCCCGGCGATGTCGCCTGGGGCATTCCCTATGACACCACACCATTCGTCGAAGCCTCGGTGGAAGAGGTGGTCAAGACGCTGGTCGAAGCCATGGCGCTGGTGTTCCTCGTCATGTTCCTGTTCCTGCAGAACTGGCGCGCCACACTTATCCCGACTTTGGTGGTGCCCATCGCGCTGGCCGGTGCCTGCCTGGGCCTGTGGATGTTCGGCTTCTCGATCAACGTGCTGTCATTGTTCGGCATGGTGCTGGCGATCGGCATCCTCGTCGACGATGCTATCGTTGTGATCGAGAATGTCGAGCGCATCATGCGCGAGGAAGGGCTTGGCCCCGTAGAGGCCACGCGCAAGGCGATGGACCAGATCACGGGCGCTATCATCGGCATCACGCTGGTGCTGATCGCAGTGTTCATTCCGATGGCTTTCTTCCCCGGTTCGACCGGCGGCATTTACCGCCAGTTCTCGGTCACGCTGGCGATCTCGATCTTCTTCTCGGCAGTGCTGGCACTGTCGCTGACCCCGGCACTATGCGCCACCTTCCTCAAGCCGATCGAACATGGTCATGGCGAAGAGGACAAAGATGAAACCGAGGCGGAGCCGCGCGAATATGCCCCGGGCTGGCGCGGCAGAGTGGAAATGCTGCGCGACCGTTCGGCCCGCTTCTTCGCCGGGTTCAACCGTTGGTTCGGACGGATGACCGACAAATATAGCCGCACCAATGATGCCATTCTTGCCCGGCCGATGCGTGCCTTCGCGGTATTCCTGGCATTGGCAGCTGTTACGCTGCTGCTGTTCATGCGCCTGCCCACCGGCTTCCTGCCGACAGAAGATCAGGGTTATCTGATCACTGCCGTTCAGGCACCGTCGGGCGCGACGCAGGAACGGACCGATGAATCGCTCAAGCCGATCACCGATTTCTGGATGGCGCAGGACGAAGTTCAGAACCTTGTCGTCATTCGCGGCTTCAGCTTCTTTGGCCAGGGCCAGAACAATGCGATGATGTTTTCCAGCTTCAAGCCGTGGGACGAACGCACCGCGCCTGAAAGCAGCGCGGAAGCCATTCTCGGCCGCGCGATGGGGACATTCGCCCCCAATGAAGGCGCTATGGCCTTCGTGATCCAGCCTCCTTCTATCCAGTCGCTGGGCAATGCCAGCGGCTTCTCGCTCAAGCTGCAGGATCGCGGCGGGCTCGGGCGCGAGGCGCTGTCGCAGGCGCGTGACCAATTGCTTGGCATGGCATCGCAAAGCGCGCTGATCACCAATCTGCGGCCTGAGGATCAGGCACCTGCGCCGACCCTGAAACTGGATATCGACCGGGTGAAGGCACGGGCATTGGGCCTGTCGCTCGGCGATGTGAATACGGCGCTCTCGATCACATTCGGTTCGGCCTATGCCAATGACTTCAACCGCGATGGCCGCGTGTTGCAGGTGCAGGTTCAGGCTGATGCTCCCTATCGCATGACGCCTGAAAACGTGATGGCGCTTCGCATTCCGAACCAGCAGGGCGAACTGGTGCCATTCAGCGCTTTCGCCAGTGCCGATTGGACCGCTGCCCCAGCCAGCCTGGCACGTTATAACGGCTATCCGGCAATGACCTTGTCAGGCATGGCAGCACCGGGCGAATCCTCCGGGGCGGCGCTCACCGAAATGGAACGTCTCGCCAGCCAGTTGCCGCAAGGCATCGGATATGAATGGACCGGCATCTCCTATGAAGAAAAGCAGGCCGGTGGCCAGATTGGGCTGTTGCTGGGCCTTTCCGTTGTAATCGTGTTCCTCGTGCTCGCTGCACTTTATGAAAGCTGGGCGGTGCCGTTTGCGGTGCTGCTGGTGGTGCCGATGGGCGTGCTGGGCGCTGTGCTGTTCTCGATCATGCGCGGGTTGTCGGCAGACGTTTATTTCAATGTCGGACTGATCACCATCATCGGGCTTGCTGCGAAGAACGCGATCCTCATCGTGGAATTTGCGATTGAGGAAGAAGAGGCGGGCAAATCGCGCATCGAGGCGGTCAAATCGGCTGCCCGGTTGCGTCTGCGCCCGATCATCATGACGTCGCTTGCCTTCACCATGGGCATGGTGCCGCTATTCATGGCTAGCGGTGCAGGTGCCGCCAGCCGTATCGCAGTGGGCACCGGCGTGATGGGCGGGATGATCGCCGCAACGGCAATCGGTATTTTCGTGATCCCGATGCTCTACCTGCTGGTTCGCCGCAATCTCAGCCGGAAGCAGCCCGTTGCGACGGGCCATGTCGACCATTCTACCAAACCCTCTGAGGAGACCGCATGATGAAGCGGCACATCTCGCTGCTCGCGCTGGCCGCTTCGCTGTCGGCCTGCGTCAATCTGGCGCCAGAGCATCGGCGTCCCGAGCTTTCGACAGCACCGGCCTATGCTGCCAACCTCAACCCCGATGGCACGGTGACAGCCAGCCAACTTTCTTACAGCGAATGGTTCGTCGATCCGCGGCTGCAGCAATTGATCGCAACTGCGCTTGACAACAATCGCAATCTCGTGGCTGCAACGGCCCGGATCGAACAGGCACGTGCGCGTTACCGCGTCCAGGACAGTCGCAAGCTGCCAACGCTTGTCGCCGATGCGAGTGGAGCGCGCTCGCGAACTCCGGTTACAGTGACGGACGGCGCGGGCAATAGCGATACAGTTTCGGTCACCTCGAACCGCTTCGACGTGGGCGTGGGTGTAAGCGCCTTCGAGCTAGATTTCTGGGGCCGCATCGCCAATCTGAGCGAAGCCGCGCGGGCCAACTATCTGGCAAGTGTTGCTGCGCAGCGCGCCTTTTACCTTTCGCTGGTGGCGGATACCGCCAACACCTATTTCGAAATCCTCGAAACCGAGAAACAGATCGAGCTCGCCGAAGCGACCGCACAAAGCCGCCGTGAAGGCCTTCGTATCGCCAAGCTGCGGCTTGATGCAGGCGTGACTTCTGCATTGCCTTTCCGTCAGGCGGAAACGCTTTTGACGCAGGCCGAACAGCAGCTGTCGGCCGAAAAGCTGACGCTGGCGCAGCTCAACAACCAGCTTGCCGTGCTGGTCGGCGGGACGGTGCCCGACGCGCTGCCGCAGGGCCTGACGCTCGACGCGCAGTTGGACGGGCGTAGGCTCGACCCGGGAATGCCGTCGGATCTCTTGCTGGCCCGGCCAGATATTGTCGCGGCTGAAGAAGAACTGCGCGCAGCGCGGGCCAATATCGGCGCGGCTCGGGCGGCGTTTTTCCCTACAGTATCGCTCACCGGCAATGCGGGCTTCTCTTCCAGCAGCCTCGATAATCTGTTCGGCTCAGATGGGCTCGGCTGGTCGTTCGGCCCGTCGATCAGCCTGCCGATCTTCGACTGGGGTGGCCGAGAAGCCGATCTCGATCTGGCCAAGGCGCTGGAGGTGGAGGAAGTCGCGAATTACGACGGCACCGTGCAGACCGCCTTCCGCGAAGTTGCCGATGCGCTGGCAGGTCGTCGCTATCTGGCAGAGCAGGTTGCAACGCTGGAACGTGCGGTGGAATCGCAGCAAAAGATCGCCCGGATCGCCAGCCTGCGGTATCGCGAAGGCGTGGCCGATTACCTCGAAGTGCTGGATGCCGAACGCAATCTGTTCAGCGCCAGCCAGCAACTCCTCGCCACCCGCCGCGCCGCACTGCAAAACCGCGCAACGCTGTTCGTGGCTTTGGGTGGAGGGTTTGACGACCAGATGTCACAAGGCGAGTAGCACCTTCCGCATTCGCCAAATTTTCTGCTGATTGACAAGTGAGCAATGTAGCACTGCTTGCTGCCTAAGTCGGAATACGGGCGAGGAGCCGCAGAACAACCGTAACACAACGTCAAATCGCCGACGCAGGAAATGTATCGCATGCAAGGAGCGAATGGCAAAAGCCAAATAAGCAGATTATCTTTGCAGATCTCAATGCAATAATGGCGCGCCCGGCAGGACTCGAACCTGCTGCCTCAAGATTAGAAGTCTCGCGCTCTATCCAGATGAGCTACGGGCGCGCGCCGGGGACGACATAACGCGGCTTTGCGGACGCGCCAATCGGCGATAGGCAGCGTATTATGGAAAAGCCCCAAATCGACAGCTCGTCCGGCCGACCGCAGTTCCGCTATTTCGACATTGTCATGGCGGCGTTTGTTGCCGTTCTTCTGTTGTCGAACATCATCGGTGCAGCCAAACTGTCGACCATCGAGGGCTTCACATTCGGTGCGGGAATACTGTTCTTCCCCATCAGCTATGTCATCGGCGACGTGCTGACAGAGGTTTACGGTTATGCTCGCGCGCGACGGGTGATCTGGGTCGGGTTCGGGGCGATGATCTTCATGGCCTTCATGAGTTGGGCCGTGGTCGCCATGCCGCCCGCCTCCAGCTGGGATGGACAGGCCGCCTATGAAAGCGTGTTCGGGCAGGTCCCGCGTATCGTGCTGGCCTCGATCATTGCCTTCTGGTCGGGCGAGTTCGTCAATTCCTTTGTCCTCGCCAAGATGAAGATATGGACCAAGGGCAAGGCACTATGGAGCCGCACCATCGGATCGACCGTCTTCGGGCAGGCGGTGGACAGCGCGATATTCTATCCGATTGCGTTTCTGGGCATCTGGGAAACGCAGGATGTCCTGACGGTGATGGTGACCAATTGGGGCCTCAAGGTCGCCTGGGAAGTCGTCTTGACGCCGCTTACCTATCTGGTGGTCGGCAAGCTTAAGCGGGCCGAAGGGGTCGAACTGTTCGATACCGATACCGATTTCTCGCCCTTTGCCACCACATCTGGCCGCGGATAGAAAAAGGGGCGACCCCAAGGCCGCCCCTACCTCTCCCCGTTTTTCGGGTATGCCGGTTAGAACTTCGCACCTACCGCGATGCCATAGCGCCGCGGATCAAGCGTGAAGACGTTGGTGAAATTGCCCGAGCTTGCGTCGGTCAGATACAGGCCAGTGATCGAGTTTGAATCAAAGATATTCTGGATAAACCCGCGGACATAGAACCGCTCGTCAGCAGTGTTGAACTGGATCTGTGCATTTGCCTGAACGAAGGGCTCGATCCGGTTGACGCGACCGTTGAAGACGTTGCCGTACTGTTCGCCCGTGAAGGCTAAGTCGAAACGAGGTATCAACGTTGCTCCACCTGCGAAGTTGTAGGTGTACTGGACGCCTACCGACGCCTTGACCTCTGGCGCCTGCGGCAGCTTGTTGCCTTTGAGGTTCACTTCCACACCGGGGCTAAGGACCTGAAGCGGGCCAAAGCTGTTTATGAACGGCTGAAGCGGGGCAAGAGCGGCGACTGCTGCACCGACATTTCCAGCAGCTGCGGCCTGATAGATTGCGCAGATGCCGAATGCCCCGCTCGAGGCGATGCCGCCATCAGCCGGGAATTCGCTGGTTCCCTGCAATCCCAGATACGGATTGAGGAAATTGACGAATGCATCGGCCCCCGCACCGGTGATCGCGCAGTGCGAACCGTTGCCGAGATCCTTGATAATGACCGCGTCCGGATCGCCACCGCCCGGATCGCGCGGATTGGAGAAGAACTGATCACCGGCGACCTCAGCATTGAGGTAGCTCAGGTTCATATTGACCAGCCAGTTGTCGCTGGGCCTCAGAAGGGTTTCGAGTTCGAGCCCCCAGATATTGGCATCAATCGTATCGTTGACCGACGTGCGAGCGACGATGCGACTGAGCTGCAGGCCCTTGTACTTGTAGTAGAAGCCGGTGAGATTGACCTGCGCCGTACCGTCGAGGAAGGTATTCTTCGAGCCGATTTCAAACGCATCGATCTGCTCCGGGCCAAAGCTCTCGCTTACCGCGAAGATTGGCGAGAGAGGCGGATTTATACCGCCCGACTTATAACCGCGCGAATAGGACGCATATATAGTGCTATCCGGCGATATTTCGTAATCGAGCACCGCGCGACCGGTGATCTTGTCGAAGCCCACAGAACGCGTCTGGACCAGCTGGTTGCCCGTGGTGCCCGGATCGGCGTCATAGCTGCCGACATAGGGCGAATCGAACGGATCGCCATCGTTGCTGAACGGGTTAAGGAAACTGGCCAGTGTGGTACGCGCAGTAACCGACTTCTTGTCATTATTGTAGCGGACGCCACCGGTGAATTTCAGACGATCGGAGATGTCGAAATAGACTTCACCGAAAATACCGTAGCTCTTGAGTTTGAAGTCCTGTGTATTGTTGCGATACATCGACGTGGCGAGATAGCTGGGCGGCAGACCGCGCCCCATTGCCGTGAAAGTACCCAGAATCGCGGTCGCATAATCTAGACCGAAAGCATTGACGTAGTAGCTGTTCTCGGAAACCTTCGTTTCGGCGTAAATGCCGCCGAGCAGGAAATTCAGTGGTCCGTCGAAGTCGCTCGAGAGCAGCGCTTCAGCCGACCATGAGGTCTGGTTCTGGTTCGAGCGGTCGAAGGTCAGCGGGATATCGCTGCAGATCGACTGTCCTTCGAAGGCGCCCTGGTTCTCGGTCAGGTTGTTCGAGGCGCAGAGCACGCCGCTCGGTCCGTTGGGGATGAGGGCGCTGGCAATGGGCGAGAAATAGGCTGAAGATCCCGGGAATAGGGCGTCCACACCGGCCAGGGTCTGCAGGGTGTTCAGAGCGGTCACATAGCCCGAGCGATCAAGCAGGCCGTTGTTGTAGTCTTGCCGAGAATCGACCGAGGTTTCCTGATAGATTCCTGTCAGCGACAGGTTCATTGAACCCAGACCTTGATCGAGATGCGCCTGAAGCTGCATTTCGTCAGAGAAGTATTCCGGAGTGAATGCCGTGTTGATCTGCCGCATGTCCTGCGGCTCGACGTAATTTGCGTATCCGTCAGGACCGTAAACGCTGCCAAGCGCCAGCGTAGGAACTGGTATGCCTTGCAGCGCAAAAAGCTCGCGGGAGGTCAGGACAGAAGCAAGTGTCGAATTGGCGTTGGTCTTGTCGTAGTCGAGCCGGTTGGCAAGACAGCCGAGTACGCCGGTGGGATCGCGCTGGCACAGCTGCTTCTGGATGCGCATGCGATTGTCGTTTTCACGGAAGTAATAGCCCATGAAATCGAGGGTTGTTGACGCAGTCGGTTCGAACCGGATCGATCCGCGGATCGCATACATGTCGCGATCGTCGATCTGGCTCCCGTCATACAGGTTGTCGGTATAGCCATCGCGGTTAAGGTAAAACCCGGCCACGCGGACGCCGATTGCTTCACCAATGGGGAGGTTGACCATCCCCTTCGCCTTGATGCTGTTGTAATTGCCGTATTCGAATTCGGCAGCCGCGCCGAAGCCCGAAAGATCTGGCTTGGCAGTGACCACGTTGACCACGCCGGAGGTCGCGTTGCGCCCGAAAAGCGTGCCCTGCGGGCCGCGCAGCACTTCGACCCGTTCGAGGTCGAAATATTCTGTTTCGAACAGGCGCGTGCCGAACAGGGGCGATCCATTGACGTGGATTGCAGTGGCGCTGTCACAGGTCACGCCGACGCAAAGGTCGCCAATGCCGCGGATGGTAAAGCTTGAACTGGTGAAGTTCGACTTCGTGAACGATACGTTGGGAAGCGTCAGCTGAAGGTCGCTGGCATTCTCGATCTGCTGTGCTTCGAGCGCTGCTGCGTCAAACGCGCTGACAGCAATCGGCACTTCCTGCAGGCTTTGTGCCTGGCGCTGCGCGGTAACGATAATTACGTTTTCTTCGGCAGTCGATGCCGGCTCATTCGACGTGTCCTGCGCATAGGCGGGAACAGCAAACGCACCGACACAGATGCCGGTCATCAGGGTGGCCCTGATCCTCATATACCCTCTCCTCATCCCCGGCCGTCTCTTATGGCGGCCTGCGCTCAAAACTATCATACATTCATATGCAAGCAAGCGAACGCGCAGGATTATTGCGCAAACCAGGCCGTATTTCAGCGATCTATTGCATCACCGAGGGCGGGGTAATTTGCCGTGACGCTACGGCATGGCCGCGAGGGGCGGCGGCGCCGGCCAACCAAAAAAATCGTCAGAGAAGGTCGCTGCTCTGCGCGATCTGCGCAATTCCGCGCCTTCCGGTGGAATCGCGACTCAATTGCACCACCACATCGATCACACTCGCGGCATAGGCGATGGTATCACTGCGGGTCAGTCCGATGCCGGTCTGCATCACCATCAGGGCCAGTTGTTCAAGCGCGCCGCGCAGTGAATTGGCGTGAATGGTGGAGAAGCTGCCAGGGTGGCCGGTGTTAATCGCCCGCAGGAAGCTGACGCTTTCCGCGCCGCGCAATTCGCCCAGCACGATGCGGTCGGGACGCAGGCGCAAGGCTGCCTGAAGCAATTCATTCGCGGTAACTTTCGCTTCGCCCAATTCGCCCTTTACCGCCACCAGCCCGACGCCATTCTCGCCCGGCAGCTTGAGTTCAGGCGTGTCTTCGACCAGCACCACGCGCTCCTGCTTGGGGATTTCTCCAAGCATGGCATTAAGGAAAGTCGTCTTCCCCGTGCTGGTGCCGCCCGAGACGAGAATCGTGCGTCGTTGGCGGACTGCTTCGCGCAGGAACGCGACCGGCTGAGCCTGCGGATCGGACATTGCGCCCTGCTGCGTCGGGGCCAGTGGCCCGGTATCATAGGCGTCGAGTGGCAGGTCGAGCCGGCGGTGGCGGCGGATCGCCATCGCCCAGTGCTTGCGCGCGGCAGGTGGCCCACAGAACTGCACACGTGCGCCATCGGGCAATGTAGCGCCCAGTAACGGGTGTTCGCGGTTAATGCCCTGATGGCTGACGCGCGCAACCTGTTCGGCCAGCCGCTGGATCAGCCTGTCATCGATTTCGGGCCGGATCAGCTTGCGCATCCCGCCGACGGCCGCATCCTCGATCCAGACTTCGCCGGGGCGATTGACGAGGATTTCGGTGACCGTGTCACGCTCCAGCCATTCGGCGAAGGGTTTGAGATAGGCGTCGAGGTAAACGCTCCGCTCGCCGTGAAGATCGACCGGCGGTGCATCCTCGTCCGGATTATCGTCAGGCAGGAAGGGATGGATATCGGCGCTCAAATCGCGATCCTTGCAGCGTCAGCTGACGCTCGAAAAGTCAAGATCGCGGCCGGTGAAGATACGGATCGGTTCACCAATACGCACTCGCACGGTGGGTCCACGCTTGCCGTCCTGCTCGGCGGCTGCGGTAGCGGCGGAAGATCCCGCCCCGCCGATGATCACGCTGCTGGCCCCGCCCGTTGCCAGCGTACCAAGGCCGCCGACGACAGACAGCAACATCGCCGAACCGAAGCGGCTGAAGAAGCCGTTGCCCGAAACCTTTCCTTCAAGACCTGTAGTGCCATCGAAGCCCACAGCGGGAGAGGCAAGATTGACCGACGCACCATCGGGACGGATCAGCCTGGTCCAGATGACATAGGCGCGCTTCTGGCCGTTCTGCATGCCCGACTGGTACTGGCCGATTAGGCGGCTCGAACGCGGGATGAGCACGCGCGAACCGTCGAAACTGCGCACATCCTGGCTCACCACAGCGCGAACGAAGCCGGGAACATTGGTATCGATTGCGGTTTCAAGGATCGCCGGGATCAGCGTGCCTTGGGTTACCGTTGTCGAGGGGTTGCTCATCGCTTGCGCCTGGGCGGGAGCGCCACCCACACCACCGACACGGCTGGCGAAATCACTTGCCGAATTGCCGGTTGAAGTAGCCGCAGCGTCATCCGCTGCCGGCGCAATTGCGCCGGGGGCAGCGATGATCGCGCCACTCGAATCGAACACCACGGTGGGATTGTTATAGGGATTGCCCATCTCCACCGGCACCGGCGCTGCGGAAAGAACAGGCGCAGGCGCGGGATCGGACATCGCCGCCATCTGCGCAGGCGTCGGCGGGGGAATAGGATCGGTTTGCGGCGCAATCGGTGCAGGTGCAGCAATTGGTGGAGCAACGGGCTGTTGCCCGCCCACGCCCTCCGGCTCGGGCATTCGCGCTGCGCTCATGCCCCACAACGTCACCGCACCAAGGCCGGCAACAATGGCGATACCTGCCACCATGCCCATGGCATCGGATTTGCCGCTCTGCCGCGCAACCGCCGGGAAAGCGTTACGCTGGGCAAGGTCGATTACCTCGGCATCGGTTTCGTCGCGTGGATCGACATCATTGGCGATCCCATCGTTACCCTTCCTGGCGGGCAGGCGCATGGCGAGACGCATCAGCTATTTCCCTTCTGGGCTAGCGCGGTATCGCCGCGCTGCGATGTCTGGGCGGAACGTTCAGGCCCGGTGTTTACGAGTGTGGCACTGGCCTTGCCCGAACGCAGCACGATGGTACGTGGAACGCCTTCGATAACTATTGTATCGCCGCGCACGGTATAATTGACCGGGCCTTCAGTGCCTTCGGCATTGGTCACTAGGATTGCCGGCACCTCACGCCCGGAAGGCCAGGTGAGGAAGGTCGCCTCACCATCGTCAAAGGCCTGTTCAGGCAGCAAGGCAGCGGCTCCCTCGCCGTTCCACGCGAAGTTGAGATCCGCAGGATCGACCGCAGCGAATGGCGCCTCAACTTTTGATTCACCAGATGTGCCCTGTGCCAGTTCCGCCTTGCGCGCCTCTTCCTGTGGATCGACTGGATAGTCGAACCGCAGCACATACAGCGGCTTGGCACCGGGACTGGCGACGAGGTCGAACAGATAGGTCCGCTTGCTGGTCACCACGGTGAGATTGGTTGTGGCACGCGGTTCGAGCGGTTTCACGAACAGAATATTCGCGCGCTTGTTCGGCGTGACCTGCCATGCCTGTGAATTGCCGATCGCGACGTTTTCGATCACTTCGTCTTCGCCGAACATGATGCTGGCCTGCACATTGACGCGACCTGTCACCGTAACGACGGCGCTTTCGCTATACATGACCTGGCGCAGTCGGGAATCCGCAATGGCGGGCGTGCTGGTCAGCAGTGCAAGAGTGAGCGCAGGGAAAAGCGCGCGGTTCATGGGTGTTTCTCCGTAGAGCGGTCGAGCGCCCGTGGCGGGGCGGACTTGAAGCGATTGCCGATGCCAAGCGTGCGATTAGGCCCGGTTGCAACCGGGTTGACCTGACTGCCGCCCGAAGTTGTAGCGAGGACCTTGGTCGTGCGCGATATGCCGCCGGCGCCATCGGCATCGTTGGCAGCCGCGCCGGTGGGAAGCGCGGAAACGTCGATCCGCCTTGCCTGCGATGCCGCTTGCGTCGCTGCCTGCGCTTGCGCGAGTTGCATCTGCTGATAGGCGGGGACAGGTGCGGGAACGGGCAGCGGCGTGCTGTCACGATCTTCCTTCGTCGGAACGAGGCCGAAGACGGTCCAGCCCGAAACCATCGTGCCAGCCACCTTGAGCACCAGTACCATCAGCGCGACATGTACCGCGCCAATCATGAAAAAAGCCATGCCTGCCTGCGCCGGGACCATGCCGGGCGACGCGGTTAGCGCAGCCAGCACGGGCACGGCCAGTTCCAGCATAATGCTGCCACCAAGCACTGCGAACAGCGGTGCCAGCGCGCACATCACCAGCCCCTTGAGCCAGCCGGTGAACAAGCCGCGCGTGCCGTTGAACAGCGCCATCACCACAAACACCGGGCCGAGCGCAACGAGGATACCGAGCGCGATCTTGGTTGTCACCAGCAGGCCTACCGTACCGAGCATGAACAGCATCGCGCCCAGCCACATCATCCCGTGGGGCGAAAAGGCAGAGAATTCGTTATTCTCTCCACTCGCCTCCTGGATTGCCATGAAAACCACGTCGATCTTCTGAGCGAAGACATCGGTTGCCGAGCCTTTGGTGCCAGTCAAAATGCCAGCGAGATAATCGGGCGTCCCGACCGCAAGGTTCCAAACCACGCTTTGATAGGCGACCCAGCTGGTGGCAAAGGTCAGCACCAGCCCCAGCGTCATCATTCGCGGAACCAGCGAACGTACGCCGATATTGGTGCGCCCGGTCAGCAGCAGGAAACCAAAGATCGCAATGTAGAGCGTCAGGACAATCGTCAGCGTTGTGCCCAGCGCACCGCCGGGGGCGAACAGTCGTCCGAAGGCTGCAGCCGATGCTTCGCCCGCCACGCAGTCCACCCCGCGCAATGCGGCGGCGACGCCATTGCCGACCTGTTCGGTGGCTTGCTGGCAGGCCGGGCTGCTCATTCGGCAGCCAGCCCGATTGGCAGGTCGTCGTTGATTTCGTCACTCGGACCACCCGGCCAGGCTGTGCCGGTAAGCGCAGGGAACCAGTCCGCAGGTGCGTCACCCATTGCTTCGCGCAGCAAGTCGAGGCGGCGGACCGAGCTTTCACGGCCAGACAGCAAGGTAAGCACTTCGGGCGCGCCCGACAGGTCGAGCCGCACCACGACGCTGGCATCGGGCTGGCGCACGAGGAAACACCGGCTGTGCGCTGGCAGCGTGCGGATCAGCGCCAGCTCATGCTCGGTCAGGCCGAAACCGTCGCAATAATCCTCGGGCCGCGCGCGACTGTTGGGCATGAACACCATGGTCGCTGTCTGCTCGACCAATGCGGTCGAGATGCGGCTTTCCAGTGCATC
>CBFGON010000001.1:0-61939 GCA_965650395.1 uncultured Qipengyuania sp. | reverse complement strand
AGTGCAGGCACCTCCGCGATCATCGCTGCCTGTAGCTGCGCGAAATTGTCGAAGCCGACCGAAACACCCAGCGCATCGGCCAGCGCGCGCAGGATCGTCCAGTCCTCGCGCGCATCGCCCGGCGCGAACACGGCCTTTTCGGCAAACTGCACCCGGCCTTCGGTGTTGACGTAGGTCCCGTCCTTCTCGGCATAGGTCGCACCCGGCAGCACGATATCGGCGGCATGGGCACCCTTGTCGCCGTGATGGCCGATATAGACCTTCAGTGCATCGGCATAGGGTTCGAAATCCATCTCGTCAGCGCCCAGTGCCAGCACGACCTTGGGCTTGGCGGCGGCGATATCCGCCATGCCGCCCTTTTGCGCATAGCCGAGCATCAAGCCGCCCATGCGTGCGGCCGAGAAATGGAGCACGTTGAAACCGTTCCAGCCATCGCGCACCAGCTTGAATGCGTCAGCGAATGCAACACCTGCACCCAGTGCACCACGAGCCAGCGCAGCACCGCCAAGGATGATCGCAGGCCGGTCAGCGGCCTTGAATGTATCCGCGACATGACCCGGCAGCTTGTTCAGCACCGACAGGTCTTCACCGAGGAATTCCGCCGGGTAGGTCGTGTCCCAATAGGGCCCGACCACAAACACCTTCGCACCGCGCTTGGCAGCCTTGCGGATTCGGACATTCACCAGCGGCGCTTCCCAGCGCACATGGCTGCCGACGATCAGCACGGCATCGGCGGTTTCGATCCCGGCGAAGGTCGAATTGAAATTGACCGCCGCAAGGTTCGAAACATCATAGCTCATGCCGGTCTGGCGGCCTTCGAGCAGGCTTGATCCGCTTGCGCGCAGCAGCGCCTTGGCAGCGAACATCGTTTCGCAATCGACCATGTCGCCCGCAATCGCAGCGATGCTGGAGGCATTGCCCTTCAGTTGCTTGGCGATAGCCTTGAAGGCATCGTTCCAGCTGGCTTCCTTCAACCCGCCCTTGGTGCGCATGAACACCTTGTCGAGACGGCGCTTGCCCAGGCCATCGACCTGATAGCGTGCCTTGTCGCTGATCCACTCCTCGTTCACGTCGTCATTGTTGCGCGGAAGCGCACGCATGACTTCGCGGCCACGGCTGTCGAGCCGGATGTTCGAGCCGACTGCATCGGAAACGTCGATGCTCAGCGTCTTCTTCAATTCCCACGGGCGCGCTTCGAACGCATAGGGGCGCGAAGTGAGCGCACCCACCGGGCACAGATCGATCACATTGGCCGACAACTCGTGTTCGGCCGCCTGTTCCAGATAGGTGGTGATCTGCATGTCCTCGCCGCGATAGAGCGCGCCGATTTCATCCACCCCGGCGATCTCTTCCGAAAAGCGCACGCAGCGGGTGCAGTGGATGCAGCGGGTCATCACCGTCTTGATCAGCGGACCCATGTATTTCTCGGTCACGGCGCGCTTGTTTTCGTGATAGCGCGAGCCACCACGGCCATAGGCGACCGACTGGTCCTGCAGATCGCATTCGCCGCCCTGATCGCAGATCGGGCAGTCGAGCGGGTGGTTGATGAGCAGGAACTCCATCACCCCTTCGCGCGCGGTCTTTACCATCTGGCTGTCCGTGCGGATTTCCTGCCCTTCGGTGGCGGGCAGCGCACAGGACGCCTGCGGCTTGGGCGGCCCCGGCTTCACTTCCACCAGACACATGCGGCAATTGCCGGCGATGCTCAGCCGCTCGTGATAGCAGAAGCGCGGGATTTCCTTGCCGGCAAGCTCGCACGCCTGCAGCACGGTGGCGCCGTCCGGAACGTCGATTTCCTGTCCGTCTACGGTGACTTTAGGCATCTGTACTCGTCTCGATCTGGGGCAGGAATTGCCAGTTACTTGCCAGCGCCGTCGGCCTGGGAATGATAAAGCGCCTCGGCCAGGAAACTGCGCTGGAGAAGACCAACGATTACGTCGTTACCAATGCCGGGCCCACATGCTGTTGTGGCAGTGGCCAATTCACCTTCCGCACCCGATTTCGAACCTTCGGCCACAGGTTTGCGCAAATTGCCAGCAACCGCCGTCGACGACTGTGCAACCCGGCATTCTGCCAGGGACTGCAGATTGCTGAAGGCGGTGTTCGTTTCGCCTTCCTGATCGGGTGTGCGAGCCGCCAGTGTTTCGAGCGGTACCGATTTGATCGCGCCATTGTCAGAAGCTGAAAGTTCGTCGCGCAGCAAGCTCTCTGCTGCACCGCCGCGAAGGAAGCGCATCGAGACACCTGAAATATCCTCGGAGCAGAATTTGTAGCGCGTCATGACATATCGCGCTGCTTTGGCTTCGCCGTCGGAGCCCGGATTGGTGCCAAGCAACTCGTGCAGCTTTTTCGAGCCGGTGCGTGCAACGCAATTGGTGTATTTACGCGCGCGTTCATAGGCGTCGATGTAACTAGTCTCGTCGAGATTGTCCTGACGAAGATCGCGCTCAAACTGCGCAGATCGCGAATTCTGCATCTCGCTTGCCATGCTGCGCGCATTAGCCTTTGCAGCTGCAGCCGGATCGGCATTCTGCGCCGATACTGCCGTGCAAGGCAGAATTGCAGCTGCAAGTATGATGATAGCGTTCTTCATGGCTTCCTCTCCTTCAGTCAGCACCGGTCTGTACATCATGCATCGTCGGATTCAGCACCAGTTCGGCCATGGCATAGGCCAGCGCCCCCCGAAACCCGGTCATGTTAAAGGACAATTTTTGTCCTTCGAATGCGCACTGTCCAAGATTAGGCGATAATTGAGCGAACGCCCGCTTTTCGTCATCTTCGCCAACATGCGTTCTCAGAAAGGCGTCGCTCTTGACCGGATTTGCCGCGACCACGCATCGGGCGAACTCATCGACAATGATGAACGGTCGCATCTGTTCGCTGGCAGCCAGTATCTCGGCGATAGCAGGTTCTTGCGGAGGGAGGCGAGGAGCAAATGATGCCAGTGCCGGGGGAAGACCGTCTGGATAAACGAACAGGTACCAGCCTTCTGCAATCGCACCCTGCACGGTACGCGAGCTGGCCTGCATGTCCTGATTAACGCATCGCGTAGTGTGGTTGGGAAAGTAGGTGACTGCTTTCCATGTTTCGTTCGACGGATCACGCATATAGGCGACGAACTCGTCAGCCTTTATTCTTGCAACGCATTCTCCATAAAAATCCAGCGCAAGGCGTGCACGCCCTTCCTGCGCACTAAAACGATCTTCCTTGAATCTGGAACCGGTCTTCTTGTCCTGCGCATAGGCCGGGCTCACCGCCAGGCTGAGGCAGGAAAGCAAAGTCAGGGTCAAGCTAGCGAGTTTCATTCCGCAGCCTCCGCAAACTTGGCGTTGTGTTCCTCGATCCGGCGCTCCAGCTCGGGGCGGAAATGGCGGATCAGGCCCTGGATCGGCCAAGCTGCTGCGTCGCCCAGCGCACAGATGGTGTGGCCTTCGACCTGCTTGGTGACCTGTTGCAGCATGTCGATCTCCTCGATGGCCGCATCGCCGGTGCGCAGGCGTTCCATCATGCGCCACATCCAGCCCGTGCCTTCGCGGCAGGGCGTGCACTGGCCGCAGCTCTCGTGCTTGTAGAAATAGCTGATGCGCGAAATCGCGCGGACGATGTCGGTCGACTTGTCCATCACGATAACGCCTGCCGTGCCGAGACCCGAACCGAGCTCTTTGAGCCCGTCGAAATCCATCGGCGCATCCATGATTTGCGCCGCCGGCACCAGCGGAACCGATGAACCGCCAGGGATCACCGCCAGCAGGTTATCCCACCCGCCGATAATGCCGCCGCAATGCTCGTCGATCAGCTGCTTGAACGGGATGCTCATCGCTTCCTCGACCACGCAGGGCTTGTTTACATGCCCGCTGATCTGGAACAGCTTGGTGCCCTTGTTGTTCTCGCGCCCGAAACTGGCGAACCACGCTGCGCCGCGCCGCAGGATGGTGGGGACCACCGCGATACTCTCGACATTGTTGACCGTGGTGGGGCAGCCATAGAGGCCCGCGCCTGCCGGGAACGGTGGCTTGAGACGGGGCTGACCTTTCTTGCCCTCAAGGCTCTCGATCATGGCGGTTTCTTCGCCGCAGATGTAAGCGCCGGCGCCGCGATGCACGAAAACGTCGAAATCATAACCTGATTTCGCCGCATTGCGTCCGATCAGGCCTGAATCATACGCTTCATCGACAGCCATTTGCAGCGTTTCAGCCTCGCGGATGAACTCGCCGCGGACGTAGATATAGGCCGCCCGCGCACGCATGGCGAAGCCGGCGACCAGCGCGCCCTCGATCAGCTTGTGCGGCTCGTGGCGCAGAATTTCCCTGTCCTTACAGGAGCCTGGCTCGGATTCGTCAGCGTTGATGACAAGAAAACTGGGGCGACCGTCCCTGCTCTCCTTGGGCATGAACGACCACTTGAGGCCAGTCGGAAAGCCCGCCCCGCCCCGCCCGCGCAAACCGGATGCCTTCATCTCTTCGATGATGGAATCCTGCCCTCTTTCCAGTAACTTGGCAGTCTTATCCCAATCGCCACGCTTCTCGGCAGCCTTCAGCCTCCAGTCCTGAAAACCGTAGAGATTGGTGAAGATGCGATCCTTGTCAGCAAGCATCAGACGAGGCCTCCTTGCGACAGGAAATAGAACCCGGCCAGCAATGCCAGCCCGATCAATCCGAATTTGACGATGCCGGTCAAGACCTTCCAGGCGATGAAGCACACGACGAGAACAACGAGGATAGTGGCGATTTCCATTACCATTCACCCCGATAATCGTGGTTGGAATCGACCATTTCCTTAAGCGAACTCAAGGCGTTGGCCGGCTCGCTGGTATGGCGTCCGGGCTCCTGCGTACCGGCTTTGGGTTGCCTTCCTGCCGCCAGTTCATCGAGGATATGATCAAGCCGCTCCGGCGTCAGATCTTCGTAATTGTCGTCATTGATCTGGACCATCGGCGCAGTGGCGCAATTGCCCATGCATTCGACTTCGGTCAGCGTCCAAAGGCCGTCATCTGAAATATGACCCTTGCTCATTCCGCGCTTCTTGCAGGTCTCCATCAACCCGTCGGAGCCCCGCAGCATGCAGGGCGTCGTGCCGCAGACCTGAACATGATACCGGCCCACGGGGACGAGGTTGTACATGAAATAGAACGTCGCCACTTCGAGCACGCGGATCACCGGCATGTCGAGATAATCGGCGACATACTCGATCACCGGCAGCGGCAGCCAACCCTGGGTCTCCGTCTCCTCGCCGACCTGACGCTGTGCATAGTCGAGCAGCGCCATCACCGCTGATCGCTGGCGACCTTCGGGATAACGTGAAATCGCCTTTTCAGCGCGTTCACGCCAGGAATCGGTGAATTCGAAGCCACCCCAACGCTCGCGCAATTCGGGGCTATCGGGTGCGGGGGCACGATCAGCCATTAGCGATCACACTCCCCAAACACCACGTCGATCGCGCCCAAAATGGCGGTTGCGTCTGGCAGCATATGACCCTTGCACATGAAATCCATCGCCTGAAGATGGCTGAACGCGGTCGGCCTGATCTTGCAGCGATAGGGTTTGTTCGACCCGTCACTGACGAGATAGACCCCGAATTCACCCTTCGGGCTTTCGGTTGCGACGTAGACTTCGCCCGGCGGGACATGGAAGCCTTCGGTGTAGAGTTTGAAGTGGTGGATCAGCGCTTCCATCGACTGCTTCATCTCGGCCCGCTTGGGCGGCGCAACTTTGCGGTCGTCGGAACAGATCGGGCCCTTCGGCATCTGGGCGAGGCACTGCTTGATGATCTTGGCGCTCTCGTAAACTTCCTTCACGCGCACCACGAACCGATCGTAGCAATCCGAATTGGTGCCGACAGGAATGTCGAACTCCATTCGGTCATAGACGTCGTAGGGCTGTGACTTGCGCAGATCCCACGGGATACCCGCAGCACGGATCATCGGGCCGGAGAAGCCCCAAGCCAGCGAATCGTCACGGCTGACATGCGCGATATCGACATTGCGCTGCTTGAAGATGCGGTTGTCGAGCACCAGGCTCATCGCATCGCCAAACAGTTCGGGCAGACGGGTATCGACCCACTCACCGATATCCACCAGCAGCTTCTCAGGGGCATCTTCATGCACACCTCCCGGCCGGAACCATGCCGCGTGCATCCGAGCCCCCGAAACGCGCTCGAAGAAGTTCATGCAGTCTTCGCGCAATTCGAACACCCACAGATTTGGTGTCATCGCGCCGACGTCCATAACGTGGCTGCCGATGTTGAGCATATGGTTGCAGATGCGGGTCAGTTCGGCGAACAGCACGCGCAAATACTGCGCTCGTTCGGGCACTTCGACATTGAGCAGCTTTTCGATCGCGAGGACATAGCTGTGCTCCATGCACAGCGGGCTGCAGTAATCGAGACGATCGAAATAGGGCAGCGCCTGCAGATAGGTCTTGTATTCGATCAGCTTTTCGGTGCCGCGATGCAGCAGGCCGACATGCGGATCGATCCGTTCGATAATCTCGCCGTCAAGCTCCATCACCATGCGCAGAACACCGTGCGCAGCGGGGTGCTGAGGACCGAAATTGATCGTGTAATTGGTGATCGTCTCATCGCCGGTGGTGGGCGACTCTTCGAGATGAAGGCCCGTACTCATGCGCAGATCCAGTTTCCGGAATAGTTCGCGGTTTTGCCGTCAGCGTCCGTGACAGAAACGTTTGCCGCTCGGCTCTGGGCATCGCCAGTTGCTGGGGCAATTCTAACGGTGACCCCATCACCACTAAAAGTCGTGCCCTTCTTGATCGCCTCCAAACCGCCCGGGCCGCTATCTAGCAGCGTCAGGCCGCCACCTACGCGGATCACGGCCTTGCCCGGCAAGGTGGGTTCCTTGAGTCCAGCGGCGATCAACATTTCGCGATTGCCTTCCATGAACGTGCAGCCACCTTCACGAGGTCCGAGATTGACGCCCGCAATATCGCGGAGTTGCTCGAGCTTAGTCACGTCCGCACCCGCTGGAGGAGAAACTGCCGCCGTATTGGGCATATCCATCGAAGGTTGTGCCGGATCGTTTGTCACACTGGTTTGGGCACCGCCGATACGATTGGCGAAATCGTCAGCGTTTTCTTGCTCGGCAGGTTCGCTCGAACAGGCAGCGAGCGAAAGGGCGATGAGGGGAAACAGCACGCGGCGCATCATTCGGCATCCTTGTTCTTCGCTGCTGGCTTGCGTTTGGCAGGAGCTTTCTTGGCAGGGGCCTTCTTTGCCGGCGGTTTGGCGGCGGTCGACTTCTTTGCAGAAGCCTTCTTCGGGTTGGGCACAGAAGTGGGCTTGCCGCTCTCTACCTCGGCGGGAGCGCCTGCGCTGACTTTTTCGGCGGCTTTGGCGTCGGTTTTCGCGCCAGCTCCGGTGTCCTTGGCGCCTTCCGTAGTCTTCGGTTGAGCGACGGGCGGCGTCGCAGCCTTCTCGTCGCCTGGCAAAGTATATTCTGCGCCTTCCCACGGGCTCATGAAGTCGAACTGACGCAAGTCCTGCGCAAGCTCGACCGGTTCGTATACGACGCGCTTTTCCTCTTCCGAATAGCGTAGCTCCACATATCCGGTCAGCGGAAAGTCCTTGCGGAAAGGATGTCCTTCAAAGCCGTAATCGGTCAGGATGCGCCGTAGATCAGTATTGCCGTCGAACAACACACCATACATGTCGAACACTTCGCGTTCGAGCCAGCCAGCGTTGGGCCACAGCGTAGTTACGGTCGGTACGGGCGTATCTTCAGAAGCACGACACTTCACTATCACGCGATTGTTGAGCGTGACTGAAAGCAACATGTAGACGACTTCGAACCGTTCGGAGCGGCTGGGATAGTCGGCACCGGCAATTTCCATCAACTGCTGATACTGGTGGTTGTCGCGCAGGGTGCGCAATGCCGTTTCCACCCCTTCACGGCGGACGTGGAGCAGAAGTTCCCCATATTCTTCGCGCGCTTCGATCAAGAGATCGCCCAGCGCCGCCGAAAGCGTGCCAGCAAGCCCGTCGATCTGCGTGAAACGGGGCGCGGAATGTAGCGTTGTCATTGCTCGCCCTTACCTCTCGATCGTGCCCACGCGGCGGATCTTCCGCTGCAATTGCATTACGCCATAGAGCAGCGCCTCGGCAGTTGGAGGACAACCAGGCACATAAATATCGACCGGTACGATCCGGTCACAGCCGCGCACGACACTGTAGCTGTAATGGTAATAGCCACCGCCGTTGGCGCAGCTGCCCATCGAAATGACGTATTTGGGCTCGCTCATCTGGTCATAGACCTTGCGCAGAGCGGGAGCCATCTTGTTGCAGAGCGTACCGGCGACAATCATCACGTCGCTCTGCCGCGGGGATGCACGCGGGGCCACGCCGAACCGCTCCATGTCATAACGAGGCATGTTGACATGGATCATTTCGACCGCGCAGCAGGCAAGGCCGAATGTCATCCACCACAACGAGCCAGTGCGTGCCCACTGGAACAGGTCTTCTGTCGAAGTGACGAGGAAGCCCTTGTCGTTCACTTCAGTCTGGAGCGCGTTGAAATAATCCGCATCGGGCTGACGAATGTCGCCCGGCTGCGCTGCCGGAACCGCGTTGGGCGGCGTGATAATGGTCGACTGGCTCATGTGATTACTCCCACTCCAGTGCGCCGACTTTCCAGGCGTAGGCAAAACCCACGATCAGTTCGAGCAGGAAAATCATCATGGTAATCCAGCCTGGCCATCCGGTGAGGTCAAGGCTGACGGCCCAAGGAAACAGGAATGCCGCTTCAAGATCGAAGATGATGAACAGAATTGCCACCAGATAGAAGCGCACGTCGAACTGGCTGCGCGGATCTTCGAATGCAGGGAAACCGCATTCATACTCGCTGTATTTCTCGGCAGTCGGCTGATGCGTGCCCGTCAGGCGCGAAACGCCCATCGGCAAGAACACGAACAGCGCCGATAGTGCTACGGCGATGAACAGAAAGATCAGGATGGGTAGGTATTGTTCGAGGTCGACCACGTGTGATTCCATACGGGGGCTTGGTTCGGGCTCGCCTCTAGGCTGCTCATCCTAGTGGTGCAAGGATTGAGATGGACCGATAAAGGCTTTGCCCACGTCCAATACAACGTTGGATGGCATTCACGAGCGCATTTTGAGCACTATCGAAACCAACCGATGATATTGCCGCCGCGGCACATAAGCTCTCAAGAATTGGCGGGCCGTCACTTTAATTGGCACGCCGCCCTTTAGTGAGCCTTCGATCATCAAGCGAAGTGCCCGCAGTTTGTTGTGCGGAGCAGTGTGGAAGGCGACAATCGTACCTTCGTAACCCTTGCGCGCCTTGCGCGACAGCAGCTGCCAGGTCCGATAATCCTTGTAGCCTTGCCCGGCAGAGCCCCGAAATTCCGATGACCTTCCTTCGCGCGGCTCGTCAAACCAAATCGAAAGCGGTTCGGCGATCATTTCCCATTGCAACCCTGAAGCCTCAACGGCGAGACAAAAGTCGGTATCCTCTCCGACCTTGATGCCGGTGTCGAACAAAACCTGCTCTGCCGTTGCGCGATCCACCACAAGCATTGATGTTTGAATCAGATGATTGCGGGAAAAGAAGTATTCACCAAGATCGGTGCCCGGCAGATATGGCTCGAAAGGTCTGACAATCTGGTGGCGCTCGCCCCGGTCCACATAGGCAGGCGCGAAGCCGGCAAATCGCTCTCTGTCGCCAATCAGCTTCCGAAAGGTCTCCAGCTTGGCGGGCAGAAAGCGATCATCTGTATCGAGGAAGGCGAGCATCAATCCCTTGGCGGCACTTATACCAGTGTTTCTGGCGGCTGCGGCCCCACCGTTATTTTGAACGATGAGGCGAATCCGGGAATCTCCATAGGCTTCAACAGTGTTCCTCAAGGCAACACCGTCGTTCGAACCATCGTCGACCACGATGATCTCGAAATCGGAGAATGTCTGTTCTATGCAGGAATCAAGAGCTGCCCCGATAACCTCAGAGCGGTTATAAGCCGGGATGATGATCGAGAAGTAAGGTGCGGCCACTAGCTCGGTCACTTTGCAAATTCGCCGAAAATGTCTTGGCCTGCACCGGTCAGGAAATCCTGCGCGAGCACCGCCGGGCCGCTTGCCGCAAACCGCTCGACCAGCGCGCGGTCATAGCGAAACCGGTAGTTGATTTGTTCCCTGAATTTCTCCGCGATCTGCGGCCTGTCCTCCGCTGGTGGGGACATCTTTTCGCGCAACGCATCTGCCAATCGAGATTTGCCTTTTATGCCGAGGGCGCTTTTTACTGCCTTACCCCTCCGCATGATCCACGCCGCCCGACCGCTTGCGACCGCCTTGCGAGAGTTCTTTATCTCGTAGGAAATTTCCTCAAGCGGAAGGCCAAGAAACATCTGAACCTCGCGCCAGACGCGTTGTGGATCGTCCCTGATAACCGAAAAGTCAATGAAAAGGATGTGGTCACGCGGGATAAACTCCAATGCCCGCATCAATTGCGCCCCGATCCTCAACCTTTCGTCGTAGAACAGCGACTTTAGCTCCGGCCGCTTTGAATGCTTGGCCTGTCGTCTCCGCTCGTTGCACTCTGTGAACGCCGCCTCTGCACCGTCAATGGCTTCGAGATTCATGAAACGCTCTTGCTGGTGCAACGAGACATATGCGTCCGGATAGGCCCTGAACGTGACCAGATAGCGTGCATCCTGGGAGAACGTTGCGATTTGCTCTAGTGCACTTGGCGAGTAGAGATAGTCCGGCGTGGCATCCACGTAGTAGCGCACGTCTTCATGCCACTGAAACAGTTCAAGATACTTGCGCTCTTGGCCTACGTAATGACCGGTCGAACGATCGTCGTTGAAATACCACGGTTCCTTGACCGCAGGCACCTGGATCATCGAATGCTGTGAAAGCCAATCGGCTAAAGAGGTCGTGGCGGCCTTCGGTGTTCCGATCAGGAACAGGTTCGGGCGGGCATGATGGGGCATGAACTTCGGAATCTCTCACCGTCACGTAAGGTTGACGCTGCGCGGCACTAGTCACTTAAGCACCAGTATCATAGTGAGCGTCACGCAAATTTTGTTCAAACCGCATTCGGGGGCGACCGCTCCGCAAACTTTGTCCAGGCCGTCGCTTCCCAGTTTGCGTGATTGGAACGAGAGCCCCCAGATTGGCTCGCGTCACTTCATCATTGTCTTGATGGCCTTGGCAGTCGCGGGTCCATAGGGGGGCTTAAACCCTCCCAACTTTGCAACATCGATCTTGGGCTGGGTGTAAACGCTGCGCGCATGGCTGAATTCGCGGAAGCCTTCGACACCGTGATAGCTGCCCATCCCGCTTGGCCCGACGCCGCCAAAGGGCAGGTCTTCCATCGAGACGTGGAAAATGACGTCATTTACCGTCACGCCGCCGCTTATCGTGCGGGTAAGAACCTTGTCGCGTTCCGCCGAACTCTCGCCAAAGTAATAGAGGCCCAGCGGTCGATCGTGCTCGTTCACATAGTCGATGGCGTCATCGATCTGCGTGTAGGTCTTCACTGGCAGGACCGGGCCGAAGATTTCCTCCTGCATTGCTTTCATGTCGCCGGTCACCCCTTTGAGAATGGTCAGCGGCATCTTCCGACTATTCGTGTTCGAAAAATCCTCATTGCCTGGATTGACCTCGATAACCTCTGCGCCCTTGTCCCGCGCATCGGCGACAAGGCTTTGCAGGCGGTCGAAGTGACGGTCGGTCACGATGCTGGCATAATCGTCGTTCTCAAGCAGCATAGGGTACATGTTGGCTGCACCCTGCCAAACGCCGTGAATCGCTTCGTCCTGCTTGCCTTCAGGGACGTACAGGTAGTCGGGTGCCAAGCATATCTGACCCGCATTCATCATTTTACCTAGCGCAATCCGTTCGCCGGCTTTGGCGAAATCAGCGCTTTCGCCCATGAACACCGGGCTCTTGCCTCCGAGTTCAAGCGTCACAGGCACGAGATTCTGCGCAGCTGCCTCCATTACCCTCCGGCCGGTCGCAGTTGAGCCAGTGAAAACGAGGTGGTCGAATGGCAAAGTGCTAAAGGCATGTGCCACGTCCGGGCCGCCTGTAAACACGGCGCATTCGTCAGGAGTGAAATACTCCTCTACCAGTTCCTTCATCAGCAAGCTGGTCCTCTCTGTGAACTCGCTCGGTTTGATCATCGCACGGTTGCCCGCGGCAAAGACCTGCATAAGCGGGCCAAAACTGAGATTGACCGGGAAGTTCCACGGCGAAAGGATACCAACCACGCCCTTGGGCTCGTACCGAAGCTCGGCCTTGGCGCCGAGCAGACCGAGCGGAAACTGGACATGCCGCTTTTCTGCCTTGGCCCAATGATCCATCCGCTTGAGACAGTATTTGCCAAAACTGACAGTGCCGGCAATGTCGGTGATCATCGATTGTAGCGGGGAACGGCTGCCAAAGTCGGCGCCCATCACCTTGCACAAGTCATCGCCATGTTTGGTGAGCAGATCCATGGCGCGCTTGATCCGGTCCTTGCGCAATTCCATAGGTTCGGGGCGCATCTGGTGATGAGCTGACCTCTGTTTGCGCAGGACGGCTTCCATTTCGGCCTTGCGATCGTCCGCCATCGTATTCTCCCTCGGTCTATGTTGCGCTGCACCAGCGGCTGTCCTATCTCGGTCGCGAGATATTCCAGAACACACCCCAGTTCACAAGGACCAGTAAACGAATGACTCAGTTCAGCTCAGCCGACCCAGTAGTGATCCTGTCCTATGCTCGCACCCCCATGGGCGGGATGCAGGGTGCCCTGTCGGACGTTTCCGCCACCGATCTTGGAGCCACCGCGGTAAAGGCTGCTGTCGAACGTTCCGGCGTAGCGCCGGACCAGTTCGATCGCACCTATATGGGATGCGTCCTGCCTGCAGGCCTTGGACAGGCACCGGCACGTCAGGCGACAATCAAGGCTGGCCTGCCCAAATCAGTGCAGGCGACTACTGTAAACAAGGTGTGCGGCAGTGGCATGCAGACCGTGATCATGGGTGCCGAAGCACTGGCGAGCGGTACGGTGGACTACGTCGTTGCGGGCGGCATGGAGAGCATGACCAACGCGCCCTACCTGCTTAAAAAGCATCGCTCTGGCGCCCGCATCGGGCATGACACAGCTTATGACCACATGTTCCTCGACGGGTTGGAAGATGCCTACGAGGAAGGTCGCGCGATGGGCACATTCGCGCAGGAAACTGCCAACGAATATCAAATGACCCGCGAGGAAATGGACGATTATGCCATCGAGTCGCTGCGCCGCGCCAACGCCGCAATTGCCAGCGGCGCTTTTGCCGATGAAGTAGTGGCGGTGACCATTGCCACTCGCGCAGGCGAAGTGACGGTCGATACCGATGAAGCGCCCTCCAAGGGCAAGCCCGACAAGATCCCGCAACTTCGTCCCGCATTCGCCAAGGACGGCACGATCACGGCCGCGACCTCTTCTTCAATTTCCGACGGCGCGGCTGCGGTCGTCCTGACGCGTGAAAGTGTTGCGAGCGCGAATGGTCAGACACCCATCGCGAAGATCGTTGCCATGGCTGCCCATGCGCAGGAGCCCGCGCAGTTCACCATCGCCCCGATCGGCGCGATCGAGAAGGTGCTTGAGCGGGCTGGCTGGAGCGCCGACGATGTCGACCTGTGGGAAGTCAACGAAGCTTTCGCCTGCGTTGCCATGTTTGCCATGCGTGACATCGGCATTCCGCACGATAAGATCAATGTGAACGGTGGCGGCACTGCGCTTGGTCACCCGATCGGCGCCAGTGGCACGCGCATCATTGTGACACTGCTCAATGCACTCAAGCAGCAGGGCAAGAAGCGCGGCGTTGCCTCGCTCTGCATCGGAGGCGGTGAAGCAACAGCAGTTGCGGTTGAACTGGCCTGACGGCCCGCTTCCACAACTAAATCCTCAAAACCCCTCTTTCGTGGTAAGGCCTAGATGGGCCGCAACTGCGAGAGAGGGAGTTGTTCAATGAGGAGACCTATGCTCGGCATTATGATCGGCCTATTGTCGGCCTGCCAGGCGGAACCTGCGCCGGAAACCGATCTGGCGATCAAATCGTCCTCCACTCCTGTGGCTACGGCTGCGAACGGGTCCGGCCCAGGCACTTACGTAATTACCGCTGCTGATGGTTCAGTGACCTCGACGACATTGAATGCCAATGGCACATACGTAACTGCTGGGTCCGACGGGGAGATCACAAACGAAGGCACATTTGCGGTGGTCAATGGAAAGACCTGCTTCGCTCCCTCTGCTGTTGGCTCCTCCTCTCTATGTTATACGGAGACCACGCCTGGTCCCGACGGCTCATTTTCCGCAACCGGTGACGATGGAACGAAAGTCCGGATTGCTCCTGCACCCATCCAATAGAGCCGCGCAGACGCCAGAAATCATCGCGCGTGAATCAAGCCGGTTTCGGTCGCATCCGTTTGCTGCTAGCCAACCCATACGGACGGGATTGAGGGAGAAGATGATGCAAAAGCTTATGATTGTTGCAGCCTGCGCCGCACTGGCTGCCTGCGGTTCGAAGGAAGAACCAGCTCCCGAACCGGTCGAAACCGCAACTGCTGCAACTGATACGGCCACCGCCAGCCAGATGGCAGGAAGTTATGAAATCAAAGCGGCAAACGGTATGACAACGACCCAAACGCTGAACGCAGACGGGACCTACGTTGATACGGACACTGCCGGCAAGGAAGTAGAAACAGGAACCTGGCGCCAGCAAGGCGAGCAACTTTGCTACACTGCGACGGGCGGCGCGGAAGAATGCTTTACTGGCGGAGCCGCAGGACCGGACGGCAGTTTCGAGGTTCGCGACGCAGCCGGGACTGTTGTGGCCTCTGTGAAAAAAGTCGTGCCTGACGATGTTTCAGCCCAGGCACCGTCGGAATAAGAAAGACACTCGCGATGACAAGGAAAGGGGTGGCGATTGGTCACCCCTTTTTCATATCGTGCTCAGTCTACGCCCCATAGCCGGACTTGCGCTACCCAGCCTGCGCGTTTGCCTACCGAGAACTCGCACCATCCATCGTTGCAGTCACCAAGCGTGCCAACCACTCCCGGTTCCAACCGCCATTTCACTGTGCCATCGGCTGCAGGGTCGGCGCGCATTGCGGTTTCGCCTTGGCCAATCACGATTGCCCCGCGGTCGGGACTCAAAAGCCGCGCAACGACCCAACCCTGATCACCTTCCGGATCTTCGATAAGACGCCAGCCTTCCATCACGCGAACCACTTTCACCGGCAGCCCTTTGCGGCGATAGACCCACTCGATCTTGTAATCTTCGCTCGGCCCAACACGCATATTGAGCACCTCGGCGCGGATCGTTGCCCAATAGGGCACTTCGCGGTCTTGCGCGCGGGCGGGCACGACAAGTGCCAAAATGGCAAGGACAGATAAGACAAAACGCGTGGCCATCAGGCGACTTCCTTAATTGCAGCGCGATTCACCATCAAGCGCTGCTTGACCGTTTCCCCGGGGAAAGCGTAGCGCTGGCATTGCATGAACACGACGCACGAACATTCCGCCGCGCCCGAATGGCGCCTTGAGCGCAAACCCCGCGTCGTGGTGACGCGCCACCTCAGCCCTTCGATTGAAGAGCGCATGGTCGAGCTGTTTGACGTTGAACTTAACGCGGCCGACACACCGATGTCGCGCGAGCAACTGGTGACAGCGATGCAGCATTGCGACGTGCTGGTCCCGACAGTCACCGACACGATCGATGCAGACGCAATCGCTGCTGCTGGTCCGGATCTGCGTTTGATTGCCAATTTCGGCGCCGGGACCGAACATATCGACCTGCGCGCCGCGGCTGCCCGCAAGATCATCGTCACCAATACGCCGGGCGTATTCACCGACGATACTGCAGACCTGACCATGGCAGGTATTATCGGTGTGCCGCGGCGGATTCGTGAAGGTGTGCAGTTGATCCGCAGCGGTGAATGGAGCGGTTGGGCGCCTACGGCCATGCTCGGTCGCAAGCTGGGCGGCAAGGTGCTCGGCATAGTCGGCATGGGGCGGATCGGACAGGCAGTGGCGCATCGTGCCCGGGCCTTCGGTCTGCAGATCGAATACCACAATCGCAAGCGTCTGCCCGAAGCGATCGAGAGAATGTTCGGCGCAACCTGGATCGGTAGTGTGGACGAACTGGTAGGTCGGGCGGACATTCTGACCCTGCACTGCCCGGCATCACCCGAAAATCATCACATGATCGACGCACGTCGCATCGCATTGATGAAAGATGGTGCATGCCTCATCAATACCGCACGCGGCGACCTGATAGAGCAGGAAGCACTGATTGCGGCACTGGAAAGCGGCAAACTCGCAGGTGCCGGTCTCGACGTCTATCCCGACGAACCCAATGTCGACAAGCGCCTGATCCGCCATCCCAATGTCATGACGCTGCCCCATATCGGCAGCGCCACGCGTGAAGGACGTGAAGATTCAGGGCACAAGGTAATTGCCAATATCCGCATGTGGGCAGACGGACACCGTCCCCCTGATCAGGTGCTGAGCGGGATCGCCTGACCGCGTCATTCAGGGCTTGAACGCCAGCTGCCAATCTCTATTCGCGGAACACCATGGACGAATTCTCATCGAAGATCGAAGCGCTGGAGCACCTCTGGATGCGCGCGTGGATGCAACGCGATCGCAACCAGATGAAGACGCTTGCGGCTCGCGATTTCATCTTTCTGCTTGGATCGGAAAAGCCCGCAATCCTCGACCGTGCAAGCTGGCTCGAAGCGGCTACAACGCGCTTTCGGTGCAATGGTTATCGCTTCGACGAGGTTTATGTCCGCCGTCACGGGCAGGTAGCGGTCTTCGCTACCCGCGTGGGCATGGAAGCGCAGATCGGCGACCATGCATGGTCGGGCGACAGTTGGCTCATGGACGTGTGGCGTCGTTCCAAAGTTACGCGCAAATGGCGCATCGTCGAACGGACACTTTCACGCCCTGATACGGACGCAAACATTCCCGAAGCAATCCGCTCGATGCAGCTCTGGCGTTAGCGGTCAATCGCCAGTCAGGATCCGGTCGACCAGCTCCTTAACAGTTGGTGTGAAATTGTTCGAATAGAACGGATCCTGCTTGAATCGATAAGCAGCGTGGCCCGCGAATGCTAGATTTTCGTCCGGATCGCCGCCATGGGCAATGTCCTGCAATGTCTTCTGGATACAAAAGCTTCGCGGGTCGGCCAGGCGGCCGGTAGTATGGTCATCGTGGTCTTTCCAGCTAGAAAACCCACAATGGGAAAGACAACCCATACAACCCTGCTGATCGGCGCGGATCTGCTCAGCGCTCTCAGGGGTTGTAAATACCACGGTATTGTCTGGGGTTTTGAGCGGTTCGGTGAAGCCTTCGTGCATCCAGGCCAATGCCTTGCGCTGGTCACCGGGATGGACCCAGAAATACTTCGCCTTGCCGTGGTCGGCGAGCGGTACAGTGCCTTCTTCCTCATCGCGTTTGAAGATGGGAATCTGCCGCTCGCTACGGTGCATGAGGTCATAAAGGAAGGGAGTCTTCACCGCGCTTGAGTAGAACCCGGTCGGACTGAATTTGTGTAGCAGCACGTCGCCCGGTTCCACCGTTCTCAGCATATCCTTCCACACCTGCGGGATGGGACTTTCGTGCGTCAGCAGCGGGCGCGTGCCGAACTGGAACATGATCTTGCCCAGCTCAGGATTGTCGATCCAGTCGTTCCATTCGCGCAGGAACCACACCCCGCCAGCCATCACAATGGCAGTATCTTCGGATACGCCTTCCGCGCGCATGGTATCGCGAAGTGCCTTTACGCGCGGATAGGGGTCCTCCGGCTTGGTCGGATCTTCGGCATTGGAAAGGCCATTGTGGCCACCTGCCAGCCATGGGTCTTCATAGACCACAGCGGCCAGCAGTTCAGGTACCTTCGAATAGCTGCGCTTCCACAATGCGCGGAAAGCGCGGGCGGAAGAGACAATCGGCAGGTAATGGACATTATAGCGCGCCGCGATCTCGGCCAGCTTGTAAGGCATCCCCGCGCCGCAGGTTACACCCGTTACGAGCCCTGGGCAGTTCTCCAACACGCCTTCGAGGACCTGTTGAGCGCCGCCCATTTCCCACAGCACGTTAATGTTGATCGCGCCTTTGCCGCCTGAAATCTCATGCGCGCGCTTCACCTGTTCGGTGGCGCCATCAATGCCGTAGCGGACCAATTGTTCGAAGCGTTCCTTGCGGGTCGCCTGCGGGTATATCTGCGGCACGGGATTACCGTCTTCGTCATAGCTGTCGGCATTGACCGCACTTACCGTGCCAATACCGCCAGCAGCAGCCCAGGCACCTGAACTCGAATGATTCGTGGCGGAGACACCTTTGCCTCCCTCGACCAACGGCCAAACCTCGCGGCCGCCATAAACAATCGGGCTCAGACCCTTGAAACTCATTGAAAATTCTCTCTCGTAATAAGGGCGCAGTTGCGCGCCTAGCTCTGCGCCGCGCTATCGCTGCGGCAGGGCTTGATCTCTCCTGGTTCCGGCCTGTTAGCCGCTGCCTTGAATTGTGCATAGTACCCCGACAGTTCGGGAGCATCCTTGAAAGCTACCAGTTCGTATCCGACGCGCGAGAACTCGCAGGAGAGCAGAAGCGGATCAATCCCATGCTCGTCAGTCGGGCGATCGACATCTACCACGATCACCTGCCCGCCGGGCCGAAGTGAAGGCCACATGTGCCACAGGAACTCATAGGGTTGTCCGATTTCGTGGTACATATGGACCATGAAGATGCGATCGAAGCTGTTGTCGGGCAACTCGGGATCGGCAAATTCGCCCAGGCGGATGGAGATGTTCTCCAACTGCTCACGCTCGATGCGGCGAGCCAATCGACTGAGCGCTTTCCGGTCGATGTCCTGAGCGAGCACTCGACCTTCTTCGCCGACACGTTCGGAGAGTCGAACGGTGTAGTAGCCGTTGCCCGCGCCAATATCTGCGACGGTCATGCCTGGTTCGATCTCGGCGAGATCCATAACCGTTTGCGCTTCACCGCGGCTGTCACGCTGGCTTTCGGTCGAGAACTGGTTCGAACCAATCTTCGAAACCGGCCGGTCAGGATCAGGAAAGTGCGATGGTTCCTCTTCCGGCGCCATGTTGCAGCCCGCCAGCGCAACCAGCATCGGCAAGAAAAGGACCCGCAAGGAAAAAGCGCAAACCATCGTTCACGCAGGCTCTAGCGCGCTGAGACCGGGCGGCAAGGGTCAAATTGCCGGCACCGCCTTGCCCGGCGGTCGACCGAGACCTATTCGGTGTCTTCGACCTCGACGGTTTCGCCGGTTACGCGCTGCGCCAGCGCGGCGCTGATGAATGGGTCCAGTGCTCCATCGAGTACATCGTCGGGCGTCGGTGAAGTCACGCCGGTCCGCAGGTCCTTGACCATCTGGTACGGCTGGAGAACGTAACTGCGGATCTGGTGGCCCCAGCCAATCTCGCTCTTTTCCTGATATTCACCCGAGGCGACAGCTTCACGTTCGGCCATTTCGCGCTCGAACAGGCGTGCCTTGAGCATGTTCATTGCCGTGGCACGGTTCTTGTGCTGGCTGCGGTCATTCTGGCTCGCCACGACAATGCCGGTGGGTTGGTGAGTAATCCGGACAGCGGAATCGGTAGTATTCACGTGCTGGCCACCTGCACCGCTGGCACGATAGGTGTCGATCTTGAGGTCAGCCGGATTGATTTCGATGTCGATATCATCGTCGATCACCGGGTAAACCCAGACCGAACTGAAACTGGTATGACGTCGCGCCGAACTGTCATAGGGGCTGATGCGCACCAGGCGGTGCACACCGCTTTCGGTCTTGGCATAACCATAGGCGTTCTCGCCTTTTAACAGCAACGTAGCGCTCTTGATTCCGGCCTGTTCGCCCGATTGATACTCGACCGTCTCGACCTTGAAGCCGCGCCGTTCGCCCCAGCGCGCATACATGCGGAGCAGCATGTCGGCCCAGTCCTGGCTTTCTGTGCCACCGGCACCGGCGTGAATTTCGAGATAGGTGTCATTGCTGTCGGCTTCGCCTGACAACAACGCCTGCACCTTGTCGCGATCAGCGCGGTCAGCCAATGAAGACAAGGTATCGAGCCCTTCGCGCGCTACGTCTTCATCACCCTCGGCATCGCCCAATTCGACGAATTCGACTGCGTCGGCCATTTCGCTTTCGATCTCGCGCACAGTGCCAATGGCAGTTTCGAGCCGCTTCTGCTCTTGCGTGATGGCCTGCGCCTGCTTGGGATCGTCCCACAGCTTGGGATCCTGGACACGTGCGTCGAGCTCATCGAGACGGCGCAATGCGCGATCCCAGTCGAGCGACTGACGCACGAGTGCGAGCGCAGCTTCGATACGGTCGATATTGGCCTGCCCTTCGGCACGCATGGTCAATTCCTTAAAGCGTTCGGTTGGCCCAACTAGCGCGCGATTGGCGATTGTAAAGCGATGTGCGGATACGCACCGTTGCCTAGTAGATCCCGCCCTGATCTTCCACGAAATCTTCGGCAGGCGTTACACGTTCTACGCTGCGCTGTTCACGCACGCCTTCTCGTGCCCGGCGGATCAGTTCGAGTATCTCGTTGCGCCGCGCTGCCAGCTCATCCGAGCGCGTGGCGCGCGGCGGTTCGGTATCGGGCTTGAAAGCCTCCCAGATGATTGAAGCAGTGGGGTCATCGCTTGGCGTGCCTTCAAATACGCGTTTGCCGCTGCGACGGTCGATCTTGACCATTCTTATACCGGGAGGGGCTATGAAGTCGTCCGAGCTCCAGCGCTCTTTCGTGGCTTCGACAAAGCGCTTCATGATCGGTGCGGCGGTGTTTCCGCCCTGCACCCACCCGCCGAGGTTGCGGGGCTGGTCGAAACCGACATACATCCCAGCTACAATGTCCGGTGTCCCGCCCACGAACCAGGCGTTGGTCGGGCCATTGGTTGTCCCGGTCTTGCCAAACAAGGGCAAACCGAGACTGCGCAAGCGTACAGCGGTTCCTCGCGTGATCACGCCCTGCAGCATGTGAACCATCTGAAAAGCAGTGCGCGGGTCGAGCACCTGACGTCCGCCCAGTTCGAAGCGGGGCATGGGTTGACCATTCCACTCAGCCATATTGCAGCCGGTGCAGTCGCGATTGTCCGAACGGTAGATCACCTTGCCGCGGCGATCCTGGACATAGTCGATCACCGAACCCTTGTTTTGGCGTCCCCAATTGGCAAGCGCGGCATAGGCATTGACCATCCGAGCGACGGTAGTGTCGCCTGCACCCAGCGCGAACGAATAATAGGGATCATATTTGCCGATGCCGACGCGGTCGATCGTTTTGACGACGTTCTGCATCCCTGTATCGTCGGCGATATGTACCGTCATCAAATTGCGGCTCTGCTCGAGGCCCCAGCGCATTGTGTGCGTGCCGCCTCCACCGCCGCCGAAGTTGCGGAAGCATTTCTCACCCAGCCCAGCCCCCTGCCAGACGCAAAACGTCTGGTCAGGAACCTGAGTTGCCGGGGTCATTCCCTGGTCCAGCGCAGAGGCATAGACGAATGGCTTAATCGTGGACCCGGGCTGGCGTAGGGCCTGTGTCGCCCGGTTGAAATCGCCGAGACGGGCGTCGAACCCACCCTGCATCGCCAAAATGCGGCCGGTCTGTGGTGCTTCCGCAAGAAACGCCCCTGACACTTCGGGGACGACCCGCAGTCGGTAGCTATTGCCCATGTTTTCGACGGCCACGACGTCACCTGTCTTGATCGTCGAAGGCGCACCGGTCAGCGCATAATCCTCGCCGTTAGTCAGGCCGATCCGCGGAGATGATCCGCCGGATGTAACAACCCCAACCTTCCAGTCGCGATAATTTATTCCGAGATTCGACGACGCTAGCTGCGAATGAAGATCGCCGTTCTCGGGATTGAGCGTAGCCAGCGGCTTGGAATAGGCGCGATTCCCCTGATAGCTCAGCAATCCTGCCCGCAGCGCATCGCGACCCGCATCTTGAAGTTCGGTGTCTAGGGAAGTGCGCACCCACAAACCGCCAGCATAGACGCTTTGTGGTCCTTCTTCTGCCGTTTCACCAAACCGATCGATCAGTTGGCGGCGTACTTCCTCAAGAAAGTATCCGGCATCGGCCGAACGCTCGGTGCGTTGCTGTGCCAGTCCCAGTGGCTTCGCCTTTGCCGCTGCCGCGTCAGCAGGTGTGATGAATTCGTTCTCGACCATCTGGTCGAGAACGAAATTCCGACGTGCGATTGCCAGCGCCTCGTGTTTCTTGCGACCGTAACGTTCTGGTGCCTTGGGCAGAATGGCAAGAAAAGCGGTCTCATTGAGCGCAAGTTCGTCGACATCCTTGTCGAAATAAGCGCGCGATGCGGCCTGGACCCCAAAGCTGCGACGACCCAACGGGATTTCGTTCAGATACAGCTCGAGGATTTCCTGCTTGGTCAGCACTTGCTCGATGCGCTGCGCAAGTATCATTTCCTTGAGCTTTCGGGTTACCGAATACTCGTCCGTCAGCAAAAGGTTCTTGGCGACCTGCTGAGTGATGGTCGAACCACCAACTGCGCGTTCGTCAGAACCGTATTTTGTGGCGTAATCCAGGACGGCATTCAGCGTGCCGGTGTAGTCCACCCCGCCATGAGTGAAGAAGGTCTTGTCCTCGGCGGACAAGAACGCCTCGATCATTGGTTGCGGAAAGTCGGCATACTGGAGCTGGACGCGCCGCTCGCGAGCATAGGAATGGACGATTTCGCCGTCGATACCACGGACAACGGTGGGAAGCGGTGTCTCGTAATCGAGCAGCGATTCGGCGTCCGGCAGGTTACGGGCCAGTGACGCCCACATTAGCACCAGCAGCATCAGTGTGATGCCGACAAGATAGGTAATCACCCGCAGGCGTTGGCTATGATGCCAGTTTTCGCGCATCCACGCGCTGAAGCGTCGCGGATCGCCGGACAGCCGTTGGCGGACGTATTCGAGACTAGGAAGTTCGACCATGATCTGGCGTGCCTCTAGCACGCGATTTCAAACCTATGCCAGAACAAGAATCGCTTGGCGGGATTTTGACCCCGTCAGCATCTCACTCCGAAGTCTGTCGCGCAAAGTAGATCCGTATTGCCCGCGCCATCACCTCGGCGAAACGCTTGCGACCTTCCGGGGATGCCAGACGCGCGGCGTCGGCTTCGTTGGAGATGAAACCGCTCTCGAACAGCACCGAAGGAATGTCCGGCGCACGGAGCACTTTGAGGGCGGCAGAGCGGCGTGCTTGCGGATGGAAGGTCAGAACTCCCTCACCTTCTCTCGCAATCAGCCCAGAGAACTCGTCCGACTGCTCCTGCGTGCGGCGTTGCGACAGTTCGATCAGGATTTCGCTCACGCTGTCGCTCTGCCCGCCCAAATCGACCCCGTTGAGGTTGTCCGAAGCATTTTCGCGCGCAGCAAAACGTGCTGCGGCTTCGCTCGATGCAGCATTCGACAGTGTATAGATGCTCGCCCCAGCCACCTCGCCCTGCTCTCCCGCGCTGTCGGCGTGGATCGACAGAAAAAGGTCGGCATCCAGTCGCCGGGCAATTTCGTACCGTTCTGAGTGCAGAAGGTAACGGTCGTCGTCGCGCGTCAGCGCTACCCGCGCAAATCCCTCACGTTCGATTTCGTCACGCAGGGCATGGGTAAGATCGAGCACCAGCTTCTTTTCGACATAGTTCTGGCTCGATGCTCCTGGATCATGCCCGCCATGTCCTGCGTCAATAACGACAAGAGGAAGCGCAGCATCGCCGGCCACGTCCGGCAGGTCTGGCCCGGTGCTATCGTGCGACAGTGCGATCCGTGTGACGAAACCCGGTCCCTGTCCCGCCAGCCCAAGCTCTCGAGCAAGGCCGATCAGCCCCGCAAGAATTGCCACGGGCAGCAGCACCAGAAGCAGGATTTGCGCGCGCGTCGACATGATGCTGCAATGATTAAGGGTTTCCGCAAGGACAACGCAATATAGTTGCCGAGCGATACCCACGGTGCTAGCGAAACCGGACCCGGAAAACCGGTGCCTCCGATCGGCGCGAAAGTAACCGCGACGAAGAGGGTCACCGAACCGGACCTGCCGCTGCCATCCCGGCACGGCCCCGAATGAACAGGTTGATGCAGGACACTTCCCCGACATTCCTGACCGAATCGATGCAGGCGGATTTCCGTTTCGCAGCGTGGTCGCTCAGGTCGGCGCAAATTGAGCGCCAGGGAACTCCGGCAGACACGAATACCCGCCCTTCGCAAATGACGAAGGTCCGGGCCACTAACGCCGTCGCTCCCTTGCGGACAGGCGGATATCCTACACAGTCGCGCGGCAGGAACGGCGGGCATGCCCCGCCCCGCTGCGCATGGAGAATTACCAATGGCAACGCGCATGTTGATCGACGCGCGCCACCAGGAAGAAACCCGGGTGGCGGTCCTCAAGGGAAACCGGATTGAGGAATTCGATTTCGAATCTGCCGACAAGAAGCAGATCAAAGGCAATATCTATCTCGCAAAGGTAACGAGGGTCGAGCCCTCGCTGCAGGCGGCGTTCGTCGATTTCGGCGGCAACCGGCACGGCTTCCTGGCCTTCAGCGAAATCCATCCTGACTATTATCAGATTCCGAAGGAAGACCGTGAAGCCCTGCTCGCTGCAGAGGCCGAAGTCGCCGAGGAAGAAGCCCGCCTGCGCGCCGAAGAGGAAGAGCGCGGCGAGATGCCCGGCGACGAGTATGACGCCGAAGACGAGAGCTCCGAAGCGCTTGTCGAAGACCTGGCCGAGGACGGCCTCGAAGAAGTCGACACCTCCGACAAGGATGATGTCGCCACGATCGAGGAAGGCCATCTCGACGACGACAGCGACGAAGAAGACGAGGACGACGGCGAGGAATCTGCCGAGGAAAAGGGCAAGGATCGCGGTCGCCGTGGTCGCGGTCGCCGACAGGGCAAGGGCGGCCGCAGCCGCGCCAAGGAAGTCGACGAAGCCCGTGCCAAACGCATGGCGCTGCGCCGCAAATACAAGATTCAGGACGTTATCCAGCGTCGTCAGGTTCTGCTGGTGCAGGTCGTCAAGGAAGAGCGCGGCAACAAGGGCGCTGCCCTCACCACCTATCTCAGCCTCGCAGGCCGTTACACCGTGCTGATGCCCAACAGCAGCCACGGCGGTGGCATCAGCCGCAAGATCAATTCAGCAAGCGACCGCAAGCGGCTGAAGCAGATTGTCGGCGATCTTTCACTGCCGAAATCAATGGGCCTGATCGTTCGTACTGCTGGCCTGCAACGCACCAAGACCGAGATCAAGCGCGACTTCGATTATCTCGCCCGCCTGTGGGACGAGATCCGCGAAAACACACTGGCATCTGCTGCACCGGCGCTGATCCATTCGGACAGCGACCTGATCAAGCGTGCAATCCGCGACATATACAACAAGGAAATCGAGGAAGTCGTCGTCGAAGGCGATGATGGCTACAAATCGGCCAAGGCCTTCATGAAGATGCTCATGCCCAGCCATGCGCGCCGCGTGAAGCAATATGCCGATCCGGTGCCCCTGTTCCAGCGTTACGGCGCTGAAGACCAGCTCAAGGCCATGTATGACCCGGTGGTCCAGCTCAAGAGCGGTGGCTATCTGGTGATCAACCCGACCGAGGCGCTGGTGTCGATCGACATTAACTCGGGTCGCTCCACCAAGGAGCACAATATCGAGCAGACGGCGCTTTCGACCAATCTCGAAGCCGCCAAGGAAATCGCCCGCCAACTGCGCCTGCGTGATATGGCAGGTCTGGTGGTGATCGACTTTATCGACCAGGAGCACCACTCGAATACCCGCAAGGTCGAGCGCGCCATGAAGGACGCCCTGAAGAGCGACCGCGCGCGCATTCAGGTGGGGCGTATCTCCAGCTTCGGTCTGATGGAAATGAGCCGCCAGCGTCTGCGCACGGGCGTGCTTGAAGCGACGACGCGCGAATGCCCGCATTGCGATGGTACAGGCCTTGTACGCACCGCGTCATCTGCGGGTCTTTCGGCGCTTCGCCTGATCGAAGAGGAAGCGGCCAAGGGCAAAGGCACGCATATCCGCCTTGCAGCCAGCACCGAAGCGGCAGTCTATCTGCTCAACGAAAAGCGTCACGACCTCGTCGAGATCGAGGAGCGCTATGGCGTGACCATCGAAGTCGTTCCCGAGGGCGAGGACGAAGGCGCCAAGATGAGCGTCTCGAGCCATGGCCCGAAGCCCAAGGAAATGCCTCGGTTCGAAGCCGTCGTCGTGGAGGACGATGAAGATGACGAGGACATTATCGAGGACGTCGAAGACGAAGATGAGGACGGCGATGCGCGGGACGATGATCGGCCGCGCAAGAAGCGCCGCCGGCGTCGTGGCGGTCGCGGTCGCAACAAGAACCGCGAGCAGGACGAAGGCGGGGACAGCGAAGACGATGCCGAGGCGGAAGAGGAATCCGAATCGACGCAGGACGAACGCGTAGAAGATGACGGCGAGGACCGTCCCAAGAAGCGCCGCCGCCGTGGCGGTCGTCGTCGCGGTGGTCGCGGACGCGGCCGGAATGGTGACGAAGCAGGCGGTGACGAGGCTGCAGACGCGGATGAAGTTACCGAAGAGACCTCCGGCGAAGTGACCGCCGAAGCCGAACCTGAAACGCCGATCGAGGAGCCTGCACCAAAGAAGCGCGCCTCGCGTCGCAAGAAGGTTGCAGACGAAGCTCCTGCCGAAACTGCTGAAGTGGCAGAGGTGGAGGCTGAAGAAGCTCCCAAGCCCAAGCGCACCCGCCGCAAGAAGGCCGATGCAGAAGTTGCGGTCGAAGAAGCTCCTGTGGCCGAACCCGCAAAGCCCAAGCGGACACGCAAGAAGGCCGTGAAGTCGGCTGACGACGTACCGGCTGAACCTGCCGCCACCGTAGAAAAGCCCAAGCGCAGCCGCCGCAAGAAGGCAGACGATGCGCCGGTTGCCACGACAGCAGTAGAGGCTCCAGCCGCGGAAACCCCTGCAAGTGACGACGGCTCACCCAAGCGTGGCTGGTGGCAGCGTACCTTCGGCGAGTGAATGTGCTGACCTCCCCGTTCAGCCTTGTGGCTCGCGGGGAGGTCTGGCCGCCAGTCAGGCGCCCACGCGCCGCGCCACACCCCATTCCATCCAGCCCATGACCTTGGGCGCTTTGGGCAGATAGGCCTGACCGATTGGCTCGACGTCGAACCCGGCGCCGCGCAAGGCCGCGCCGATGGGTCGAGTCAGATGGCATCCGCCTGCAAGCGGTTTCCAGACAGGTTCGATCCGCTCCTGCCAACGGGCGATCTCGGGATCAGGCGCTCGACCGTGCTCAAGGAATAGCAGCACCCCGCCCGGCCTGAGAATGCGCCGCAATTCTTCGAGCACGCGCGCCGGATCGTCCACCGAACATAGTGTATAGGTACACACGACCGTATCGAAACTGCTGTCGGCGAAGGGAATATCCTCGCCTCTGCCTTCGCGAATGTCATGTTCCCATCCGCGCGCCTTTGCCCGTTCGCGCGCGCCGTCGAGCAGCTTTGAGTGCGGATCGATACCGGAGAAGGAAGTTACCTTCGCACCGTCATACAGCGCCTGGTTGAGCCCGCCACCGCAACCGAGTTCGAAGACACGGCCCTGCGCCAAGGGAATGACTTGCCGCCGCCGCTTCTCGATCGCCCTTTGCCCGCATGCCATGGTAATGACGCGCGGCATGATATGCGCATCGTACCAAGCCTTTATGGGCATATGGCAGCGCTCCCTCGACCCCTGTGTTCCCGTGACATCTTACCGGAATTACGACCCGCGCAAATCACTTTTCGCAAGTAGACTACGAATGTCGTCGAGGTCTTTCTGCGTATCGACATCGACCGCCGCCAGCCCGTTCTCCGCAGCGACGAGGCTTGCCGTCACGCCGATCTTGCGTCCAAGCCGCGCCAAACCTTCTGCCAGCGTAAGCCTCCCCAGAAACATGGACAGCAAAGTACCTGGTCCAAGCCGCGCTGCAATCCGCCACGGCCGCTTGCGATCGGCCTCGACGCTCTGCCAAGTCTCGATCGCCAGTTCAGCCTTACCCGTCCGGAGGTAAAACAAGTTGCAACCCGACCACTGTCCGTCAGCAAATTTGAGATAGGTCCGCTTGCTGCCTGGCACGGCAAGTTCGATCCTTGCCCGTTCCGCCAGCATAACGGACAGATCGCTGTCGGTAGGTGTTTGATCAACTAACTGGCGCACCCATGCCGGATCGAGCAGCCCGTGGTCTGCCGTGGTAACCAGTAGCGGCGCACCAAGTTCGGCAAAGCCTACAGCGACGCTGGCACTGGGACCCGGCTTCGGCGGGACCACCAATGTCGACAGGCTACGGGCCAGATCGGCTACGGGCCCCTCGTCGCAGCACACTGCAATCGGATTTGCACCCGCAGAGCGCAAAGCGGAAACAACGCGCGCCAGCAGCGGACGCCCCTCCAGTTCGATCAGCGCCTTGTGCGACTTGCCCTCGACACCTGCCAACGGATCGCCATCACTTCGCGATCCTGCCAGTACCAACGCAGCATAAGTCACGCAGATTTTTCCTTACGCGCCAGCGAAACCATCACACGGCGCACCGTAATGCTCATCACCACCCAAAGCACGGCAAGACCTATCGCAACAGCAATGCCGACGCCGATCGGACCAATATGCACGAGCATCAGAATCCCAACGATCAACACGGTGACAGACAGCAAACGGATAACCAGTGGGTAGGTCGCATGTCCGGTCGAAAACAGCAGCGGTTCGTAGGTGACTGAGGCCAGTTCGAATGATGCACCCACTGCAAGGGGGATCAGGATGGCAGCACCGCGAATATAGTCCTCACCGCCAATTAGCAGCAGCAATGGCTCGCCGAGAAATACAGCGAGAAGCGTTACCAGCGCGCCACCCGCAGCCGCAATCAACGTAGTCTGGCGCACAAGCCTGCGGAACAGCTCAATCGAATGGGTGGTTCGGGCGACCGCAAATTCAGGAAAGATTGCCCGGGTCAGCAATCCGGAAGTCTTGCCGATACCCTGCGCCAATTGATCAGCCAGACGATAAAGTCCCGCAGCACTGGTACCAAGGAAATAGCCGACAGCCAAAAGCGGACCCTGTTTGTAAAGTGCATCAAGCGTCGACGTGAAGTAGGTTACGACAAAGAACTTGGTCAGTCCCGGATTTGCGGCCAGCGTTTCGCGCTTGTGTCCAAGGTTACGCCGGTGCAGCGCGTCGGGGACGAGACGCCAGGCAACGATCCAGTACAGCGCCCCCGCCAACAGGTCGAAGAATGCCCAGGCAAACAGGAAACGCTCGACCGATGGGCCGGTCATGATGATCACGAACGAAGCCAGAAGTCGTCCCGCTGGCACAACTGCTTCAACGTAGATCCCCAAATCAAATCGGTCGAGCACGCGAACGATGCCATTGGGAGTCGTCATGCGTGACCAGACCAGTGCACATGCGAACCAGAACGCTGTATCGACATAGCGCGTGTTAAGATCGAGCGCTTCGCCGAAGCCGTAGAAAACTGCCGCGGCTATTGCGCAGCCGACCATCGCCCCGGCGACATCGATCGCCCCGCACATCCAGACGATCCGGCCGAACGCACTCCAGTCCTTGCGGTGTACCGGCTCTGCGCCGAATTTCACCACTGTCTGCCACGTCTGGAAACTGGCGACCGCAACCAGAGCCAATGCGGTCGCGAAAATCAGTGAGAAGTGACCGAAGTCCTTCAGACCCAGCGAGCGCGACAGAATCGCCAGATAGGCGATGCTGCACACAGCGCCAAAGCCCTTGCCGCCCAGCAACCAGGCGACGTTCTTGACGATATTCGCCAGCCCGTTGCGACGGGGGCGGATCGTGCTGTGCGTCTCCACAGGGCTCCCTTGCAATCTGCGTGAACGATAAACGAGCCGGAATAGCGGCGATCAGAGGCGGACCCCTAGTCGATAGTCGCCAGAGAGCAAATCCCTTTGCATTCGGCAATCCATATCCTATCCGCACGCACGCCATGCAAAGGGCTGCTTTTCTCTTCAATCACGATGCTGCACATCAGGTAGCGCACCTCGCACCTGTTGCTGGGGCAATGTCTCGCCACCATCCCGAGATCGAGACGATGATTGCCTATGCCAGCCCTGCAATCAGGGCGCGGATCGAAGGGCTGCTTGGGCCGGTCGATGCAGAGAAGATCACTTGGCGGGAACTGCGGCTCCCGCCGCTATTGGGCAGCGCGACAGGATTGCTCGACAAGCTGTTTCCTGCGTCCCGCCTAGCTCGATTGCAGGTCTATTTTGAGCTGTTGGCTAGCAGCGACGCCGTGATCTCGACAGAGCGAACCTGCCTTCGCGTCAAGGACCGCATTGGCAATGCTCCCGGTCCTCTCTTCGTGCGAGTACCGCACGGCACAGGCGATCGTAGCGTGACCTTTCACCCTGACCACCGCCGGTTTGATCTCAGCCTCGTCGCTGGCCCCAAGATGGCTGCACAGCTTGCTGCGAACGGTGTCGATCCTGCCAAAATTCAGGTGACAGGTTATTCCAAATTCGAGCGGATCGACCTTTCGGCAAAGCCTGACTTCTTCGATAATGGCCGCACGACATTCGTCTACAACCCGCATTTCGATCCGCACTTGTCTAGCTGGTACGACGCAGGACCCGATTTGTTGCGCTGGTTCTCCAGCGAACAGGGACAGGCCTATAATCTGATTTTCGCTCCGCACGTGATGCTGTTCCGCAAAGCGGTGCACGTCTCGCCCGAGTATCGTGTGGCTAAGAAACGTCCTGATGTCCCGAGCGTAGCGATGAAGGCTGCGAACATCCTGATCGACATCGATGGCCCACGCCTGTTCGACATGTCCTATATGCTCGGCAGCGATGGCTATATCGGCGACGCTTCAAGCCAGCTTTACGAGTTCCTCATCCGCCCCCGTCCAGTTTTTCTGTTGGACCCAAATGGCGCACTGCGAAACGAGGGTGAGGAAGCCCTGCCGTTCCTGCGCATGGGGCCATCAGCAGAAACGGTCGAGAACCTCACGAAGATGATCGAGCAATCGACCATGATCGGCGAAAGTTATCGTCAGGAGCAACAGAACCTGATCACAAATACATTCGCCCTGTCCGACACGCCACCGTCACAGCGCGCTGCTGATGCCATTGCGCACGCGATTGCGGCGCGTCAGGGCTGAGCAATGCGGATTGCCTATTTCATCAATTCAATGGAGGGCGGCGGGGCGCAAAGTCCTCTACCGCTGATTGTGGCCGCATTGGAAAGGGCCGGAGCAGAAGTCCGCGTGTTCGCCCTCACCCGTCGTAACGGTAAGGCTATCACCCGGCTACAAGATCAAGGCATTGACCCTCTTGTACGCGACGGGGGAGACACCGATCATTTCGCGGCACTAGACTGGATGGAACAGCAGGCGTGCGAATGGTCGGCGGATGTCATCTGGACCTCGCTCACCAGGGCTACACTGCTGGGCCAGATCGCCGGATCGCGAACCGGACTTCCAGTTGTCAGTTGGCAGCACAACGCATTCCTCAAACCATGGAACGAACGGCTGCTTCGCTGGCGCGCCGGCAATTCTGCTCTGTGGGTGGCAGACAGCGCGGATGTTGCGGAACTGACGGCCAAGCGTTTGGGCGTACCGCGAGAGAGTCTTGTTACCTGGCCAATATTTGCAGTCGATCCGAACGCACCTCTGGCAAAGCCATGGCGCGAAGGCGAAACGGTGCGCATAGGCAGCCTGGGTCGGCTACACCCCAACAAGGGCTACGATTTCCTGATCGACGCACTGACCCTGCTGAAGCAGCGCGGTTTCATGCCGGCAGCATCATTCAGCGTCGCAATCGGCGGAACCGGGAATGATGGTGAATTGCTGCGCCTGCGCGCAAAACAGGCTGGCATCGATACGATCAAGTTCAGCGGCTTTGTCGATGACCCCGCCAGTTTCCTCGCCAGCCTCCATCTATATGTGCAGCCTTCGCGCCGCGAAGGATTCTGCATTGCCGCACATGAGGCTATGCAGGCTGGCTTGCCGGTTATCGTGTCACAAACGGGTCAGATGCCGATTACGGTCGACAGTCTCGCAATTGGACGAAGTGTCCCTGTTGGCGATGTCACAGCGCTTGCCGATGCGTTGACCGGAATGCTGACATCGCCAGAGGCACTTTCGGATATGGGACTGGCTGCAAGAAAACGTGTACTCGACCTGTATTCTCGTGAGCGTTTTGACGCCGTTGGTGCTCAACTGGTCCGCCGCATCGACAATCTTATCAAGGCCCCCTAGGCCTGCCCGCTTACCACCGCCCAGCCCTTGCCTTCGGCAATCTCGCGCTTTCCGGCATTGGCAGTAACGAATACTGCATCCTGAGCCTGTTCGAGTAGAGGTGAATCGGCAAAGCTATCGCTCACGAACCTAAGTGCGACCGGCATTTCGGATGGACCCAGTGTGTCAAACCAGCTTTGCACACGGCGCGCCTTTTCGTCGCCATAACAATTGCCGCCGGGAATGCCTGCGCCGTCCCATAGAGTCGCGATCACCGTTTCGATCCCCAGTAGATCAGCAAATGCTCGTGCATAGAATTCAAAGGCTGCTGTAGCGATTGCAACGGTCGTTCCTTCGGCTTGATCCTGACGCACCATCACTCTGATGCCCTCCATCCAGCCTTTTCGTGCAATATGATGCGGCGCAAATTCGCGCCCCAAGGCCTCCAAATGCGCTAAGGAAACCCGACCTAACATAAGCCGCATCCCTGCGGTCTTGAGCCACGTCCGCTGATAGAACCCCGCCTTGTGGCCGATCATCAGGACGATCCAAACCGGCAGCAGCGCAAGCCGCCATGGCGCCACACGTCGCGCTGCAAAAACCAGGAACGGCGTGAATGTCGCCTGCCGCACCAGCGTCTTGTCGAGGTCATATATGGCCACTTGCATCGTCGGCGGCATTGCCACCGCGGTTCTGTCCATACAAGCACCCTCACCCTTGCGCCGTGTCGCCGAGGCGCTAGAGAGGGCGCGCAGACAACAGGATCAAGCGTTCAATGGCGACCTTCACCCTTCCCAAGAATTCGAAGATCAGCGGCAAGGGCCGCGCGCACAAGGCAGATGGCGGCACACGTCTAAAGAGCTTCAAGATCTACCGCTATGATCCTGACAGCGGAGAAAACCCGCGTTATGACACTTTCGAGATCGATCTCGACAATTGTGGTCCGATGGTTCTGGATGCACTGTTCAAGATCAAGAACGAGATCGATCCCACTCTAACCTTCCGCCGCTCCTGCCGCGAAGGCATTTGCGGCTCGTGTTCGATGAACATGAACGGCACCAATGGGCTTGCCTGCACCACTGCTATTGAAGACCTGAAGGGCGATATTCGCATCACTCCGTTGCCACATATGGAAGTGATCAAGGACCTCGTGCCCGACTTCACCCATTTCTATGCGCAATATGCCTCGATCCGCCCGTGGCTGCAGACCGTTTCGACCACCCCCAGCGGCAAGGAACGTCTTCAGTCGCCCGATCAGCGCGAAAAGCTGGACGGACTTTACGAATGCATCCTGTGCGCCTGCTGTTCGACTTCGTGTCCCAGCTACTGGTGGAATAGCGACAAGTTCCTCGGCCCGGCGATCCTTTTGCAGGCCTATCGCTGGCTGGCCGATAGTCGAGACGAAATGACCGGCGAGCGGCTTGACCAACTTGAAGATCCGTTCCGGCTTTATCGCTGTCACACGATCATGAATTGCGCGAATGTCTGCCCCAAGGGCCTCAGCCCCGCAAAGGCAATCGCTGAAACCAAGAAGATGATGGCCGAACGCGCCATCTGATCCGCGTGGAGCTTCCCGAAAACGTTTTCGAGCATGGCCCTGACCCGGAAAATCCGGGTTGGCGGCACTGGAATCTCAAGGACCAGACGCTGTTCAATGGGGCTGTGATGGGCCGCCTCATCACGCGCATAGACGAAAATGGCCGCAGCCGGCTGCGCATGATCCCGGAAAGGCGACACGCCAATCTGCAGGGCATCGTCCACGGCGCGGTGACGCTGTCGCTGATCGACATCTCGCTCTTCACCACCATGCACACCCTCGGCAGCGGCAATGCGGGTCCTTCGGTGACCCTCGAGCTTTCGACACAGTTCGTTGGTGCAGGTGATCTGGGCCGCCCTCTCGATTCCGTAACCGAGATCGTTCGCGAAACAGGTAGTCTGGTATTCGTCCGCGGTACGGTCGAGCAGGAAGATCACGTGGTCGCTTCATTCTCAGGCATTGTGAGGAAGATGCAACGCCGATGAGCGGCATGCTGGTGCGTTACGAAAAGCTCGTCGCAGCGGGCGAGCTGAAGCCGGATGCCGACCAGCGCCGTGCTGCGGAGCGGCTTGACCGCCTGCAGAAAGACCTCGAGTCGGAAACTTCGGGCGGGCTGCTAAGTCAGCTTTTCCGGCCCAAGAAGGTCCGCCCGCAAGGTGTATATATGTGGGGCGGCGTTGGTCGCGGCAAATCCATGCTGATGGATCTGTTTGTCGAGACGCTGGGAATTGCCGAGAAGCGGCGCGTCCATTTCCACGAATTCATGCTCGAAGTTGATAGGTTGATACGCGAGGAGCGCAAGAAGGAGGCAGGCGACCCCATCGCACCGACCGCAGCGCATATCGCCGCCAATGTGCGTTGCTTGGCGTTTGACGAGATGGTCGTCACCAACACAGCCGACGCGGCAATCATGGCGCGGCTATTCACCGCTCTTATCGTCGATCAGGGCGTGACCGTTGTTACGACCAGCAACCGTCCGCCCAGCGAGCTCTACAAGGATGGACTCAACCGGTCTCTTTTCCTTCCTTTCATCGAGTTGATCGAAGCCGAACTTGATATAGTCCCGCTCAACGGAGTGACCGACTACCGCCTCGACCGCCTGGGTGATCTCGACAGTTGGCACACGCCGCTGGGGGAAAGCGCAACGGCGCAGGTGCGCGAGGCTTTCTTCCGTCTAACAGACTACAAGCCCGAAGATGCAGCCAATGTGCCTGGCGCAGATCTGGATCTGGGCGGCGGGAGGATGCTCCATGTCCCCAAGAGCCTTAAGGGCGTCGGTGTGTTCAGTTTCAAGCGACTGTGCGGCGAAAATCGCGGAGCGGCCGACTACCTCGCCATTGCACATGTCTATCACACAATTATCGTCGTCGGCATCCCGCGCATGGGGCCGGAAAACCGCAATGAAGCGATCCGCTTCACCAAGTTGGTCGATGCGCTATACGAGAACAACGTCAAGCTGTTCACCACCGCTGCGGCCGAGCCAGAAGACCTCTACATCGCAGGCGATGGCGCCTTTGAGTTCGAGCGCACGGTCAGTCGCCTCAAGGAAATGCAGAGCGCGGATTATATGGCAAAGGGTCACGGCGTTGCCGGCTGAGTTCAGGCGCTGGGCTGCAGATGCTTGAGCGAGCGGTCCAACATTAGCAATTGCCACAACACTCGGCCGTGGTCGGCAAGGCCAGAGATATGATCCTCCGCAATTCGTGAAAGTGCTTTGCGGTCGAACCATCCGCTGTCGGTCAACAGGCTGCTCGAGGCGATTATCCGTGCCTCCGCGGCAAGCGGACCACGGAACCACTGCGCGAGCGGCGTCACAAAGCCCTGCTTAGGACGATAGAGAATGTCCTCGGGCAGGAGGCGTTCCATCGTGCGCTTCATCAGCCATTTGCCTGTTGTCCCGCGAATCCGATCCCGGTGCGTCAGGCGGGCGGCAAACTCGATTAACCGATGGTCAAGCAGTGGCTCGCGCGCTTCCAGGCTCACAGCCATGCTGGTGCGATCAGTCTTGGTCAGAATATCGCCGGGCAGCCAGAACTTGAGGTCGGCATATTGCGCGCGGTCAAGTCCAGAACGGGCAGGCGCCCCGCGCATCAACTCTGCAAAGGGCTGTTCGGCACGGTAGTCGCCACGCTCACTTCGCAAAACATCACCATACAAGGCATCGCGCTGTTCGGGTGCGAGGATCGCCAGAGCACGGGCATACCCCATCTCGCCGCTTTGTGAGAGCGCCATGAATGTGGCTTTCGCTCGCAAAGCCTGCGGTGCCCAGTCTGCCTTGGGCCAATAGCGACCCAGTGTTCCGAACACTGGTTCCCGCAGGAAACCCGGCAACACCGAGCGCGCCTGCTCTTCTCGCAATTGGAACATTTGCCGACGGTAGCCTGCAAAAGCCTCATCGGCACCATCGCCTGAAAGTGCAACTGTCACATGCTCGCGCGCCAATTCGCAGACCCGCAAGGTTGGCAGGGCGCTGGCATCGGCAAAAGGCTCATCGAAGATGGCCGCAATCCGGTCTATCTCATCAAACTGATCCGATGAGACTATTCGCTGGTGGTGTCGTGTTCCAAAGAGTTCAGCAATCTGCCTAGCGTAGGTCGTCTCGTCCACACTGGCGACATCGAACCCGATTGAGCAACTCGTAACCGGCTGCGCACTCGCTTCACTCATCAGCGCGACCACAGAAGAACTGTCGACGCCGCCGGAAAGGAACGCACCAAGAGGCACATCGGCGACCATACGGCTGATCACGCCTTCGCGCATCAGGTGAAGCAATTTCGCCGAACGATCTTCGGCACTGCCGCGCTCGCGTCCCGTGAAATCAACATCCCAATATTGCTGCGGGGCACCTGGTTCGCGCCCGTGTTCGAGCAACAGGAAATGCCCCGCAGGGAGCTTCTCCACCCCCTTCAACATTGCTCTGTGATCAGGCACATAGCCCCAAGTCATAAAATCCTCGATCGCCAGCAGATCGATTTCGCGCCGCATCAGAGGATTGGCTAACAAACCCTTGAGTTCACTTGCAAAGGCAAATGCACCGCCAGGAAATCTTGCGAGGTATAGTGGCTTCACGCCAAGCCGGTCCCTAGCAAGGAAAAGCTGCCGCTTTCTCAGGTCGTAAAGTGCAAAAGCAAACATGCCATCAAGGCGCGAAAGGCAATCAGGCCCCCACTTTTGCCAGGCGGCGAGAATTGTCTCGGTGTCTCCGTCCGTGCGGAAAACCGCCCCGCTCTGCTCCAGTTCTCGCCGCAGCGCACGGTAATTGTAGATCTCGCCATTGAAGACGATCACTGCCCCGCCATCCGCCGAATGCATCGGCTGGGGAGATCCGGCTAGGTCAATGATCGACAGACGCCGATGCCCCAACCCGATTCCAGGTGCAGCCCACACACCTGAACCATCCGGCCCGCGGTGCGCGAGAGCTTCAGTCATCCGTTCAATCCGCTTGGGATCGACCGGCTTGATGCTCTCGTAATGAAAAATACCCGCGATCCCGCACATGGCGGCGGCCTAGACCAGTCTTTCGGCCACGGCAAAGAGCACCGCGACAACCAGCACTATGCCGACGATGAGACCCCTGCCCAGCGGCTTGCCCTCCCAGCGTAACACCATAGGCATCGCCATGACCTCATTCGCGGTTAGCCCTGCATCTTCAGGCACACGCTCGAACCAGCGCCAGGCGATACCTAACACCAGCGCGATGACAATTCCGAAGAATATCCAGCCATAAACGATGTGATCAAAACTGCCGGCAGCTTCCGCGCCAACATACTGGGCGATAAAAATGGTCGCCCAGGCTCGAATTCCATTCGCGATTATGGGCACCACTGCGCAAGCGAAAAGGAACCACAATCGCCGTTTCCAGCTTTTGAAGCAGGTGTAGGCGACCATTACTCCCAACGCCATCATGGCGATAAGAAACTTCACTCCCGAACAGGCCTCCGCCACGATGAACAATCCTGCCGGAGTGTCGATATGGATACCATCAGAAACTGTGTGGATACCGCTCGCTTCTGTCAGCGTCGTGGCAATCTGAGCTGTGATAGTCTGGAGGAACGGTATTATCTCATCACCGAAAGGCACGATGAAAAGTAGATAAAACAGCGGGAATCCCAGCACCAACGTACCCCTCAGCCCGATGATTGCTGAAGCAGAACCTTGCAGCGCGATCACAACCCCACCCTGCGCGACAAGATTGATTCCCGTCGCCCTGCCGGCAAGCCAGAACGCGAGTCCAAAAGCCAGCCAAATTACGGCCGGAAGCCAGCCTCGCGGCTCAGTTCTGTGTAATTCGTCCCGCCTGATCCATCCCAGCCAGAAAATAATCGGGATGATCAGCAGAATATGGCTGTAGGTGTCAATTTCCCACCACTGGTGAGCCATTTCAGTCCATTCGCGAAAAGTCATCGCGATCAAACACGCCCAGACCACGCCAACTGCAAGCAGTGCCCCGCCCCACTGGTTCTCGGTGGCGCTAGCTGTCGAGCGATCAAGGGCAATATCAGGCGGCATCGATGCCTTTCTCGCTGTTTTGAACAATTTGGGCAAGCGCGCGATCCATCGCAGTCCAACTCATCTGTTCTGTCACAAAGCGTCGCGCTGCCCGACCTATAGCGGCAGATGAAATCTGTTTCCCCAGCAACCCTTCGAGCAAGAACGCGAATTGCGCTGCATTTTCGCCCACAAGGAAATGCACGCCATTCTCCGCTTCAATTCCGGTTGCGGCTTCGGGCGTCAGCACGACAGGCCGTGCCATCGCCATTGCCTCGAGCACCTTATTCTGCACTCCGCGAGCGATCATTAGCGGTGCAACCACTGCAGAAGCGCCGGCGAGGAAGGGACGCACATCGGGAACTTCGCCCCATACTTTCACCTTGTTATGCCATTCCAGCGAACGAACTTCCGCCGTTGGTGCGCGTCCGACGATGTGAAAGCGGATGGCGATTTCGCTCCTTACCAGAGGAAGGATCGAGGTAACGAAGTTGCGAACCGCCGCGACATTAGGGGCGTAGTCCATCTGACCGGTGAAGACCAGATTGGCTTCGCCGGGATCGAATGCGGGATGTGCGGCGGCCAGCGCTGGATCGAAAAACGCTGCGTCAATACCATTGCCCAGCATCCTGATGTCGAGATTCTCTGCATCGCCAATCCTGTCACGCAGCAATGCCACCTCGTCCGAGCTGATCAGCAAAGTCGTATCGGCACGACGGGTTAGTCTATCTTCTTCCTGGGCAAGCAACCGCCCCTCGCGATAGTTTAGCCAGCGACGATCCCCAGCTGCCGCGTAACCTTCGAATTTGGCTGAATCTACATCGCACAAATCTATGATCACACGACCTGCAAAGTCAGGTGGAACATACTGCCCCATCTGGCCCGAGAATACGAAGATCGTATCGATTGGCCTTTCAGCCAGCGTCCGCGCGACCCAATCGCGCAAGCGATTGTTGTCAAATGCTGAGACGCTGACCGGCGTGCCTCTGATCAGTGCTTCCACACCGGCGAATGACAGTGGTTTTGAACGGTCGATCAGAATGTGGCTGCTCGCAAATGCCCGCAGTTCTTCTTCTTGACCGCGGTCGTGGGCATTCTCTGCGAAGGTGCCAACATGCACGCGACCCAGTTTCGCTAACCCCTTCAGCAAGTGGTGCGAGCGAATCTTGTCCCCGCGATCTGGCGGAAAGGGTATGCGATGCGCAAGGAACAGAATTTCCTGCACGACGGTCAACCCAATCCGCGCGCAATCCAGGGACCGAGGACATTAGCGATGGGCAGCGGCAACTTCTTCCACAGCGCAATCTTGGCCGAATATCCTTCGTCATTGGGATCGATATTTCGCGCAGCTTCGTTCTTCGAATTCCAGCTGCGATAGGCGAGTGGTTCAGGTTCGAAACCCCAGTTTTTCTTGAAGAAATATGCTCCACTGTTCACTTTGGAACGACCGAAGTCGAAACGCGTGCAGCCCCGCATTCGCGCATGGCACATCAGCGCGTAATACATTCGTTCATTTGCGCGCAGATTGCGGGCGGCGTGTGGGCCGCCGCCCCAATACGGCATCACCGTTCCCTGATGGTACAGGGAAAGCACGCTGGCAACGGGGATTGTGCCATCCCAGACCGTCAATATATCTGCGTCCTGCCCAAATGTATCGAGCACGGCCGCGAACAGGCTACGCGGAAATACCGGCGTGCCGAGGTTACGCACACTTGCGGAATAGCAGGCAAAATGGGCTGCTCGTTCTCGCTCGTCACTGCCGGTGGTTACCGTGAGCTCGCCCGACAAACCCTTGCGCACTTCAGCGCGCGCCTTGCGCGGTATAGCGAGCAATTGCGTTTCGTTGTCGCTCGCCAGATCGGCACTGAAATTGACATGTTTGCCGGTGATTTCAATCCAGTCGGGAGGAGCGTCCGGCCCGCGCAGTTCTATCGAAGAAGCAGTCAGACGCTGCGCAAGTTCCACAGCGGATCGGCAAAGCGCATCTCTGTCGGCATCTTGCAACGCCAAAACCCCTCCGCCAACTGCAAAGCCGCTGGAAACCAGTGCGCGGCCAAATAGCGGCGAATGTACATCTGTCAGCGGAAGCCATCCCGCCAAGCCTCTGCCACGCTCGACCACCAAGCCAAGTGCGCGCTGCCCGGTTCCTTGTTCGATTGATCGAAGCCAAAGCGGGCGCTGGAAAACACTACCGCGCTGCTCGGCAACAAAACCTTCGATCCGTTGCGTCTCGCTTTCGTCCGCGAGATTTGCAAGCCGGACAACAGAATTCATGGCACGATGCCCGCTCACGCTACCCAGTCCGCCGCGCGCACCTTTTCACGAGCGGCAAGCTCGTCCATTCGGCCCCAGGTGAAGTCGCGGATCAGCTGTTCCAGCTTGCCCTTCATCTTGCCCAGATTGGTATAATGCCTCAGTCGCGATTTGAACGGGGCACCGGCAACCCGCGGCTGGTCGGGATCGACCTCCCAAGGGTGAAAATAGAAGACCGCAGGCCGTAATTCGCGATTGACCTGACGGATCGCCCAGCGGCTGAAGCCATAAGGAAGCACTCGGAAAAAGCCGCCGCCGCCTGCAGCAAGGCGCCGATTGCGGAAAATGGCGGTCGTCACGGGCACTTCAACCAATTCACTGCCGGGCACCGGATTAAATGCAAATCGAGGTGCCTCGCGCCATCCGTAGTGGTCGTGCACAACAGGCGCGACGCTGGATGAATAGGCATAGCCATGCTCTGCCAGCACCTCATGCGCCCAGCTGTTTCTGGCATCGATCGAAAAGCTGGGTGCACGATAGCCGGTGACCGCCGTGCCGCTTGCATCTTCCAGAATGGCGCGGGCACGCGCGATATCTTGCCCGAATTCCTTGCGACTGAATGTGAACACCCGCGTGTGATCGTAACCGTGGCTGGCAAGTTCATGCCCACGCGCAACGATTGATCGCATCACTGCGGTATTGCGTTCAGCGACCCAGCCCAATGTGAAGAAGGTCGCCTTGACGTCCGCTTCGTCAAACAGGTCGAGTATGCGATCTACATTGTCGCTCACCCGAAGCGGGAGCGAATCCCAATCGTCGCGGTTTATCGTATTCTCGAAGGCGCCGACCTGAAACCAGTCTTCGACATCGACCGACAGGCCATTGACGACAGTTGTCGCAGACATCAACCTGCCCTCCTGCCGCAGCCTCAGATGGCGGCCGGCTTACTGGAGTTCTCGAAGAATTCGATCATCATTGTAAGGACGTGACGCAGCGAGTGCTCCTGCTCGTCAAGGCGCGCTTCGATTCGAGCAAGCCTCGCCTTGGTATCGCTGGGCGAGGTGTCCTTGCCGACTTCTTCCAACTGTTTGACCTCGTTGCGCAAGGCGGCAAGGTGCTTGTCGCGCTCCGCAAAGGCACTTTCAATGGCCTTGATCTGCGCGGCAAGCAGCCCCTGCGCTTGTGCCGCTTCCAATGCCAACGCGTCCTGCGGCGTAACCGATTGCGAGCGGGCCCGGGCAATTGCATCGCCGGCCGGCACATTGCGATCGGGACGCACGCGATTACCCTTGAATTCCGCTTCGGCAGCATCGTCGGTGCCAATTTCGGAGATCACGGTATCAAGCATCTCTGCCGTGAGCACAGCCTGTTCCTCAACGGCACCCATAAGAAGGAGCCGCGTCATGATCTGGTTGACCTTACGCGGAATGCCACCTGACGCCTTGTGCAGCTTGCTCCACAAGGCACTGTCAAGCTCCGGATTGTCGTTCCAGCCCACATAATCAAGGCGATGCATCACATAGGGCTGCATTTCGCCCGGCTGCATCGCTTCGAGGTGGTGTGCCGCAATGACGCGCTGCCGCAATTGTTCGAGCTCGTCCGACTGGGCAAGCAGGTGACGAAATTCGGGCTGGCCCAGCAGCAGCGTCTGCAGCAGCGGGTGCGACCCGAGCTGAAAGTTTGACAACATCCGGAGTTCTTCAAGCGCTCCGATGGAAAGGTTCTGCGCTTCGTCCACAATCAGCAGGACGCGTTTCCCGGCCCGCGCTTCTTCGTGAAGAAACAATTCGATCGCAGCTAGCGCGCTGGCTTTGTCGTTGCCGTCTACGTCGAGCCCGAAGCTGCGCGCAGCGACATGGATCATCTCTTCGCCATCGAGCGCGCTGGTGACAACTTCGCCCACTGTCATGCGCCGGCTATCGAGCTTGCCTTTGAGATGCGCGACAAGTGTCGATTTACCCGCTCCCACCTCGCCGGTGATTACGACAAAGCCTTCGCCCTGGTTGAGGCCGTAGCCGAGATAGCTAAGGGCCTTCTTGTGCGTGACGCTTTCGTAGTAGAACGCCGGATCGGGCGTCAGCTGAAAAGGCTTCTCGGTAAAGCCGTAAAATTGCTCGTACATCGAAAAGTCGGTCCTTATCAGAATTCGTAGCGCAGGCCGATCAGGACACTGATACCGCTCAGGTCGGTATTGGTCAGTTCGCGGTCTACCGTATAGTATGAAACGGCCGCGCGGCCCGAAAGGTTGCCATATATTCTCTGGATGTAGGATGCAGTGCTGCCCATCGCAAAGCTGTCGCCGATATCGGAGAACCCGCTGTCGAACCAGCTGGCATAACCGTTGAGACCCAGGTAACCGCGCCACATGGGCATCTCTGCGCCGGCAAAACCATACCAGGTTTCATCGGTAACGCCGTCCGCGATGGCCAGAACCGTATTGTTCGCACCTATGAATTTGCGATTGTCGTATCCAACGCCTGCACCGAACTTCGTTCTGCCAAATTCGCGAGAATAGTTGGCGGCAACCCCGCGACCGCGGAACACGGAAGAGCGGATGGACCCAATGAGTCCTGACAGGCAATCGCTACCATCGGCAGCACTCGTGCAACCGATGATATTCCCGGTCAGAGGATCGCGGATCACATCAAAATCAACCGGAAGCGAGGAAATCGAATTGGTCAGGCGCCCGCCAAATCCCTGGATCGCATCATATGCAGATAGACTGAAATTGCTCCGGGCGTCAGGAGTCCACGTGAATCTGCCAGTTACAGAACCACTGTCGTAGCGGCGGCCATAGGTAGCCTCGAGCGTTGTTCGACTGCTCGGCCGCCACATCACTCCAACGTCCCAGATTACGCCATCCGATTCAAACGAGGCCACGCGCGGGCTAGAGGAGTCAGTGATATACCGGCCGTCCGGACCAATGATCGGATTGCCTTCGAGATCCCGCAAAGCATCGCGCGACGATACTTCGACGTCTTCAGCTCCGATTCCTCCGACCAGCGCCAATGTGGGAGAGATTGGTACGGTGACGTCCGCGCGGACATAGGCATCACGGACACGCTGGTCGAGGCTGTCCATGTCTTCCTGGTAGAAACCCGCGCCAAGGCCGAGACCAACCGGCAGCGGATCGCCCGGCGAAGTTGCCGCTCTGACCATTGCTGAATGCGAAAGGCTTTCGTCGAACAATTCGACCCTGTCGCCACCCAATGTCACAGCGTCCGGTCCGTCGACCCGAGTATAGCCTATGCGGTAATTGGCATCGAGCTTGATGTCGTTGACGTAGGTCGAGAGCGTGGGACCGGCATATGCCGAATATGTCTGAACGGTATTGTCATCGTCGCCCACGATAGGTGTGATCAGCGAACCGCCCGCGCCATCTACTCGGGTCCTGCTAGCCACCGCCCCTGCATCGAGCTTCAGTGTGCGTGGTATGAGTGTAGTATAAGCGCGCACGAGACCGGATATGGTGTCGCTGTCTCGCGCACTATTATCCCAGGCGAAGTTGCGTTCGTAACGCAGTGCAGCTGTCGCACCGCTGTTGCGGCCGATCAGACTGGCGTCGACCCCGGCCGCAAGTTGCGTATAGGTAACGAAGTTATCGGTCGGTTCGAACTGCTGGGTAAACACCTGAGACACTTCGATGTAGGGATCGATACTGGTTCGATTGCCCTGACGATCATTCTGCGAATCTTCCTCGCCCGCAGGCAAATCGGCCGTATCCTGCGCAGTCAGAGGTTGCGCGATGCACACAGCACCAAAGGCAAACAGCGGTGTGATTATTCTGATCATATGTCGGATCCATAGTAGCTTCCGAACCGGCGACCACTTGGGCTGAATGTCGCATCGTTCAGCAACAGGCGTATGTCCGGGCAGGCAGCAAGCAGATCGATAGCATCTTCAAGTGCCACCTTGCCGGTCTCGCCAGCACGTGCCACCAGCAGCGATTGGCCAACATGCTTTGCCAGTTCGGTTGCCGGCGTTGCGGCAAGGATTGGCGGACTGTCGAACACGATCATGCGGTTGGGCGCGCCATGCGTCAGCCTGTCGAGGACTTCACGCGTGCGATCGCTGGCAAGGTATTCGCTATCGCGTCCGCTGCGCAGACCTGCGGCCAGAACCCAAAGGCCTGGAATGTCGGTTGCAATGACATAATCTTCGACATTTGCTGACGGGTCGGCCAGCACATCCATGAAGCCCTTGGCCGATTCAAGGCCAAGCGAGGCAAGGATCGAAGGCTTGGCAAAATCGGCATCGACCAGAAGTACTTCGCCATCATGCTCGGCTGCCATGGAAATGGCGAGGTTTAGTGCGCAGAAGGTCTTGCCCTCGCTTGGATGAGGCGAGCAAATCAGCACACGGCGCGATTCCGGCGTGCCCTTGGCCCTGGCCGTGGCAAGCACCTGCCGTTTTACTATGCGGAATTCCTCCAGCAGCTTGGAAGCGCCGCCATCGGGATCGATCAGTCCCTGCTCGCCGAGGACGGAGCGCACGATGTGGCGTGGGTCGCCCGTGAAAGTGACGGCCGCCATCTCCGGCAATTTCTGCACAGGCTCCTGCTGCGCCACCGGCGTTTGAGCTGCGGCCCTTTCGGTTTTGCGCGAATGATCGCTCGCTCGGCGCCTGGGCGCGAATTTCTGCGCCTTGTTGCCTTCAAGCAAAACAGGAACGCTCGCAGGCTTGAACTGATCGAAACCGAACAGCCAGCTCGCCCGTTCAAGTAATGAACCCTGCTTGCTGCTGTGCGGCTTTGCCGTCGACTCTGGCGAAGCAGGTTTGGTTGGCTTGTTCACATCTGTCTCCTCAAGCCACCGAACCGACCTGAATAAAATTCACGATCAGCAGCAGTATACACATTGCAGCGAGTGCACCCGATCCCATCACGAACTGTCGTGTGCGATGTCTTTCGCGTGTTTCCGCCTCGGGCGTCATCGAACGCGAAATCGTGCCCACCACAGGTAGATCGAGATCGTTCTCGAGCCGCTCCGCGGTGGTGTAACTTGACCGCAGCTGTCCCAACGCAAAGGCCACGGCAGCACCAACGCCAGCGCCTGCCAGCAATACGCCAATGAGCAGTAGCGGCCGATTGGGCGCTGCGGGCTTGCGAGGATAGGTCGGCGGATCGATCACTTCGAACTGGAAAGCACTGCGTTCGGTCTCAACCTGACCCCGCAGACGCATTTCTTCGCGGTTGTTGAGGAGCTCGTCATACTTTTCCTTGAGCACGTCGTAATCGCGGCTGATGCGGCTTGCTTCGGCAGCAACAGCAGGTTCGTCAGCCTGAGTGGCGATAAGGCCTGAGATATCCGATTGCAGCGCTGCCTTGCGCGATTCAAGCGCCTGGACATTGGCCTGGCGTTCCGCCTTGATCGAAATCAGCGACGTATATGCCGGATTGGGTGAGCTACCCGCACCCGAAGGCTCGTTTGCGGCCTGCCTGCGCAGAGCCTCGATCTGGCGTTTCTGCGTCTGCACGTCGGGATGGCTATCGGTAAGGCCCCGCGCCTGCATTGCCGAAAGCTGCGCCTCAGCCTGCATCAATGCACCTCGCGCGCCGCCGCCGTCGCCGGTTGTCACAATCGAACGCGGTGTGCCCGCAATCTGCCCGTTAATGGCAGCAAGCGCACTTTGCGCAGCTGCAATATCGGCATCGATGCCACGCATTTCCGTTCGCATCTGCTGGATCTGTGTTGCAGCACCACCAATTCCGCCGATCAGGTCCGGATGCTGCGCCTCGAATGCGAGCCGACGCTGTTCGGCCGCTTCAAGCTCGCGCTTGCGATCTTCGAGTTGCTGATCGAGGAATACGATCGTCTTGGCGACCTCCCCACGATTACCTGCTATATTCTGATCCTTGAACAGGTCGATCATTTGTTGAACAACCTGTTGTGCCAGCTCAGCATTTTCCGCATCACTCAACTGACGCTTGCCAATCGTCGCAGTAATTTCAAACAGGTTGTCCTGCTCCGATTGAACGGTGATATTCTCGGACAGCCGATCGATGGCAGACTGCATGTCGAGATCGGTCTGAACTTCATCGCCAAGGCTGGTGGACCGAATGACCTTCTCGAGATTGACCGCGCTGGTCAGGGTCTGCCGGACGCGCGTGATCGCTTGCTTCCCGTCACCGGAAATTTCCAGCTGCTGAGAGAGGACATCATCCAGCTCAACGTAGATCCGCGCCTTGCTCTCATAGCTGTTGGGAATGAATGCCACTACGAGCCAACCCAGAATACAAACAATCCAGGCCACCGCCAGCGCAACCCACCGACGGCTCCAAACCTTGTGCAGCGCACCGCGCAGTTCGTGAACGAGTTCTTCCATCCCCCCGCATCCCTGCCTTAAAACGCGCTTTCAGGGATGATAATCACGTCACCGGGCTCAAGCAGGACGTTCGCCTTGCTGTCACCGCGACGGAGCAAGTCAGTGAGACGCAGCGCATATTCACGCTGGGCACCCAATTGCTTGTCAAAGCGGATCAATTTTGCACGGTTGCCGGCTGCAAACTCGGACAATCCGCCAACCGCTATCATTGCATCGAGTACGGTCATATTGGCCCGATAAGGCAACGACGAGGGTTTTTCGGTCGCACCGACGATCCTGATCTGCTGGCTGAAGGTTCCGGCGAACTCGTTGACGATAACCGAAACCAGCGGATCCTCGATGTACTGGCTCAATTGCAGACGAATGTCCTCTTCGAGCATCGAAGGGGTCTTGCCGACTGCAGGCATATCCTTGACCAGCGGAATGGTAATCCGGCCATCGGGACGAACCTGGATATTTTCGGCACCAAGTTCGGGGTTGCGCCATACGTGAATGGTCAACTCGTCAAGCGGTCCGATCACATATTCCTCACCCGGACCTTCTTGCATGGCTACAAAGGTCGCCGGTGGCAGTTCGTTCTTTGCAGTCGAGGCGCAGCCCGCAAGGGCAAGTGGAGTAACGGATGCGAAGATGATTGCAGATACTGTGAGGCGCATCGATGATATCCCTGACTTGGCAACAGGGCCCAACCGCACACTAACATGTGCAGCGTTCCCCGTTTCGAGCACCTATTGCCCGATAAAGGTGAATAGTCCGTTAGTCATACCCTGCAACAGCAGCAGAATCGTGAGGGTTTTAGCACAATTATCGGTCGTGTCTCAAATCGGGATTCTATTCGAATCAAATAAGTATTTCGCCCGCCGGCCCCTGGCCAAGAAAGGCACTTGGCGAAGCGCTTGCACCGTAGGCACCCGCACAGAACACAGCGACCAGATCGCCCACGTCGGCAAACGGCAGAAACGCCTTGTCGGCAAGCCGATCTAGCGGAGTACACAGGCATCCCACGACATTGGCTACTTCAACGGGTTCGGCTCCAAAGTGCGACGCTATGGCTAGCGGATAGTTCCTTCTGACCACCGTTCCGAAATTGCCAGACGCGGCGAGTTGATGATGCAGTCCTCCGTCAGTGACCAGATAGATTTCGCCATGGCTTTCCTTGCGGTCGACGATGCGTGTCAGATACACCCCGGCCTCACCTACGATGTACCTGCCAAGCTCGATAAAGAACTGCGTTTCTTCGAGAGATTTATACCTATTTTTCAATTTCTTATCCAGCTCATCTCCGATCTGCTGGACATCGAGGGGCTTGTCGCCGAAAAAATAGGGAATTCCGAAACCACCCCCCATGTTGAGTTTGGGAATGGCTATACCCGCTTCCCTGGCGATCCTGTCGGCAAGGTTCAGTACGTTGGCTTGTGCATCGATGATAGCCTGCGCGTCCAGTGCCTGGCTTCCAGTGAAGATATGCAGACCGCGCCAATCGCATCCTGCCTCGGCAATCTCGCGCGCCAGCGCTGGAACGCGAGCGGCATCAATCCCGAACGGCTTTGCCCCGCCGCCCATCTTCATGCCCGAACCCTTGAGTTCAAAATCGGGATTGACGCGAATGGCAAGGCGAGGAGTGGTTCCCAATCGATCCGCAATCGACAATGCGCGCCGGGCCTCATTCTCGCTTTCGAGGTTGAGTGTGACGCCTGCCGCAATAGCTGCCTCAATTTCTGTATCGCGCTTGCCGGGACCAGCAAAGCTCACGCGCGAACCATCGTTTCCTGCAGCCAGAACCATCTCCAACTCGCCGCCCGAGGCAATGTCGAGGCCATCAACCAGGCTCGACACATATTCAAGCAACGGTGCAAAGCTGTTGGCCTTGATCGCGTAATTTATCTGCAACTGCTCTGGCATTGCAGCGCGCAAGGCAGTTACTCGCCTGGCAATCATGTCCCGCGAATAGACGAACAGTGGGGTTTGCCCCCCCTGACTGACCAGATCACTTGCCTTGACCCCCGATATGGCAAGTTCGCCGTCAATCGTTCCGTATCCGTCAGGAATGGGGCCGAGCGGTTTCATGCAGCAATTTCCCTTGCGATGGCAGTACGGTCGAGTTTTCCATTGGGGTTGAGGGGCAGCCTGTCGCGCCAATGAATCACATGGGGCTGCATGAAATTGGGTAGTTCGCGCGCCAACAGCTTGGCCAGTTTATCTTTCGCTTCTCTCGACGACGCACGGACCACCAGGTGGATTGCCTGGCCAAGTCGATCGTCGGGCACTCCCAACGCAACCGCCTCTGACACCAGCCCGGTAGCGATTGCCGCATTTTCGATTTCTTGCGGACTGATGCGGTTGCCTGCACTTTTGATCATCGCATCGCGGCGGCCAACGAAATAGAGCAGTCCATCAGCATCGCGCTTTACCCGATCGCCTGACCATACTGCCAAGCCGCCATATTCGGACATTCGCGGCGCTGGACGGAACCGCTCACGCGTGCGTTCCGGGTCGTTCCAGTAACCCTGCGCCACCAATGGCCCGCAGTGGACCAACTCGCCCTCGGCACCGTCGGCGCAAAGCCCTCCCCTGTCATCGATGACCAATATCTCGGCAAAGGGAATTGCTGTGCCCATCGACGTTGGATGGCTTGTCACAAGCAGCGGATCGAGAAAGGTGGACCGAAACGCTTCTGTCAGACCGTACATAGGGAATATTTGTGATTTCAAGAAGATTGAACGCAATCTTTCCACCAGATCGATGGTCAGAGCGCCACCGCTATTGGTTAATCTGCGCATCGTTGACACAGCTTCGTCGGGCCATTCGATTTCGGTAAGCTGCACCCAAAGCGGCGGTACCGCCGCCAAGGTAGTTACCCTGTGCCGAACACATGCCTTCGCTACATCGCGCGGGAACAGATAGTCGAGTGGAACAACGCTTCCCCCGGCATACCAGGTGGAAAGCAGCTGATTCTGCCCGTAATCAAAGCTCATGGGCAACACTGCCAGGGTGACATCATCGCTCGCCAGCCCAAGATAGTGCGCCACCGACACTGCGCCGAGCCATAGATTGGCATGACTCAACATCACACCTTTTGGCTTGCCGGTCGAACCGCTGGTATAGAGTATCGCTACAAGTTCCTGCGGATCACGCTGCGATGGCGGGAGGCGCGATCCCAATTCACGGGCCAGTTCCAGTATCTCGGTTTCTTCAATGACTGCACACCCCGCCGGCACATCGCCGCCTTCCAGCGTCTTGACGCGAGCACCGGTTCCCAGAAGCATCGTCGCGCTGCTGTCACTCAGGATATGTGCCACCTGCGCTCTCTTGAGGAGCGGATTGATGGGCACATGGACAAGCCCAGCCCGCGCCGCTGCCAGAGGCAGCAGGCAGGTCAACTCACCCTTGGCGGCCCAACTCGCAATCCGCGCGCCGGTTTCCAACCGGCTTGCCAGCCACCCCGCCAACAAGCTGACGGTATCGCGCAATTCGGCGTAATTCAGCGACCTGTCGCGAAGGACAAGCGCAGGCGCCTGTGCATCGCCGCGCTCAGCGAGTTGATCCAGCGTGTACGGCGTGGGATCAGGCATCAAGGCTCCGAAGCAGGGGATTCCCGTTGGTCATTGCGGTCAGCTATCACGACACGGTTGCGAAACTGCAAGCGTTTGCCGAATTTGCGCAAGGGTCGTTCGACAGGCCGGAATGGTATTCATTGCTCGAACGGCATGCCGCAACGCCATTTGTGGTGATCGCTGCAGGTGACGGAGGGAAGGTCGCTCTGCCGCTTTCGCGTTCAGGTTCCACCTTGACCAGCCTGACCAATTGGTTCGCTTTCAGCTGGCGCCCGCTCGGGTCCGAGCACTCTGCATTGTTGGCAATAGCCTCAGACCTGCGCGGCAAGGCCGGCCAGATAATTCTCGCGCCCGTGCCCGACGAGGATGGCAGCACGACGCGTCTGGCCCAAGCATTTCGCGGCGCTGGATGGTTGGTCTTTGTCGATCAGATTGACGTCAACCATGTCCTCGAAATCGCCGGCCGAACGTTTGAGCAATACAGGGCCGCGCTGCCGGGAACTTTGCGCACGGCGCTTGGCCGCAAGGCCAAGAAAGTCGATATCGTGATCCACACGGACTTCGACCAGCAGACATGGGCAATATACCGCGAAATCTATGCGCAAAGCTGGAAGCCTGAAGAAGAGCTAGCGGTGCTGCTTGAGGATTTTGCCCGGGCCGAAAGTGACGCCGGTCATTTCCGCCTTGGCATAGCGCGTGCCAAAGGCAGACCGGTTGCAGTACAGTTCTGGACGGTGGAGGCTGGCACCGCATACATCCACAAGCTCGCGCATCTGGATGAAGCCAGCTCGATTTCCGCCGGTACCACGTTAACGGCGGCCATGTTCGAGCATGTCATCGACAAGGACGGAGTGAAGCTGGTCGATTTCGGCACTGGCGATGATGCGTATAAGCGCGACTGGATGGACCATGTTCGCCCGCGTTACCGGCTTTCCTGCTACGACCGGCGTAAACCGGCCACTTGGCCCGCGATCGCCAAAGCGCTTGCGCGCCGTCTTGCGCGGCCAAAGGCGCGTGGCTAAGGGCATTGCCGCCTTACAGGAGGGGACAGCTTCGACCATGAACGGCCAGACTGCCACCATCGATCCGACCGGCCCGAGCCGCAAGGACATCGACAAGACACTCCGCGCAATCCTGCGCGATGTTTTGGCGCTGGACGAAGATCGGGTCGCTGAGTTCGACAATGACACCGGGTTGTTCGGACATTTGCCGGAACTCGATTCGATGGCCGTTGCAGGGCTCCTCACCGAAATGGAGGACCGGCTCGATATCGTGATCGAGGATGAAGACGTCGAGGGGGAAATGCTGGAGACTTACGGCGGCCTCCTCGCTTTCGCCGAAGCAAAGACGGTCTCGGGCTGAGTCATTCAAAATGTATGTGAACTGGCCTTCCCCGCTTCCCGATGGCGGAACGGGTGAGGAAATGGCGCTGGCCTTTGACTGGAACCGTGCTCATCGCCTGCTGGTGATTGCGCCATTGTTTAACGAAGCGAATACCTTTCGCCACCAACTTTCTGAAATAATGCGGCAATTAAGCCTTGCGGGCATCGACTGCTTCATGCCTGATTTGCCGGGCTGCAATGAAAGTGCACAACCGCTCGAACAGCAGACCTTTGCCAATTGGCGCAAGGCTGTTTCGGCAGCGGCTCAATATTTCAGCGTCAGCCACGTATTTGCATTGCGTTCCTCAGTAGCGCTGGCACCGGCGGTAACGCCCACTTGGGTTTATGCCCCCAACTCCCCGGGGCAAGCGCTGCGAACTATGCTGCGCGCCCGGGTTATAGCCGCCCGCGAAGCGGGTATCGACGAGAACAGTGAGGATCTTCTGGCGGAAGGTCGGCAAGCGGGTCTCGATCTTGGGGGCTGGCATCTGGGTCCGACATTGATCGGCGAGCTGCACCACACCTCCATTGCCGTCGATGCGAACCATACAGTCATCGAGCATGAGGAAATCGGCGGTGCGCCGCTCTGGCTTCGGGCAGAGCCCGACAGCGATCTGGATCAGGCGACAAAAATTGCGCGCGTTCTTGCTGCAGGGATCATGGCCCAATGACGCGCCTTCACCTCGCCTTCGAATGCCAGGAGGCGCGGCTTGCGGCCACATTGGACAACGCTCCGGGAACGGCGGGGCTATTGATCGTCAGCGGCGGCAGCGAAATACGCGCCGGAGCCTTTAACGGTCAGGCAAAGATCGCGCGCGAGATCGCCGCGGCAGGCTTTCCGGTTTTTCGCTTCGACCGGCGCGGTGTCGGGGATAGCGAAGGCGAGAACCGGGGATTCCGAAAATCACGACGAGACATCGAGGCCGCCGTGTTCGCATTTCGCGCGCTCGCACCGCATGTGGAGCGGGTAGTGGCCTTCGGCAATTGCGATGCCGCCTCGGCGCTGATGCTCACCGAAGGTGCGGGTTGTGACGCGCTCGTGCTGAGCAATCCTTGGACTGTTGATGAAGGCGAGGACATGGCGCACTCCTCGGCCGAAGTGCGATCGCGCTATAGCGAAAAACTCGGTAATCCAAAAGAGTTACGCAGACTTCTGACAGGCGGTGTAAACCTCGCCAAGCTGGCCAGAGGCGTAATCCAGGCTATCCGCCCTTCTGCCAGGCCTTCCACCCTTGCAGAGGAAATGAAGACCGGTCTTGCCGCTTTCGACGGACCGGTCGCGATAGTGCTCGCCGCGCGCGACCGCACGGCGCAGATCTTCATCGAGCGTTGGGACCAATCGGACGCGCGTATCGCTCGGTGCGAAGGAGCCGATCACGCCTATTCCACCCCTGACGCTCACGCATGGCTGCTTAGCCGCTTGCTCGCGGCGTTACGCAATCAGCGGGTGAAGTAACTCGTCAGCTCGACATGTGTCGACCAGCGGAACTGGCCCACAGGGCGCAATTTCTCGAGTCGAAACCCCGCATCGACCAAAACCTTGGCATCCCTTGCCCAGCTTGAGGGATTGCAGCTTATGTATGCGACGCGCGTGGCATCAGACGCCGCAATCTGTGCGATCTGTTCGCGTGCGCCTGCGCGTGGCGGATCAAGCAGGATTGCGCCGAACCTGCCCACTTCCGCCGGTTGCAACGGATTGCGGAACAGATCGCGGTGGAGCGCATGCACCGGAACGGCGCGCGTATTGGCCGCAAGTTTGCATGCCAGATGCGCATCGCGCGCCGCTTCGACCGCGAGCAGCTTGCTCGGTCCGGCAAGCGCGAATGCGAAAGTGCCAAGGCCAGCGAACAGATCCGCAATCGTCGCCGCCCCAGCGAGATAGACACGCGCATCGTCGATAAGCCGCGCTTCGCCATCCAAAGTTGGCTGCAGGAACGCGCCCACTGGCAAGGATACCGGAACCGAACCGAGTGTGACGGTGACCGGTTCGGGCTCCCACACGGTCTCCGGCCCGTATCCCTGATCGAGCGAAAGCCGGGACAGCCCGTTAACTCGCGCAAAATCGGCCAGCGCCTCTGTGGCAGCCAGCCCTTCAGCCACAAATCCCTTGAGAGCGCATTCCACGCCCTGATCTGCCACAGTCACAGCAATATCTATCGGAGCCTTGCCTGCGAACCGCGCAATCAATTTTCGCAAAGGTTCGACCAGTGCAAGCAGTTCGGGCGCAAGAATATAGCATTCGCGCAAATCGACTATGCGATGTCCGCGCGCCTCGCGAAAACCGATCACGGCGCCCTTGCCGGCGCGCATGGCATGGAACGTTGCTCGGCGGCGGCTGTGAGGAGGTGAAAGATGCGTCGGGAGCAACTCTCCGATGGTCAGCCCCTGTCCTTCTGCCGCGTGCACCACGCGGTCGGTAACAAACTGGCGCAGTGTTTCTTCATCCGCTTGCTGAAGCTGACATCCGCCACAAGTGCCGAAATGTCGGCAGGGCGGCGCGACATGGTGCGGACCTGGCGTCAGCGTGCCATTTTCCGCGATGACGTCACCGGTGACGCCGCCCGGAAAATGTCGCCCCGATGCAGTGACGCCATCACCCTTGGCGGCGATGCGCAGGATTGTTTCGTAAGCACTCACAGGAATGACGCCATTGCCGATTTGACCGCCTGCGCAAGTTGCCCGGCGGTGAAGGCCGGCCCGGCGATCCGTGCAGCCTCGTGATGCAACCAGACGCCTTCTTCGGCGGCGCGCGCCGGGTCGCCGTGATTTGCAAGCCGCGACGCCACAATACCGGCGAGCACATCTCCTGTCCCTGCCACTGACAGCCAGCTCGAACCGCGCGGGAAGAAGCGCAATCCTTGCCGTGAAACCAGGATGGTATCGGGCCCTTTGGCAAGCACGGTCAGTCCAGTGACGTCGTGCAGGCGTTGGGCTTGATCGATCTTGCGGTCCGCCGTGACACCGAACGTCCGGCAAAGTTTCGACAACTCGCCTTCATGCGGCGTCACAACCAGCTTCGTGACGTCACAACCTTCGAGCATGTCGAGATAGAGGAGGTGCAGCGCATCGGCATCCATCACGCAGGGTTTCCGGCTTTCGAGCGCGGCGGCCAGCTTTGCGCGCGCTGCATCGTCGCGTCCCAAGCCCGGACCCACAAGAATGGCGGCGGTCCGCTTGTCCAGAAGAGCGTTGAGATCTGAACAGACAATATCGGTTGGGGTGGCTAAGGCAGGCTTTCCGCCCACCAGTTTCACATAGCCCGCACCCGCGCGAATAGCTGCCTCGGCAGAGAGCATGGTTGCTCCCGGCATGTCGCCTGCCGCAATCGCCAGCATCCCTCGAAGGTATTTGTGCGATGTGGGGGCCGGCGCAGCCATGCGTGGGCGCGCCGAAACATGTGCACTGGCATCTGTCATATCGAGCCCGATGTCTACAAGCCGAAGAGTGCCCATGGAAACGCAGGCAGGCATAAGCCAATGGGCCCGCTTCCAGGCACCCAATGCAATGGTGAGATCGTATTGCGGGAGCGGCCCGAGCGCAGCACCAGTGTCGCTTTCAATTGCGCTCGGAACATCAATTGCGATTTTGAAACAATCCTCTGTCACGAGTTTTTCGAGCAGATTATGAAATGCGCCGTCAATTTTTCGAGAGAGGCCATAGCCGAACAGGCAATCGACCACGACGGAGCCGAAGCGGCCCTCGTTGGGCGCCATCGCGCCTGCATAATGGCTGCGTGCCATCCTGGCGGTGTCGGTTGCCGGTTCGCACGGCGCTATCACGTTCACCGCATTGCCTTGCCGCCGCAAGGCTTCGGCAATCACATAGCCGTCACCGCCATTATTGCCCGGCCCGCATAACACTGCAACCGCCCTGCCCGCCGCGGCGCGCGCAACCCATTGAGCCGCACCCTCGCCCGCCCGTTGCATCAGTTCCCATGCGCTCGCTCCGCTTGCGCAAGCCGCATCCTCCGCCGCGCGCATTTCGGCAACGGTAAGAACAGGCTCAGCCACCCCATTTGGCTTTCGGCCAGCGATAACGATCCCGATCGACGGAAAGAACCATATACTCACCCTCTACAACAGTCTGCGCCTCAAGCGCGCCGTCGCGGACAAGGGCCGGGCTCAGCGTGTCAAATCGCCTGAAACCGCCATCAGGACTATAGATGATTGTGAGTTGTCGCCCGCCTTCCATCGCTCGCTGAACCATGCGGCATTGGGCTGCAAACTCAGCTGCACCGTCGAGTGCACATTCAACTGGCTCTCCGCCATATTGCGAAATGTCGGGCGCCACCGATGGCTTTCCGCATGAAGCCACGGATAGAGCGGCACCAATTGCGGCAATGCGAATGGGCAAGGAAGAAATCATCGGCTGCCGCTGCCACGCATGGGCAGCGGGAGCAAGCCTTCAGCGGCGCTTGATCTGAGACACGTCCCGGATTGCACCACGTGCGGCAGAGGTTGTCATAGCCGCATAGGCCTCGAGCGCAGCGGAAACCTTGCGTTCGCGCGGTTTGACAGGCGCCCAGCCCTTTGCATCCATCGCAGCGCGACGTTGCGCCAGTTCCTCGTCCGAAACATCGAGCGTGATCGTGCGGTTGGGAATGTCGATGGCAATGATGTCGCCCGCTTCAACCAGCCCGATCTCGCCGCCTTCTGCCGCTTCGGGCGAGACATGGCCGATGGAAAGACCAGAGGTACCACCAGAAAAGCGTCCGTCGGTCAGCAGGGCGCAAGCCGCACCCAGCCCCTTGGATTTGAGATAGCTGGTGGGATAGAGCATTTCCTGCATACCTGGCCCGCCGCGCGGCCCTTCGTAGCGGATCACCACCACATCGCCTTCGACCACCTGCCCGGTGAGAATGGCGGTGACGGCATCGTCCTGGCTTTCATAGACCTTGGCCGGGCCGGAGAAGGTCAGGATGCTCTCATCGACCCCCGCCGTCTTCACTATGCAGCCGTCGCGCGCGATATTGCCATACAGCACCGCCAACCCGCCATCCTTGCTGAAAGCGTGTTCGGCGCTGCGGATAACGCCGTTCTCACGGTCGAGATCGAGTTCCTCCCAGCGGCGGGACTGGCTGAAGGCGGTTTGCGTGGGCACACCGCCCGGCGCAGCGGAGAAGAATTCGCGTACCTTGTTGTTCTGGGTACGGCCGATGTCCCAATCGTCAAGCGCATCGCCCATAGTCGGGCTGTGCACGGTGGGCAACGCAGTGTGGAGCAGGCCCGCTTTCTCCAGCTCGCCCAGGATCGACATGATCCCTCCGGCGCGGTGGACGTCTTCCATGTGGACATCGCTCTTGGCGGGCGCGACCTTGCTCAGGCACGGCACTTTGCGGCTCAGCCGGTCGATATCCTGCATGGTGAACTCGACCCCCGCTTCATGTGCGGCGGCGAGCAGGTGCAACACGGTGTTGGTCGAGCCGCCCATTGCAATATCGAGGCTCATCGCATTCTCGAACGCCTCGAAGCTGGCGATGGAGCGCGGCAATACGCTGGTATCGTCTTCCTCGTAATAGCGGCGCGCCAGCGTCACCACCAGACGACCTGCCCGCTCGAACAGCCCCTTGCGGTCGGCGTGGGTCGCCAGGGTCGAACCATTGCCCGGCAGCGACAGGCCCAGCGCCTCGGTCAGGCAATTCATCGAATTGGCGGTGAACATGCCTGAACACGATCCGCAGGTCGGGCAGGCGTTCTGCTCGATCGCGGTCACCTCCTCATCGGTGTAATGTTCGTCTGCTGCGGCAACCATGGCATCGACAAGGTCGAGCGCGACCTCCTTGCCCTTCACCACAACCTTGCCAGCTTCCATCGGGCCGCCGGACACGAACACGGCGGGAATGTTAAGCCGCATTGCCGCCATCAGCATCCCGGGGGTGATCTTGTCGCAATTGGAAATGCAGACCATCGCATCGGCACAATGCGCGTTGACCATATATTCGACGCTGTCGGCGATCAGGTCGCGGCTGGGGAGCGAATAAAGCATCCCGTCATGGCCCATGGCGATCCCGTCATCGACGGCGATAGTGTTGAATTCCTTGGCCACGCCACCCGCGACTTCGACTTCGCGCGCGACCAGTTGCCCCAAGTCCTTGAGATGGACATGACCCGGCACGAACTGGGTGAAGCTGTTGACCACGGCAATGATCGGCTTGCCGAAATCCTCGTCCTTCATCCCCGTCGCGCGCCACAATCCGCGCGCGCCGGCCATGTTGCGGCCATGGGTGGTGGTGCGGGAACGATAGGCAGGCATGGTAACTCTCCGGTCTGAGGAGCTTACCTAGCAGACTGTCGCGGCATCGCTAACGCTAGAACCGCACGAGGGCGGCCAAGCGTGGCTTTAGACTTCCAGCGCTACCCGCCCCATCACATCGGCAATCATCGTCGCCCAGCGCGCCTGCCCGGCCTCGGTGGCGATCTGGTCCTGCCGGATCTCTACGGTGCAATAAGGGATCCCCCGCGCTTCGGCATGACGATCCATCGTGGCATTGAGCTGTTTGCCCGAATAGGGCTGGTTGTCGCCCACCGTCAGCCCTTGCTCTCCGAACAGCCGGATGGCGTGGCGCGCGGCACTATCGTCACGATTGTAGAGCAAGGCGACTTCCCACGGGCGCGGCTCTCCGCCCGACTTCAGCTGCGGTGTGAAGCTGTGCAGGGCGACGATCATGCGCGGGCGTAGCTGTTTGATGAACCTGCCCAGCGCATCATGGTATGGGCGATGAAATTCGGAAAGGCGGTGTTCGATATCGGCGCCGATGTTCCCGGGGATAAGGTGGCCGTCGCTGCTGGTAGGAACCACCGCCGCCTCGTCCTCCTTGCGGTGGAGATCGCAGACGAGGCGGCTGACGGTAGCGATATGCGCCGGTATTCCATGTCGACGGGCCAGACGGTCGGCGATGCCTTCCACCCCTATATCCACCGCGATGTGATCGTCGAGCAGCGCAGCGTCGATGCCGAGCTCGATACCCGCGGGCACCTTGTTCGAAGCATGGTCCGCTACGCACATCAACCCGCCCGGTTTCGCGTCATCTGCGCAGACCTGGCGATATGGTAGGCCATCAAGGATCATCTGAGCTTGCCTCGCATCTGCCACCAGCCCGGATGATCGGCGGCAAGGCGAGCCGCAGCTTCGTCACGCGCTGCTTCGGTTTCGAACAGCGCAAAACAGGTCGCGCCAGAGCCTGACATACGGGCGAGGAAAGGCGAGGTTCCGTTCAGCGCGGCAAGGACACCTGCAATCGGAGGGCATAGTGCAATAGCCGGCGCTTCGAGATCATTGCGGCCTTCAAGCGCAATCGTGCGCGCGTCGCCCTGCGGAAGCGCGCCGCGATCCTTGCCGTCCCAATGGGCGAAAACCGGCCCGGTTGATAGCGGCACGCGCGGATTGACGAGCAAGACCGGCGTTCCAGCCAAACTGTCGTCAGCAGGCTCAAGCTCGATCCCCGTGCCGCGCCCGATACAAGTGCGGCTCTCGACGCAGGCGGGAACATCTGCACCCAAGGCAGCAGCACGCGCGTGCCAGTCCTCCGGCAGGCCATGACGCTCGCGCACGAGGCGGAATACCGCTCCGGCGTCAGCCGAACCGCCACCCAGCCCCGCCGCCACTGGCAAATTCTTCTCCAGCGTAATCGCCATCCCACTCGGGCGCGGCAGCTTGCCCAGTGCTTTCGCTACCAGATTGTCGAACGGATCGTCGAACCCGCCAGCAAACTCGCCAACTGTCCGCACACTGTCCTGAGCTGCGCTGGAAGCCGTCAGCAGATCGCCTGCATCGACGAACGCGAACAGCGTTTCAAGCTCGTGAAAGCCGTCCTCGCGCCGCGCGCGGACATGCAGCGCGAGGTTAATCTTGGCAAAGGCGGTTACATTCACCGGCAAGCCGGATCACATATTCGGATAGTTCGGGCCGCCACCACCCTCGGGCGTGGTCCAGGTGATGTTCTGGTTGGGGTCCTTGATGTCGCAGGTCTTGCAGTGGACGCAGTTCTGGCTGTTGATCTGGAACTTCGGTTCGCCGCTCTCCGTTTCAAGCCACTCGTAAACCCCGGCCGGGCAATAGCGCGCTGACGGGCCGCCAAAGACGCCCAGCTCGCTCATCTTCTGCAGTTCCATGTCCGCCACTTTGAGGTGGCAGGGTTGGTCCTCGGCATGGTTGGTGTAGCTGAAGCTGACATTGGTCAGGCGATCAAAGCTCAGCTTCCCGTCGGGCTTGGGATAGGCAATCGGCGCGAAGAGATCAGCCCGCTCGAGCATTTCGTGGTCGCGGTGATGCTTCATCGTGATCGGCAACCCGATCTTGAGCGTGCGCATCCACATGTCGATGCCCGCCAGCACCGTGCCCAGATCTTCGCCATATTTGGCGACAGCAGGCTGGGCATTCTTCACCAGCTTGAGCTCGTCGGCGATCCAGCTGGAGCGCACGGCAGCATCGTATTCCATCAGTTCCGAATGCTCGCTGCCCGCAGCGATCGCGGCGGCAATGCTTTCGGCGGCCAGCATCCCGCTCTTCATCGCGGTATGCGTGCCCTTGATGCGCGGCACATTGACGAAGCCCGCCGCACAGCCGATCAGCGCCCCGCCGGGGAATGCCAGCTTGGGCACGCTCTGCCAGCCGCCTTCATTGATGACGCGCGCACCATAGGCGACGCGCTTGCCGCCTTCGAGAATCGCGGCGATCTCGGGGTGATGCTTCCAGCGCTGGAATTCCTGATAAGGCGAAACCCAGGGGTTCTTGTAATCGAGCGCGGTCACGAAGCCGATCGCCACCTGCCCGTTGGCCTGATGATAGAGGAAGCCCCCACCCCAGGTACCGCTTTCGCTCAGCGGCCAACCCTGCGTGTGGATCACCCTGCCCTGCTGATGCTTGTCGGGATCGATGTCCCACAATTCCTTGATACCGAGGCCATAGACCTGCGGCTGGCAATCGGCCTCCAGGTCGTATTTCGCCTTCATCAGCTTGGTCAGATTGCCGCGCGCACCCTCTGCGAACAGCGTGTATTTGGCGTGGATTTCCATCCCCGGCTGGTAATCGCCCTTGTGGCTGCCATCGGCAGCAACGCCCATGTCCTGCGTCACAACGCCGGTCACTGCGCCCTTGTCATCGAACAGCACTTCGGCAGCGGGGAAGCCGGGGAATACCATTACGCCCAGTGCTTCGGCCTGTTCGGCCAGCCAGCGGCACAGATTGCCCAGGCTGCCGGTGTATTTGCCGTGGTTCGACATGAACGGCGGCAGGAGGATTTCGGGAAGGCTCGACTTGCCCTTGGCCGAGAGCACCCAATGGAGGTTCTCGGTCACCGGCGTTTCCGCCATCGGGCAGCCGGAATCGCGCCATTCGGGCAGCAATTCGTCGAGCGCCTTGGGATCGACCACCGCGCCCGAGAGGATATGTGCGCCAATTTCGCTGCCCTTTTCGAGCACGACGACTTCGAGATCGGCATTGATCTGCTTCAGCCTGATCGCAGCCGAAAGCCCGGCCGGACCACCGCCGATGATGACCACATCGCAAGGCATCGATTCGCGTTCGCTCATGACTCTCTCTTTTCGTCGCCAATCCTGTGCCAGTGCCTTGATTGCTGGGCCGATAGAGGTCAAGACCCGCGCAGGACACAAAATGCTGACCGATACTTCCGAAACCCGCGAATTCGCCCCCGCAGACGCGCTCGAAGCAGCCTTCGGATGGTGGCGCGAAGCGGGTGTCGACAGCGATTATACCGAAGAACCGGCGTCATGGCTCGCTGAACCGGAAGTGGAAGAAGCCGTTACGGCTCCGCGGCCCTCGCTAGTGATGAGAGAACCGGAGCAGACTCCGCTCGAACGCGCGTTTGACAATATCCCGGCTGCCGAAGCCATCGGCGGCGACAATGCTGGCTGGCCACGAGACCTCGCCGCATTTCGCGAATGGTGGATGAGCGAAAAATCGCTCGCACCCGTCGGTGCGGATCGCAGATTGCCGCCGCGCGGCGTTGCCGGGGCGAAAGTCTGGATAGTGATTCCCCAGCCCATGGAAGGCGATGGTGAAGCGCTGCTGTCGGGCGACGCCGGCAGGCTGGTGGAAGCGATCCTGCGCGCCATCGGTGTGGCCCCACACGAAGCCTATCTTGCCAGCGCTTTGCCTGCCTCCCTAGCATTGCCCGACTGGAACGATCTTGCCG